>CAIWCL010000327.1 GCA_903911205.1 uncultured bacterium
TGTCTTTCGGTCGCTCCACGCCCGCAAGACCTCGCGCGTAAATCAGTTCGGCGACATCCATCGCAACTTCGACGGCGGATTCATGAATCCGCTGCAGCGGCGGGTAAATCAGCCCAACCGAGAGTTCTGCATCGGTCGTGCGTGACGCGAGCGACTCTGCTGCGCGCAGGAACATCTCATCGGTCACACGCGTCGCTTCACAGGCGTACACGGCAAGCCCCACCGCCGGATAGATGTAGACGTTGTTGCCTTGCCCGGGAATCAGAACCCGTCCGCCAATTTCAACAGGTGGAAACGGCGAACCCGCCGCAAAAATCGCCTCGCCGTCGGTCCAAGTCCACGCTTGTTCCGCGGTGCACTCCGCTTTTGAGGTTGGGTTTGAATACGGGAAAATCACAGGGCGCCGACAGTACATGCGCATCGCATCGATGACTTCCTTGGTGAAAGTCTGCGGCTGCGTACTCGTTCCAACAAGCACCGTTGGTTGCACGGCGCGCACAGCGTCAAGCAGCGTGGGCTCGAGGCGACCGTCACGCACGAACTCGCGTTGATGCGGCTGAATCCCTGGATTTTCGCGAACAACGAGCCCCTTCGAGTTCATCAGCCAGATGCGAGATCGGGCTTCCGCATCCGAAACACCACGCGCCTTCATCGCCTGCACGACGAGATCTGCGATGCCGGTCGCCGCACTCCCTGCACCGAAGAAGAGATAGCGGTGATCCGCCAGCGAATTCTCAAGGGCACGACACGCCGCAAAGAGTCCCGCCACCGCGATCGATGCGGTGCCCTGAATGTCATCGTTGAAACACGAGACGCGATCGCGATAGCGCGCGAGCAGCGGAATCGCTGTGGTGTTATGAAAGTCCTCGAATTGAATGCACGCTTTCGGATAGACCTCTTGCACCGCCACGACGAACTCTTCGACGAGCGCGTCATACTCCGCGCCGCGCACGCGCTCATGCCGAAGCCCCGGGTAGAGCGGATCCGCAAGAAACTCGCGGTTGTTCGTACCAACATCGAGCACCACTGGCATGCAACGGGCCGGATGCACTCCGCCAACCGCGGTGTAGAGCGCGAGCTTTCCAACCGGGATGCCCATACCGCAGATCCCAAGATCCCCAAGCCCGAGAATGCGTTCACCGTCCGTGACGCAGATGATGCGAACGTCAGCTTCCGGCCAGTTCCGCAGGATGTCCGCAACACGACCGCGATGACGCAGTGACACATAGAGACCCTTCGGCCGACGCATGATGTGCCCGAACTTCTGACACGCCTCACCGACCGTTGGCGTATAGACAATCGGCATGTGACGAACAGGATCTGCGCGCAACAACTGATAGAAAAGCCGTTCGTTGCGATCCTGCAATTCGGAAAGATAGACGTAACGCTCTAAGTCATTCGCGCGGCGATCAAGCTGCCTGAGTGCGCGCTCTTTTTGAATCTCGCACGTTTCTACAGCATCAGGAAAAAGCCCGGTCAATCCAAGAAGTTCACGCTCGGTTTCACTGAACGCAGTGCCTCGATTGAGCCGCGGGTTGTAGAGAATCTCGTGGGCTTCCTGCCGCATTGTGGTCCTTTGCGCATGCTCTGAAAGTCGTGTTCAGGCTTCCTCAATCCAACCACCACGTCGCGATGGATCACCTTGATCGACCACGATGCGCCCATCGGCCACGATGAACGCGCGTCCTTCAATCCTCGGAATCACATGAAGTGCAGCCGGATTGCTGCCCGGAATGAATCGGGGTTGACCCTCGACCGTCGCGTACGACGCACGGAACAAACTGCCAATCGCACTCTCTTGGCGCCATTCTTCGCTCGGCGCAAGTTCGCAACGCGTCGCGAGCGACGCCAGGAGCGCACTCGTCCCTGTCCCGCACGGCGATCGATCGAACGTACCGTTTGGACAGAGCACAAAGTTGCGAGCGTGCGCGTCGCCGCGTGAAGCCTGAAAGATCAGCGCGACATGATCGATCACTCCATCGTTCTCGAGGCCTCCACGAAGTTTCGCGGACGCAACTCCCTGCGCAATGGAGTTTGCATATGCAAGTTCGTCGGCATGCGACCGCATGGAACGCCCCGACTTTCCTGTCGCTCCTCGTCCGTCATGCCGCACGATGAAGAACCAATTGCCGCCCCACGCGATGTCGCCCCGCACAACGCCACCTTGCTCAAGTACGACTTCCACGTCGCGTGCATGGACGTACGACGCCACATTCGTAAATCCGATGGAGCCGTCCGGCAACGACTGGACGCGCACCTCGCCAACACGCGTCTCAAAGGTTGCAACATGCGGAAGGTCATAGCCCGCCCACGCAAGCGTGCGCGCGAGCCCAATCGTCGCATGGCCGCACATCCCGAGTGGTCCTGTGGCATTCCAAAAGAGCACACCACACGCGGAATGAATGTTGGAGGGCGCACAAACCAGGGCGCAGACTGTTGCGTCTGCCGCGCGAGGATTCGCCGCGAGCGCCAACATCTCAGGCGGGATCACGAGACGGCCACGCTGCGTCCACCGGGCGAGGATGTCGGGAAGCGTTGTCGAAAATGGCGCGTTGTTGTCGCCAAGCAGAACGCGCGTGGGCTCGCCTTCTGTGTGACTGTCGATGAAACGGCGGATCTGCACGGGCGCAAGATACTCGCAGGCGCTGCTACGCTGCGAGGATGAGCCCGACGACGACTGCGACTTCGCTGCACGAACACCCGAGTGATCCCACTGGCGCACCTTTTCGTGGGGTCATCCCCGCAACCGTTACGCCGTTTCGAGAAGATGGATCGCTCTGCGCAACGGGCCTCGGTGACCTCACCCGCCGCATGCTGACTGCAGGCTGCACGGGCACGGTGTGGCCGGGCTCGCTCGGGGAGGGGCAGACCCTTTCGTTCGAGGAACGTGCCGAGGGATGGCGTGCGATCCGTGACGCGAGCGAAGGCCGCGGCAACGCGTTTGCCACGATTTCCGCAGCATCCACCCGCGACGCAGTTCGACAGGTTGAGAAGGCTGCAGAGATCGGCATGCGTGGCTGCATGATTCTGCCGCCGTACGTGCATAAGGGCGCGTGGCGAGAGTATCGCGCGCACTTTGAAGCGATGCTCTCCGCGGCACCCCTGCCGATGATGCTCTACAACAATCCGCCGGCGTACATCGTCGATGTGAGCGCGGAGCAAGTCTTCGATCTCGCCGAACGCCACGCGAACCTCGTCGCCGTCAAAGACTCGACCGGCGACGCACGCAAACTCACCGCGCTTGTCGCGGGAAATCGCGGGCGCGCACGCAAAGTCGGCGCACTCGTGGGCCTCGACGATTGCGCGGTTGAAGGCGCACGCATGGGTTGCGCTGGCTGGATCGCGGGCCTCGCGAACGCGCTCCCAGAAGAGAGCGTGCGGCTGTTCACGCTCGCACAGTCGCACGAAGCGGCCGACATCGGTGCATGCGACGCGTTGTATGCCTGGTTCCTACCGCTTCTCCGACTCGACACAGTTCCTGATTTCGTGCAATTGATCAAACTCGTGATGGCTGAGACGCACACGGGTGACGAGCGCGTGCGAGCGCCACGTCAACCACTTGATGGAACCGAGCGTGCGCGCGCATTGGAGATCATTCGGCGCGCACTCGCGTCACGGCCGACGTAAACCGCGGCAGTTTCGCGGTCGATTGCGCCGCGTCAGTGGAGTGGCGTCAGTGGAGTCGCATCAGTGGAGCGACGACATTCATCGCACGCGATCAAGACAGAGCAACTTTGAAAAGCGCTTCGCCGCTTCGGGCAGGCCGACGGCGGAGAAACGCGCATCTCCTGTCGCCGGAAACGGTCCGCCGTGGACCATCGCAGGCGACACCGCGACACCTGTTGGCATCGCCTCATCGAGGATACGCCCAGCCTTAAAGCGCAAGATGCCGAGCAGTGTGGCGCGCGTGGTCGCATCTGCTTCGTCGGACACCATCGTCGCTGCGAGTTGCCCATCGAGTGAACGCGCAAAATCAACAAGTTGCGCATCACCTTCCACCGCGACGACGATACCGAGCGGACCAAACGCTTCGGTGAAAACCTGCGCGCGATGCGCGCGCGCGAATGCGGCATCGACCGCGAAGAGTGTTGGCGTAAGCCGAATCCCTCGCGCCTCTTGGCCATCATGCGTTGCTCCACCACCCACGATCGGCGCGGCGCCTCGGGCACACAGCGCTGCGATCGTCGCGTTCGCGTGATCGCGCACGGCCGCCGTCAAGAGCACCGCGGGTACCGCTTGCGCGAGCACTTCGCGTGCACGTGCCGCCACACGCGCCGCCGCGCGTTCTCCCGCGACGAGTATCACACCAGGCTTCGTGCAGAACTGCCCACCACCGAGGAGAACCGATGCTGTCCACGCATCGGCAATCACTTCCGCGCGTGATTCCGCTGCGTGCGACGCAACAAAGACAGGATTCACGCTCGACATTTCGAGACTTGCGGGCTTTCCGAGTCGATCGCACACGGCCTTCAATCGCAGTCCAGCCGCACGCGAACCCGTAAATCCAAGCGCCGCAACTCCCGGATGCGCAAGCAACGCCTCGCCATCCTCGGGTGCGCATTCGAAGAAGAGTTGCAGTGCGGCCTTCGGAAGACCCGCAGCATCGCGCGCAGCCGCGCAATGCTCGAAGAGTCGAGCCGTTGTGTTGCAATGTCCGGGATGCGCCTTGGCAATCACGGGATTTCGCGCCACGAGCGCTGCGCAGAAGTCGCCGCCCGAAATGCCATTGAAAGCCAATGGAAAGTTCGACGGTCCGATCGAAAGAACCGCACCTCCGAGAGGTACATGCGACGAACGCAGATTGTTTTTCTCGTCACGCGTGATCTCACGCCACGACTCATTGCGTAGCGCACGCGCAGCTTCGCGCAACTGAAACGTTGTGCGATTGAATTCGACTTCCGAGAGTCGGGGTGCGTACGGAAGTGCCGTCTCTTCGTGCGCCAGCCGCGCGATTCCTTCTCGATCCGACTCGACGCGCGCCGCGTAATCCTCGAGAAATCCAGCAAGCTGTACGCCGGGTGCGTCTGCAAGAAAGTCGATCGCATCGAAGGCCGCATCCGCGATCGCGCTCAGTTCGGCACGAGAAGAGCGCGGAAAATCTGCACCGATCGCTTCGCCGGTCGCCGGATTGATGGAACGCATGTCACTCCTTTGCGAGCGACGGACGCCCGTCTTTCCAAGAGATTGCAACGCTTGCGTCGCCCTTCAAGAAGGAGTCGAGCCACGTACCCATCGCTTCGATGCGCCAATCGCCAGCCTCGAACAGCGGCTCGGGCGAGGTGGAATTCCGTGACATCCACCAACGCGAAAGATCACTGCGCGTGAGCACCATGCCGGGCGCGAGACCCATCGCGATGGAGCGCGCGCTGGCGATCGCGAGAAGTGCATCAATGCACGTGCGATCATCGCCGGTTTCCTCGGTGATTTTGCCGTGCGCGAGTTTCTCCGGCGGCATCTTTCCGCCCTCAACAACCGCTGCAAGAATCTGCTCGCCGTACTTTTGGGCGAAGCGCTTGGGAAGCCCGCGGATTCCTGCAATCTGCGCTGCCGTTGTCGGCTTCTGCCGCACGATTTCTGCGAGCGTTTCATCGGGCATCACGACGCGATGCGGCAAGTCTTCACCGCGCGCGATCGTGTCGCGAAGTCGCGTCACGAGACGGAGCGTCGGCACCTGCGCCGGCTTCATCGGCCAACTCTTCATCGTGCGACGGATCTGCGATTCCTCGTCGAAACGCGCGGGAATCTTGCCACTTTGCTCACACTCGCGCATCGCCCATGCGAGCGTTCCACGTGCCTCGAGTTCGCAACGCAGGCGCTCCCACACAAGCGGGAGATAGCGCACATCGTCAGCCGCATACCGAAGTTGCGACGGCGTCAATGGACGGGCATCCCAGTTGGTAAACGTGTGCCCCTTCGAGATGCGATGCCCAGCGAAACGATCGACGAGCTTTTCAAGACCCGCGGGCCACGGCATCTCGGCAAACGCCGCCGCGACTTGCACATCAAGAATGTTGGTCGGCTCGCGACCAAGAATGCGACGCACTGGCTCGAGGTCTTGCGTTCCTGCATGAACGAGAGTCAGAAGCGTCGGATCAGCGACGAGTTCGAAGATCGGCGCGAGATCGGGTACTGCGACCGCGTCGACGAGAATCACGCGCTCGGTCGTTGCGATTTGCACGAGGCAAATGCGAGGCCAGTAGCTCTCTTCACCGATGAATTCGGTGTCGTACGCGAAAGTTCCTGCGCTTCGCACGTGCGCAAGCGCCTCGTCGAGTGCTTCTTTCGTCGTGACGAGTTGCGCCTCGCCTCGTGGCACCAGTTGATGCTCAAGGAGCGGCGCACTCGTTGCGTCTTCATCCTGCGTCGCGGCGTGATGCCGTTCGCGCTTCTTGCGTCGGTAATTCAAATTCATCGCGCGCCTCGCTTTAACGGGACATCCGGTTGCGGACGCACTCGATCACTGATGTTGCAACATGCTCAAGTTGCGCAGGAACGAGATCTGGGTAAATCGGAAGCGCGATCGCTTCAAGCGCTGCGAGCTCTGAATGCGGGAAAATCCCGCGCGTGTAGTTGAGGTGCGCGAAGCACTTCTGAAGATGCAGCGGGACTGGGTAATAGATCTCGGTTCCGATCTTTCGTTCGGCGAGATCTTGGCGCACCGCATCGCGGATCGCGGCGGGCACACGAATCGTGTACTGGTTGTAGATGTGCCGAGCGCCCTTCGGGGCAGCCTTTGGAAAGCGGAGTTGGAAGCCGCCCGCGGTGAGCGGCGTGCCGGAGTCTGTCGCACCTGCGGCCGAAAACGCCGCGTCGTAGAACGCCGCGTTCTTCTGCCGACCCATGCTCCACGCGTCGAGGTGACGCATCTTCACGAGCAAAACCGCCGCTTGGAGCGCGTCGAGGCGCGAATTCATGCCGACCTCGTCGTGGTAGTACTTCGGCTCCATCCCGTGGTTTCGAAGTCGCATCATGCGGGTCGCGAGCGCTTCATCATTCGTCGTGATGATGCCGCCGTCGCCGAAACCACCGAGATTCTTCGAGGGGAAGTAGCTAAACGTGCCAATCGCTCCGCGCGAGCCGACACGACGACCCTGCGGATCTTCCGTACCGATGGCCTGCGCAGCATCTTCGACGACGGGTACGCCGAACTCTTGGCCGATCGCAAGCATCGCGTCGAGATCTGCAGCCTGACCGAAGAGGTGGACAGGGACGATCGCCTTGATGTTTTTGTGGCAGCGGAACGCTTGGCGCGTGGATTCAGGGCAAATGTTGTAGGTCGCCGGATCCACGTCGACAAAGATGGGCTGCGCACCAAGACGGTGGACACTTCCAGCGGTCGCAAAGAAGGTGAAGGACGGGCAGATGACCGCATCGCCTTGGCCGATGCCAAGCGCCTGCAACGCCAAGAGAATGGCATCCGACCCGTTGGCGCAGCCGATGGCGTACTTCGTCTGACAGTAGCCCGCGGTCATGCACTCAAGCTCAGCGATCTTGGGGCCGCCGATGAAGTACTGACTCTCGATCACCTCTTTGATCACCGGCTCAATTTCAGAGCGGATGGTCGCGTACTGCGCCTTCAGGTCGAGCAGCGGGACATTCACGGCGGCAGCGGTCGCGGTCGTCAAGATGAACTCCTATTCCTCCGGGCTACCGGAGATCCGCCATTGTGACGAATCCGCGCCGCTTCGGGAAGGGCTTACGAGCGTCTGCGCGTAGGTTCACGCGTCGGCGTCGCGGTGCATCTCAGGGTTGACCGAAGCCTGTCGAGCCGAAACCTCCCGCTCCACGGGAGGTCTCCGTAAGTTCATGAACGACAGCGACTTCTGCCCGCGCAACCCGTGCGATGATCATCTGCGCAACGCGCATTCCTGGCTCGACAGTGAACGCCTGACGTCCGAGATTGATGAGCGGCACCTTCATCTCTCCGCGATAGTCGGCATCCACCGTCCCCGGTGCGTTCGGCATCGAGATCCCAAACTTGGTGGCGAGCCCTGAGCGCGGACGCACCTGCGCCTCGAACCCCGGCGGAAGCGCCATGGCGAATCCGCACGGGATGAGCGCGATGTCGCCAGGCTGCAGCACCACTGACGCATCAAGATCGGCCGAGAGATCCATGCCGGCTGCGAGGTCGGTTTGGTAGGCGGGCAAGACGGCACTCGGCCGAAGCCGTCGGATCTGAAGCGTCAGGACGTCCATCACGGCAGGGTAACGAACGCGACGAAAGCCGCATTGGTGATCGATCGTGCGAGATTCGCGACGCACCCCGCGACCAAGCGCGTTCGGGCACCATGCCGAAGAACCGACGAGTCGCCGTATCGCGACCCGATCACGAACGCGAGCGGCGATACCCGATCAAGCCAGCAAGGCCCGCGAGCGCGAGCGCGCCGGGCGATGGGACCTCACTGAATCGCTGCTCGATGAGGCTCGCCGAGGCGACGCCGCCGACGGGCCGCGCGAAGAAGGTCGCGGTCTTCTCGACGATGAGCGACGAGACCGCCCCGAACCCGTCGGGGCCGCAGAACTCCAACGCATCTTTCCGACGGGTGAGTTCGTCGCCCTCCAGCGTGACGCGGTCATAGACCTCAAGCGCACCGATCATTTCTTCCGCTGGCGGCGCGACCAAGTGCTCGATGACCTCGGCGTACGAGCCGACGCCGCTTGCGTCGCCATCGAATTGCATCCATGCGTCGCAAAGTCGGACGCCGTTCTTCACCGCCTCGGGCACGATCGTCACGGTGAAACCGATCGACATCATGCTTGGCTCCTCGTTCGATGGCAACAGATCGGAGAAGCCGCCCGCAAGATCGAAACCCGTATCGAAACGACCAAACTGATTCGCCGTGTCGTTGATGCGCGCGGTCAGGGTGATGCCGCTTGCCGCGAAGTGCGACTCGAAGACGCCGAAAAAGTACTCCTGATCGCCGATGCGAACACTGCGGTCGCCGCCAGCCCCAACGATCGCCTCGAGGGAAATGGACTCGCCGTCTGCGAGCACGATGGTGGCGAATGCGGACGGGGCGACTGCTGCAGCAGCGGCAACGGCGGAGCACGAAACGAGAGCGAGTACGACTGGGCGCATGGGATTCTCCACGCACACCGAAAGTGGCCTCCCTGCGTACGCCGCAGGAAAAGCCACCATGATGCGCGGCGCGCGATCAAAGCGACGCCCTGCCCACAATCAACCATTGCGCACCAACTTCACGCCCGATGAGGGACGCGTGATGGGGGACGCGCGATGGAGGACGCGCGATGGAGGAGCGTGATGAAGGAAACGTGCTCGAGTGCTTGTTCCGTATCGCTCAGCGACCGAGCGCCGACACGGCGTCAAGCACCGCGTCCGCGTGGCCGTCGACCTTCACCTTGTCGAAGCGCGCCGCGACACGACCGCGACCGTCGATCACGTAGGTCGTACGCACGATGCCCATGTACTTGCGTCCGTACATGCTCTTCTCTTGCCAAACGCCGAACGCGGCGGCGACAGGCGGCACGCCATCAGCGCCAGGCGCATCGGCGAGCAACGTGAAGCCGAGGCTGTACTTCGCATCGAACTTGCGGTGGCTCTCCGAGGAATCAGGGCTCACGCCGAGTACGGGGCAGCTGAGCTTCTCGAACTTCGGGCGGTTGTCGCGGAACGTGCACGCTTCGACGGTACAGCCCGGCGTGTCGTCCTGCGGATAGAAGTAGAGGACGAAGGACTTACCCTTCATGCTTGCGCGGGTGATGGTCTTGCCAGCGGCATCGACCGCACGGAAGTCGGGTGCGAGTTCACCAACGGCGATGAGACCTGAAGCGGCCGTCGCGCTTGTCGCAGCAACCTTCTTCGCAGCACCCTTTTGCACGGGCGACTTCGCAGCGACCTTCACGGTCTGCGCGGAGGCGACTTTCGGGGCCTTCGCCACAGCCGTTGTTGCGGACTTCGTTGCAGGCTTCTTCGCGGTCGACTTGGTGGTCGACTTGGTGGTCGACTTGGTTGAGGACTTCGCGGAAGACTTCTTCGTAACGGACTTCTTCGTGGCAGACTTTGGAGCGAGTTTCGGCATAGTCGCCACGTTTCGCGCGACAGATGTGCTGGATGCACCGCTCGACGCGAAGAGGCTCGCAAGTCCAACTCATAATCCAACTCACCGCCCAACTCAGCGCCCAACTCAGCGCCCGACTCAACATCCGCGGCGAAGCATTTCGATGTGTGGGATTCCGTCCTCGTCGTAGAGGCCCGACGCGCGCTCGAATCTGAACTCCGCATAGAAACGCTCGAGATACGCCTGCGCACCGATTCGAATGGGTACGCCCTCGCCAACGGCGGCAATCCCGCGTCGCATGAGTTCGCGGCCAAGACCACTTCGTCGTACGTCGGGTGCAGTGATCACCCTTCCGAGACTCACCTCCGCGAACTTCACGCCCGCAGGAAGGACTCGCAGATAGGCGGCCATCGTGCCGTCGGGCTGCTCAGCCCAGAGATGGCGACTCACCGCATCGCAGCCATCCGCATCTTGGTAGGCGCAGCGCTGCTCGACCACGAAGACCTGCGCGCGCAACGCCATGATCGCGTAGAGCTGACGAACACTCAGCGCATCGAACGGCCGTTGGTGCCAGACGAGATCACCCTGTGCGATCAAACGCGACCGCGACCCCGACCGATGACCGTGCGCTTCGGGGCCAGAATCACGCATTTCCGCTTTGGTAATCCTCGCGGCGATAGTCGAGATCCGGTGCTGGGCTCGGATGCGCCGCAACTTCGGCGGTCTTGAAGCAGCCCACCCAACGCGTCGGAGCGACTTGGACGAGCGCGTATTCGTCGCCTTCTTGCGCGAGCGCAGGCTTCACACCCGCCGGCGGCTCTGGCCACCAAGGAACCAACGTTCCAAGACGCGCATCAACCTCAAGTCCCCCGCCACCCGGCGGCGGCAGCGTGAACTGCTGCGCGTCCTTCACCACCTCTTCGACGGTGGTGAGGCGGTGCTTCCGCGCGGTCAACAACGGAATCGAGTTGAAGAGCCCGCGCGTATAGGGGTGAAGAGGATTATCAAAGAGTTCGAAGACGCGCGCGTACTCCACCACGCGCCCGGCATACATCACGCACACGACATCTGCGTTCTCCGCCACAACACCGAGGTTGTGCGTGATGAGCATGATGCCCATGCCGCGCGAACGCTGCAGTTCCCGCAACAACTCGAGAATTTGCGCCTGAATCGTGACGTCGAGCGCGGTCGTTGGCTCGTCCGCGAGGAGCAACGTCGGCTGACACGCGAGCGCCATCGCAATCATGACGCGTTGCCGCATACCCCCGGAGAACTGGTGCGGATACGCCTTCATCCGCTCCTCAGCCTTCGGAATGCCCACGTCCTTCATCGCTTGAATCGCGATCGACCACGCTTGCTCAGCACCGACCTTCTGATGGAGGAGAATCGCCTCCATGATCTGATCGCCGATCGTGTAGACCGGATTGAGGCTCGTCATCGGCTCTTGGAAAATCATCGCGATCTTGCCGCCGCGGATCGAGAGCATCTCGCGCTCGGAAAGCGAGAGCACGTTGCGACCCTCAAACAAGATATTGCCGCGATCGAATCGTCCCGGCGGCCGCGGAATGAGCTGCATGGTGCTCATCGCGGTCACGCTCTTGCCGCAACCAGACTCACCGACGACGGCGAGCGTCTGATTCGGATGCACCGTCATCGACACGCCAGCGACGGCTTGTACACGCGGGCCCGAGCCGTTGTCGAAACTGACGGCGAGATCTTGAACCGAGAGAATCGGCTGCGTGCGGGCGGGCGATGCCGCAGCGTTGGGCGCGGTCGACAGCATCAGTGCGCCGCCTTTCGAAGTTTCGGATCAATCGCGTCGCGGAGCGCTTCACCGAGCAAGTTGTACGAGAGAACCGAGAGGAAGATCGCAAGCCCCGGGAAGACCGCAAGCCACCACACAAAGGTGCCGGTCGCCGCGGTCGCACTTGAAAGCAGTTTCCCCCACGAGGCTTGGCCATCGGGACCGAGGCCGAGGAAGGAGAGCGTCGCTTCGACGGTAATCGCCGCAGCAATCGCGAAACTCGCGTCCACGAGCACGGGCGTCACGCCGTTCGGCAGCATGTGACGGAAGAGGATCGCGCGGAGCGGAAGGCCCGTGGCCTGCGCTGCTTGCACAAAGTCCTGCTTTCGAAGCTTCAGGAACTCCGCTCGTGTAAATCGCGCCGCGCCCGTCCATGAAAAACACCCGATGATGGCCATCATCACGTAGGTATCACGAGGAAGCACACCCGCTGCGACAATCAGTAGGAAGAGAACCGGCACGGCCATGAAGATCTCGACCACACGGAAGAGCAACATGTCGATCCATCCGCCGAAGTAACCCATGACCGCGCCGATGGTGACGCCGATCAAGAGGCTAATACCGGTCGAAACAAGGCCGATGGAGATCGAAAGGCGACATGCCCAGAGCATCTGCGCGAGCACATCGCCACCGAGCGCGTCGGTGCCAAGCCAGTTGCGACGCGCGCCAAACGGCGTGTCTTTGAACTCTGCGAGTTTCGGATTCTCTTCCACCTTCGAGCCTGGCTTCAGCCCGACCATATCGCTGCGCGTGTACTGCGGCGACCACGGGATGACTGTCCATGTTGCGCGAATCTCACCGGCACGCTCCGCCTCGATATAGCGCTCGAAATTGATGAGTTTCGCGCCGCCAGTACCAAGTGAAAGCCCGACCGCCAACGCCGCGGTACCGACGACGACGGTCGCGCGCGCAAACAAACGATCAAAGGTCGGAACCGCACACGCAAGCGCGGCGACGATGCCAGCGACGACGATCGCGATGGGCCATGGCCCCGACTCGCTTCGCGCGAGCTGCTCAAGCCATACGACGTCGGACTTGTCGGCCCAACTCGTAAACGCGCCAGTCAAGACGATCGTCAGCCCTGCCTGAAGCAGCGCAACAACGAGCACGCCGATCCGGAACGCCCGACCAATTGGCTTTGCTCCCCCGTCGGACTTCGCGATTTCTCCGACCGCCGCACGAGCCTTCCCCGCGCGAGTTGCACCAGCCTTCTTTCCACGCTGCTCACCGATCGGGAGAAAGACCCACGGCACGCCGACGAGGAATCCGATCATCAACAGCCAATCGGTGGGAGAGAGATTCGCGACGAGCGGCCACGTCACGTCGGTGACGCTTCCGTCTTTCGCGAGCGTTTCGAGTCGCCATGGATGCGAACTCGCGAGCACCGGCGCAAAGATCGCAAGGAAGGCGACAAGTCCAATCCAAACGAGCGCAAACTGTGCGCCCCGTCGGATGACCACCCGATCCCATGCATCCGCCCAGAAGCTCTTCGCTTCCTGCGCGCCAACGCCGCGCATCACTTCGATGCCAGAAATCGCGGCCGGCGCGACGCCAGAAGATGCCGACTTCGCATTACTCATAACTCACCCGCGGATCCGCGACCGCGTACAGGATGTCAGCGAGAAGGAGGGCCAAAAGGTTGACGCACGCGATCATGAACGTGTTGGCCAAGATGATCTCGCGGTCGCGAAGATCAATCGCTTCGAGGATGAGGCTGCCCATGCCCGGTACGGTGAAGATGCGTTCGATCACAACCGACCCTGCAAGCATCGCCGGAAAAATCCCGACGAACATCGTGATCAGCGGAAGCAGGCTGTTTCGGAAGACGTGCTGCATGACCACGTCCTTTCGCGAGACACCCTTCGCCTTCGCCGTGCGCACATAGTCCGCGTTGAAGTTCTCCAACATCGCGGCGCGCGTCTGCTTCGAGAGCACCGCGAACGACGTGTAGACGAGGCAGAGAATTGGCAACACGATGTGCCACAGCGTGTCGAGGAGCCACCCTTCGTGCCACGTGCCTGCTGCATCGAAGTACGGCAGGAACGTGTAGTTCTCCGCACCGCTCGCATGCAGCCCGCTTACCGGAAAGAGCCCGAGGTACTGCTTATTTGCAAGGAAGCCGATGGCGAAGACGCCGGCAAGCACGGTTGGAATCGAATAGAGCGAGAGAAACGCAAGCCCCGAGCCAACATCAAACCACCCGCCACGTCGAACCGACGCGAGGATTCCGGTTGGAATGGCGATCAGATAGGAAATTGGAAAGGCGATGGCGTTGATGAGAAGCGTGACCGGCAAGGCTGCCGCGATCAGATCCCACACTGGGCGATTCTTCGAGAAGGCAACACCGAGGTCAGGAGTGTCCAGTGAAACGAGCCCAGGGATGATCCCGATGCCACTTTCTGGATACGGCTTCGCTCGGAAGGCGATGTGTGCGCGTTGACGCGTCTCCTCCGCCTTCGCCCACTTGAGGTGCATGTCGGCCGCGGCAGTTTTGAGCGCCGCCGCTTTCGGATTTGAATCTTGAATCGCGAGATCTCGGAACTTGTCTGGTTCCGCGCCACCCTTCGGCTCAAGCTTCGAGATCCAAGGTGCACCCGCCTCACGCACATAGTCTGCGAGCGTGTCCTTGAAGAAACGCACCGCACCGATATAGGAACGACGTGCACCTTCTGCGTCACGCTGCAACTTCTTGAATTCATCGACTTGCCCCTCGCCGAGCGTCGGGGTAAACACCACCTCCGGCTTTGCAGGCAAGGCAAATGCCCATCCCATCGGTGGCTCTGCGATGTCGCGAGGCGCGGCGATACGGTCACCTGTCGGCATTCGAAGATCGCGCTCGCCGAATTTGACGGGCGAAATTCGCCCCAACCAACGCGCGTACTGCACCACAACCGGATCGTTCAAACCGTAGCGATCTTCAAGATACGCCTGCATTTGCGCAGCCTTACTCGTATCGCTCATCTGCCCGCCCGCGACCGAAAGTCCTGCGCCAATTCCACCGGGTGCCAAGGCCAAAAGCATGAACACCATAAAGGTGATCCCGAGAATCGTCGGAACCATCAGGCAGAGGCGTCTGATCAGGTAGTTGACCATTGTTCTCAGGTATCGAGCCACGCTTCAGGCGCGAACTCATCCGTTTCACCAGTGCGTGGTGACGGCTTCCATGCAACTCGATCTCCACAAGACTTCACACGCCGCGTCGCGCACGCGCGCGACGAGAGCGAACACGCATCAACCACCGGCTGGCGCAGGAGCTGCGGTCGCCGAGTTCGTTTTGAAGAACTCTTGCGGCTCAAGGCCCGTGCGATACGTGTTGACATTGCCAAAGTCACGCTTGACGAATCGAAGCCACGGGGCAACGCGCACAAAGGTGTACGGCTGATCGTCGGCAATCACCGCTTCGAACTCGCGCCACACGAGCATGCGTTCAGCCTCGTCCATCGTGCGCCGGCCCTTTTCGATCAATGCATCTGCATCAGCGTTCCGCCACTGGATGAAGTTGTCGCCGCCCTCCTTGATGGACTCCGAGTGCCAAATCTGGCGCGGATCGCTTTCCGGAGCGTTGTTTCCCCACGCGAGCGTGATGGCGTCAAAGTCGCGCAACTTCAAGAGTTCTTGGTAACGACTCCAGTCGACCGGCCGAGTCTTCATCACGATGCCGGCTTTCGCGTAGCTGTCCTTCACGAATCGCGCGAGTCGCTCTGAGATCTCGCCGCCTGTTGCGTAGGTGTATTCAAACTCGAACTTGTCGCCCTTCTCGTTCTCAAGAATGCCGTCGCCGTTGCGATCGATCCACCCGGCCTCGGCGAGGAGCGCCTTCCCCTTTTCAACGTCGAAATCCAACGGCTTGACCGCCGGATCACTCGCTGGACTCTCGGGATTCATTGGCCCCTTCGAAACGATGCCGATCCCGTCCCAGATATCACGAATCATCCTCTCGCGGTCGAGGAGGTGCGTCATGGCACGTCGGACGCGCTTGTCAGCGAACGGAGTCAGTTCCTTTCCTGCGCGGGGGCCACACTGCCATGCGATAAACGAGTAACCGCATCGCATGTTGACCCACTTCAACGCGTAGTTCGTCTTCTCGAAGTCCGGCTCCTCTTTCAGGACCGTGTTGAACTGTGGAGAAGTGGGAAGCATCATCGAACCTTCGCCGTTGCGGTAGGAAACCAAACGGCCAAGGTCGTCTTTGATCGACTTGAAGCGCATGCCGGCGAGTGGTGGCTTCTCCGCCCAGTATGCCTCGTTGCGAACGAGCACCACATCTTGCCCGGGCGTCCATTGCACATCAAGATCGTCTGGACCTGCGGGCAACCGCTCGAAGCGGAACGGACCCGAACCCATCATGAGTCCGGTCGCCTGATTGATCTGCGTTGGTTCGAAGCGACTGTAGTAGGCCTTCGGAAGAATCGGGTTTCCAAGGGCGTTGATCGCGTTGGTGAAGAGCGGCTCCTTGAACGTGAACTCCACCGTCAACTCATCGATGACCTTGACTTCCTTGAGATTGTCCATGGTGCTGCGCGTGCGCTCAGCTTCGATGAGTGGATTCAAGATGTAGTCCACGTAGGTCCAACGGACGTCTTCGGATGTGACTGGCGTTCCGTCGCTAAATCGCGCTCGCGGACTGATGTGCGCACGTACCCACAAACCATCTGGGTCCACCTGCCACCCGTCCGCGAGTTGACCACGCAACTTCAACGTCTTCGGGTCGAAAGTCGCGAGCGCCTCGCAGACGCGATCAAGAACTCGCGTGTAGTACACGTCGCCCGAGATAAAGGGCACGAGCTTCGCTGGCTGAGCCTCGAACAACTCGACAAACTCGCCGCCAATTGCAAATCCAGGCACCTTCGTTGGGTCGGCCGCCGGCGCAGGCGCAGGCCAACGTTCGATCTTGACGCCCGGACGTGCCCAAGCGTCATTGGTGCCACGGTCGGCAGCGTTCGCAGCGGCTGCGCCCGGCGCCATGACGACCGTCGGGCGTTCCGAAAAGCCCTTCTCCACGATGCGTTGGAGTTGCATCGTTTGCTGTTCGATTTCACTGAGTTTGGCGCGTGTCGCGTCGAGCGCGAGCTCCATTCGGGTCTTCTGGACCATCGAGAGGAGCACCGCGAGCAATACGACCACGAGCAAAATGATCGTGACGAAGTCTTTGATGCCGAAACGGTTGTTCATAGGATCGCCTTCCGCTTTCCGGGGGGCGGCCATCCTACCGCGAGAAATCCCGAATCCCCCTTTGACGGAACTTTTTCCGAGACTTCCGTACGCCGAAACAAAAAGTCAAAATCAGTGTGGAGGGCCCCTGCGTTGACCACGCGCCCACATACCCACGCGCCCACATACCCACGCGCCTACGTGCCCACGCGCCTACGTGCCCACGCGCGCTCGCACGGTCGACTCACCGCACGCGACGGCCCCGTTAGGCCACACGTCGACCACGCATAGGGTCAAACCGCTCGCGCAACTCGTCACCGAGAAAGTTGAGCGACACAAGCGTGAGCGCGATCGACAGGCACGGCGCAGCGAGCAGCCACCACCGGCTCTCCACCGTGTTGAGTTCGCCAAGACCTTCCGCCGCCAAGTTGCCCCAACTCGGCACGGGCTCACGAACTCCAATCCCGAGGAACGAGAGGAAACTCTCCGAGAGGATCGCAGCAGGTACCGCAAGCGCGGCATACACCGCAATCGGCCCGATCAGATTCGGCAAGAGATGCCGAGTGAACTGCCGCGCGGGGCTCACGCCGATGGCGCGACAGGATTCCATGAATGGCTTCGCTCGCAGCGCCATCACCTGCCCGCGAATGACGCGCGCCATAGTGAGCCAACTCAGTCCACCAATCGCAATCAGGAGCGTTGCGAGATTGATCGCTTGCCGCGCCGCGGGGGCCAGATCCGCGCCTTGCTTTTCCAACAACCCATCGACCGCGACCGCGAGCAACACCACGAGCAGGATCGAGGGAAGCCCAAAGAGAATGTCGACAATGCGCATGAGTATCGCATCGATGCGGCCACCTGCCGCGCCCGCGATGGAGCCGTACACCGTCCCAACAATCACCGCAATCGCTGCGGCTGAGAGCCCAACAAGGAGGCTGATCGCGCCACCGACGAGGAGCCGCGCAAGGACGTCGCGACCAAGTTTGTCGGTGCCGAGAACTCGCCCGGGTACATACTGCCCCGCCACGCGCGCTTCGTCGATCCGTGCAAGGTCGCCATCGGAAAGCGCGCTCCACACGGGCGGTAGCAAATTCAGCGCGAGGTTCGACGCTTCGTAGCGCGGCATCTCTGTTGCGCCAGTTGCAACAGCACCCGCACTCCACGGCAGAGTCGCAATGCACGCCGCGAGTATGAAGCCGAGAACCAGCGCTCCGATTCGGCCGGCGCGACCGAGCCGGGCTCGCGGAGCGGCTCGACTGGCGGCGTTTGAAGAGGATGAATGGTCAGCACCCACGGGCCGAATGCTACCGCAGCGCGTCCAGAGAATTACGCGGATGACCTGGGCGGCTTCTCGAATGGCTCGCCGCGATTCTTAGTTGCGGGGTTCTGCACGCGACTCACGAGCATCACGCGGTTCACGCGGCTCGCGGGTACCACCCTCCGCCCCGCCACGCCCGTCGCGAGGCGCGAGCGCACGCCCTCGAATCTCCTCGACGAGTTTCGATGGTTCCGCAGCATCCCGCTCGACATCTTCCTTCGCGCGCGCGAGACGCGTTTCGACCGCTCGAATCTCTTCACGACGTACCGCAATCGTCGCGACGACCTGCCGCGCAACCGCCGCGTCAAGTGCCGCACGAAGTTCCGTCAACTCCGCGTCGATCGGAGCGCGCGCACTCTCATCGGCATCAGCGCTCCTCCCACGCTCCTCGGCACGGCGAAGCGCTTCACCGGCACGGGCGGTCTCGCCTTGCGCGCGGAGTTCCACGATCTTCGCCTCGAAGAGTTCTGGCGAACGCTCTTCGAGTGACATCAGCGCGAGGATCCTCCGCCCCGTGGAGCGCATCGCGACCTTCAATTGAATCGGGTCCTGTTCCGCGCGTGCGGCGAGAGTCTTACCCCACTCCTCCGAAACACGCGTCGCGATGCGGATCGCTCTCGCGAGTTCTTCATCGGTCAATTCGCGACGAGTCAGATCACTCAGAAATTCATCAGCCACGAGGCCTTCAAAGAGCGGCCGTTCACGACCACCAAACCCACCCGCGCGCGGCCAATCGGGCGGCAGCGCTGCCGCAGCCCTCCCACCACGCTGCGCGCGATCGCGACGCGGCGCGTCGCCTGCACCTGCATCTGTCGAACCTGCGCCTGTCGTTCGACCTTCCGCGGATTCCTCTTGGTCATGCGTGGGCTGTCCATCGCGCGAGCGAGCGTCGGAGGGAGCTTGCGACTGCGGATCCGGACTTCGCGCGGAAGGCATCGCTGCCAACGCAGGCGTGCAGGTCATCAGGGCTGAAACCAAAGCCACGACGGACATCGACACAGGGCGAAGTCGACGACGGAACTCGCATCGATCATTTCGGAGATGCACATCGCTTCGAACCGTGTTGTGATCCTGCATGACACACCTCCATCTTGCGTCCGTCTTGCGCCCGTCTTGCGACGGCATGGCACACGTGCTTCCGAAGACGCCGCGAACTCATCCCCTCACGGAAGATGCGCGTCGAACATAACGAGAAGTCCGCACCGATTGGTCACCGAAGCGCGGCGCTCTGCGAAACAATCGCCGCGAACTCGCCCGAAAGGGCCTCAAAATCTAAATCAAGGCCATCGTCCAAACCGTCGGACATCGGCGCAAGACTGCCAACGGCGCGAAGATCTTCGGTCGCCGACGACGATCCAAATGCGCTTCCCGAGGTACTTCCCGAGGTACTTCCCGAGGTACTTCCAAAGGCACGCGATGCGCGCGATTGAAGCGACGCACCCTCGTAGGCCAGACGTCTCGGCTCCGCGAGCGCCACCACAATCGCCCGCTCAGGAATCACGGTCGGACGTGGCGGGTTCATGTCCACGAGTGCTCGCTCGAAGTGCTCAGATGTCGGCACCGATCCGACAAGACGGTTCGAATAACCGCTTCCTGAAACAACGGCAGACGCAACAGTTTCAGACGGCCCCGCATTCAAATTCGCATTCAAATTCGTGTTGACATCCGCGCCCGCGGGAGCTTCAACAAGTACTTCGCCAGGGACGACCGACTGATCGGTCGGCGTCGATCGCGCGAGAAGCATCGCGAGTGCCGAAAGCCCACCCACCACCGCCACGGCCGCTGCAATACGAAGCCACGGCAACGAGCGGGTACGGCTCACAGACACACGCCCCGACACGATTCGACCAATCACGGGATTCCCGCGAGGGTTCGACACGCTTCCACTTGACGAACTTCCACTTGACGAAGCGCCGCGCGTGAAACGCAACGCATCGCCAGCGAGCGGCAACTGCAAGTCGCTCGCTGCGAAAATGCGCTCCTCTGCTGCTTGCGAGAGTCGAGCGCGCTGGGAACTGCCGACTCGGTCGAGCTCACGAATCAGCGCATCGAACTCGCGACCCGCCTGGGGCGGCAGACTCGAACCCGCCTGGGGCGGCAGACTCGAACCCGCCTGGGGCAACGCATGCTCCGGAGAGTTGGATGCAGGATCGCCGCTGACGTGCGGAGGCTCGGGCTTTCGCTGCCCATCGCCGTTCATGCCGAGGTTGTCTTGCCGTTCAGCCATAACTGTCGTCACTTTCGGCTGTCGCCACTTTCGGCTCGCCTCTGCGAGGCACCAACCCACACTTCAAACGGCGCACCCATTTGAAGATTGCCCTCATCTCTCGGGAAGCGTGCGCAAATCCTGCCGCGAACCCATCCGCCAACCCTTCCGCAAACCCACCAAATCACCCAACCCCTCTCACGTGAACCCCGCCCGCGCGACCACCGCGCGGTGTGCCCTCGCGAACCCTCGTGAACCCTCGTGAATCCTCGTGAACCCTCGTGAACCCTCGTGAAACCCTCGTGAAACCCGCAACTATCCCGGCCCCTCCCCTCGTTTTCCCGTTGAACGAGGCTCCCGCCCACCAGTTCCACCCCCGCTTCCTTCGCTCTTTGCACGATGGTCCTCGCCGTCGACGCCGAGGTCTTCCAACATCGCTTTCAACTTCTTGAGCGCTCGGTGATGTCGCGCGAGAAGAGTCCCGACAGGCTCGTCGTAATAGTCTGATAACGCCTTGAAACTCATGCCGCCCGTGTGTCGCAGATCAATGATCTCGCGGTCAGACTCCGAGAGCCGAGACAGCGCCGCCTCCAGCTTCGACCGCAACTCAGGATCCAGCCCGCGCGCCGCACGCTCCCGTGTATCCGGCATCACCGCGAACGTCTCCTCCGCGGCACTCCGAGCTTGGCGGGTTCGTCGACGCATCTCGTCGCGCAGACGGTTCATCGCGATACGGAAGAGCCACGACTCAAAACGCCCGGACTCCACATACGACGCGATCTTCGCCGCGAGGGTGCAAAACGTCGACTGCACAATCTCTTCGGAGAGTTCATCGTCGCGACATTGCGCTCGAACGATGCCGAACACTCTCGGCGCGTACAGCGCGACGATCGCACGCCAAGCAGACGAATCACCCTCCGCCGCGAACTTCAACAGCCGCTCAACTTCTTCTGCGTCCTCACGTGCGTCCGCCCCCAGTGCCTCCGCGTCGCTCGTCCGACCTTGCGATCCGTGCAACGCACGACCCCGCCCCGACTCGCGGGAAGTCGGGTCAGCGTGAATATCGCGTTCGTCTTCAGACATGCGTCGGGCTTTGGTGGAGTGGCACAGCAGCAGACCGTCGGACAACGGGCTCTGTCAGCGTAACGACGATACCGAGCGACGATTGCCGCCAGATTTGCTCCCTCGCTCGAACTCCGTCGGTCAAGCGATACACGCAGACATCTGGCTCGAACGACGCGCATCGACTCTTCGCGATCACGGCGATGACGGCGATCACCGCGATGACGGCGCAGGAAGTTCGGGGCGTTCCGCACGGCACAGGAGCTTCCCCGCCGCGTGGCGAACCACCGACTCACACCGGCAGATCGTCGATCGGTTCTTCGACCACTCGAACACGGGTCGGCGTCGAGAGACGACGCATACCGCCATCGCCGCCGCCATATCCGCCGCCATGCCCACCACCATCGTCATAACCACCCGGCGGCGATGCGTAGGAGAGACTCTTGAAGCGCGTTGTCGCGCCATCCCACATGAGATTGACGGTGCCGGTCGGACCATTTCGCTGCTTCGCGAGAATCAGTTCCGCCGTACCAACCTTGTCAGGATTCTCATCCGCCCAGTTGGGATCGCCGCGGTGGTAGTAGTCCTCGCGGTGCAACATCATCACGACGTCGGCGTCCTGTTCGATCGAGCCCGACTCGCGCAGGTCGCTCATACGCGGGCGGTGACCCTCACGCTGTTCTGCTGCACGATTGAGCTGGGAAAGACACAGCACGGGCAAATCGAGCTCACGCGCCATTGCCTTAATACCACGCGAGATTTCGCTCACTTCAAGCTGGCGACTTTCGACGCGCGAGCCCGAACTCATGAGCTGCAAGTAGTCGATCGCGATAAATCCGATTCCAAAACGTTCCTTCAAGCGGCGCGCCTTCGATCGCATCGCAAGAAGCGAAAGACCCGGCGTGTCGTCGATAAAGAGCGGGAGCCGCGAGATCTCGCCGCACGCGGCCATGAGTCGACGATAGTCATCGCTCCCCAGCATGTGCTTCCGCATGCGCTGGCTATCAATCTGTCCAAGCGCACACAACATACGTTGAATGAGCTGCTGCCGACCCATTTCGAGGCTGAACATCAAGCTCGGCACGCCGTTCTGCGCGACCTGTTCAATGAGATTCAACGCGAGCGCGGTTTTCCCCATCGAGGGACGCGCCGCAAGAATGATCATTTCGCCGCGCTGCAGGCCGTTCGTCATTTCATCGAACTCGCCGTACCCAGTGCGCACACCCATGAAACCCTTACCGTCACTCGCTTCGATGAGACGCATCGTTTCATCGACAAGTTCTTGCGCCGTTGCCACGACGCCCTGCTCGCGCTTTTGCGCGATGCGGAAAATGCGCTGCTCCGCGCTCTCAAGAAGATTCTGCGCAGGCTGCCTTGATGTATGCGCTTCTTCAAGGATGGAGCCTGCGGCCGCGATCAACTCGCGCGTCGTCGCCTTCTCCCGCACAACCTGCGCCCAGTGCACAGCATTTGCCGCACTCGGAACACCTTCCGCAAGTTGCACGAGATACTCAAATCCACCGATCGCCTCGACGAGGTTGCGATCAACAAGCAACTGGTTGAGCAGCACAAGATCGACCGTCGCGTGCCGCTCGTAGAGTTCGATGATGGCGTCGTAGATGCGTCCGTGCCGCGGAACAGAAAAGTCATCACCCGAACGAACGACGGTGATCACATCACCAACGACTTTTGGGTCCCACAGCACCGCACCAATGAGGCCCATCTCTGCCTCAATCGCGACGGGCGGTTCCGCGCCGAAGAGCGCAGCCACATCTCGCCGTTGTGATTCGGTTTGGCCATCACCACCCGCACGACCTCGTCGGAATCCACGTCCACGACGTGCACCGCCGCCGCCAAAGTCGCCGGATTGCGCTCCCTCGTTGCTGTTGTCTTCGTCCTGCACGCGGCGGAGACTACACGCTCAACGTCGCTTCGAACAGGTTTCTCACGTGAAACGCACGAAGTCGCGCGCGAAAGCCCATTCGAGTTCCGTCACTGCACGAACAACGGACGCGATCATGTGACCCGAGCGACACACGACGCAGAAACATCCGCGCGCTCGATCGCTCGACAACTCTGACTCGCAACTCTGCCATCGGAGCTTGCGCCAACTCGCGCTCTACAAGCAAGTGACGCCATGAAACTTTGGACGAGCGGCCTCACTCGTCCGAGTCGGCCGACGCACCAACGCGCTCGACAACCTGGCCATCTTCGAGTGACTGCTGCATGAGCCGTCCAACCTTGAAGCGCACACTCTTCCGCGGCGGCACCGCAACACGCTCGAGCGTCTTGGGATTCTGCGCCACACGACCCGCGCGTGCACGGATCTCGAAGACGCCGAAGTCACGGAACTCAAGGCGATTTCCGCGCGCGAGTTCATCGATCACATGATCAAGGAAACTCTGCACGGCGCGCCGCACGTCGGTTCGTGGAAGCGCAGTGTCCTGCGCGACGCGTTCGATGAGGTCCTTCTTCGTCGTTGTTGCCATCTCTCACCTCGGCCGGGACAGGCCGCAAGGAACTTCTTCTAGGGATTCACCACCACGATCCCCTCCGAGGAGGAGAAGAGTGCGAGTATCCAACCACAGGGCATCGGAAGTCAAGAGTTCATCAGAGATTGCGTTCTCAGGACCTCGAAAGTTCCACTTCTCCGATCTCGTCCGATCAGGCGGAGCTCCGGCACACGCTCTTTCAGGCCAGAGAGGGCACTTTCGCTTGCTTCGACCCTATCGCGGAGCATCGTTCGCTCCGGAGGAAGCGTCGTGGACAACCTGCAGATCGGTATCGGTTCCCGAGTTCTCGGCCCTCGCCATGCGTGCACCCGCATGGTGTTCACTCGCATGGCGTGCGCGCTGAAGGCCGTCACTCTCGGCTGCCTCGCATGCACGACACTCGTCGGCTGTGCGCCAAAGGTGGTTGACACCGTCCCTCTACGAGCGGAAACGCCCAAGACGCTTGTGATGAGCGCAGGCCGCGCTGGCTTCGACCGAAATGATGGGCGACTTGGAACGCAGCGCGAAGCGCTGTCACGATCGCTCGAACTCTCGAATACCGCAACCTTCGATCGACAGCGGATTGTGAACGGCCGTCCGTACACCGACTTCGACACGATCACGCGCTCTCGCGAGAGTTTCTCACGTTGAGAACGCGCGCGATCGCGGCGCGCACGCGGTCTTCGCCTTCAAGAAATGCAATCGAGAGTTGTGGCACGATGAGATCAACGGCCATCGACGCTTGACCGTCGAGTTTCACGAAGTCTTTGCGTGAGAGAAGAACCGTGCGCACCCCAACTCGCGCCGCGTTGCGTTCAAGTTCCTGGAGTGTGAATGGCCGGTGATCAGGCTTCTCGAGTCTTTCGACTACGTTTGCACCCGCGCTCATCGCCATCGCGTGGAAATGCGCAGGATTCCCAAGCGCGCACGCGCTGAGCACTTTTTTTCCGTGAAGTGCCGATACCGGCATCGTCATGCTCGAACCCGCGGAAGCAATCCATGTGAGCGCGCGCCACTCATGCACGCAAACTGCATCGTGCGGACGTCCACGCGCGTTCGCAACGAGCGCCGCCGCGTGCGCACGCTGGGCCGAATCATCCGCTTTGGTGAGTATCACGATGTCTGCACGCGCGATACCTCGTGCATGCTCACGCAGCCAACCGTTCGGGAGAACGTCGCCATCGAGTGAAGGGCGCGTCGCGTCGACAAGCACGACATCAAGATCGCGCGCAAGTTGACGATGCTGAAATCCGTCATCGAGAAGAACGACCGCACGATGCCGCCAGTTCTCCGCCGCCAACGACGAGAGTTCTGCGACAAGTGCCTCGTGGCGACGCGCACCGACGACCACGCGCGCCATCGGCGCAGTCCACGCATACTCCGCGGCTTCATCTGAAATGAATGCGCTCGAGTCGCCCACGCGCGTTGCGCGATAGCCACGCAGCGCGATCACAGGCTGCGCACCGCTCGAGGCGACCACCTCCGCACACCATGCAACACATGGGCTTTTGCCGGTCCCGCCAGCGGTCACATTGCCGATCGAAATGACGGGCGGCGCAAGCGTCTCCGCTCCGCCATGACTCCTTTGGATCGCAAGTCGCGCAAGACCTTTCCCGCGATTCCACCGCGCATTTCGCCACGCGACTGCAGCTGCGTAAAACCGAGCCATTGGCCACGTGAGTGGTGCGAGCCACACGGGTAATGGTCGACGACTCTCAGGCATTCGAACCGTCGTCTTTCGCGCTTTTTCCGCCCCCGAAGACTTCACGTTTGAGTGCGCCGTATTCGTGCATCCCTCCTCGCACGACAAGGATCACGTCAACAATCGCAAGTAAGAACCACCCAACGAGCGCGAGCAGCGCCACCGACCACGCAGCCGCCCAACCCACGCGATCTTCGTGTGGGTGCACGAACGTGAGCGCACGAACGAGCGGCACCAGCCCGGCGACCGCGAACACAATTCCGACGCGGCGAACTCGACGCTGCGCAACCGGCACATCGTTTCGGCCGAGACGCATGAAGTACCAGAGCAATGCGAGCGCAAGTGCACACGCAAGCGGCACGCTCAACGCCGCGGGCACCATGTGCCAGGGGCCGAGATCGCGTCCGGCAAGTGCCGGATCGATCGCGCCTTCCTCCGACGCAAGCACCGTCGTGCACACAGCCTGAACCTGTCCAAGGCATGGCATCATGCGAACCGCTCCGTCACATCGTCTGCACGCACGTGTACCGCGTCGCTTGCGTGCACCCGTAAGGCGTCACGCAACATGGGTTCAAGCCGTCGAAGCGGAAGCCCGACCACCGTTTCCGGATCTCCTTCACACCGAATGGGCCAGCCCCGCGCAACGACTTCGGGAAGGTTGTATCCGCCGGCTTTCCCTCTCCATGCCCCTGATTCGATGAAGCGATCGAGATCGTCGCCCGGAATATCTCCAATCACAATCCATGCGACATCACGTCCGACTCGACACGCACCGTCAGGCCCCATAAGGCACCAGCCTGTGATCACGCCATGACCGCGCCCTGCGAGAGACTCGATCATCGCGCGCGCATCGAACTCGTCTTTGGGCTTCCCAAGAACAGCGCCGTCACGTTCGCACACGGTGTCCGCCGCGAGAATCCACGCGGCGGGCGCTCCGCGTTCCACACGGCGCGAAGCAACTCGACGTGCCTTGAAGTGGGCGAGCGCGGGTGCGACTTCACGCGCGTCAACGTCGCCGAGGACAAGGGCGCCATCGTCGAGGTCTGCAGGCTCCACCTCAATCTCGAAGCCAGCGTCCCGCAACATCGCAATCCGACGGGGCGAACCACTCGCGAGAACAAGCCGCGCCGCGCTTGCCTGCGCCGAGCTGCGTGTCCCATTCGAACCTGTTGCGTGTGCCGTCACAACGCGAAGATAACGACGAACGGCAAAACCCGCGTACCAACGCGCACGAGTCGCTACCCTTTCAGGCCGAAGATTGACAACGGCTCGCCGATACGTGACTCTTCCACACGAGGCGATCACGCCAATCCTGGAGGAACTCCGGGACGCAAGGTCACCCTTCGTGAAAACGCGCATCAGAAATTCGACCATCTCGTGACCGACGACACATCCAACAACAACCGAGAAGCGCCCGTCCGGATGTCCGGCGAGGACGCTGCCTCGTCGTCGGCACCCTCGCCCGCGAGCACGCAATCGAGCGATGGATCACGCGCGGGCTCCAACTTCGACACCATGCTCGGTCGGGTCGTGGTCGAGCGCGGTTTGATGACGCCCGAGGAGCTCGATCAGTGTTCGAGCGATCAGCGTGCGCGCGGTCGCAGCGTCGCACCGATCACGCTCGCGGAACTCCTCGTCGAGAAGGAGTTCCTCACCAAGCGTCAAGTGGAACGGCTGCGCGGCGACCTCGAAGCGGTCAAAACGAGCCAACAAATTCCGGGCTACCGCATCATTCGAAAGCTCGGCGCGGGCGCGATGGCAACGGTCTTTCTCGCCAAGCAACTGTCGCTCGACCGGCTCGTCGCGATCAAAGTACTTCCCAAGAAGTTCTCGCAGAATCAAAACTTTATTGAGCGCTTCCTACGTGAAGGACGCGCCGCGGCGAAGCTTTCACACAACAACATCGTCGCCGCGTACGAAATCGGCCAAGCGGGCGAGCACCACTTCTTTGTGATGGAGTATGTCGACGGCGACACGGTCTACGACCGAATCGTCGCCCGAAAGCGGCTTCCTGAACGCGAAGCGCTCGAGATCATTCGGCAAGTCGGGTCAGCGCTGCAGCACGCGCACGAAATGGGCTTCGTTCACCGCGATATCAAGCCGAAGAACATCATGATGACCACGGGGAACGTCGCGAAACTGGCTGATCTCG
Organism: uncultured bacterium; assembly: GCA_903911205.1. Classification (GTDB taxonomy): domain Bacteria; phylum Planctomycetota; class Phycisphaerae; order Phycisphaerales; family SM1A02; genus QWPT01. Next base: position 27,907 of record CAIWCL010000327.1, read on the forward strand.
GCCTTGCTCGCGCGATGAGCGACAAGGAAGCAGCGGAAGCCGAGTCCGGTCGCGCGTACGGAACCCCGTATTACATCTCTCCCGAACAAATCCGCGGCGCGGTGCACATTGGACCGCCCGCCGACATCTACGGACTCGGCGCGACCTTCTACCACATGGTGACCGGCAAACTTCCATTTGACGGCACAACGCCATCTCAGGTGATGCACCGTCACCTGAAGGATGCGCTCGTTCCGCCGGACCATCTCAACCCACAGATTTCAGGCGGAACCGCGCTCATCATTGAAACAATGATGAAGAAAGACCCGCGCGAGCGCTATCAGAGCGCGCGAGATCTCGTGCGTGACCTCGAACTCGTTCTCTCGGGTCAAGAGCCCGAGTACGCGAAGCCGGCAGTGGATATTTCAACGATTTCGTCCGCCGTCTCGGCATCCGCCCAGGATCCGGTCGCGATCGTTCGCAAGGATGACCCCAAGCCGTTCGCAAGCCTGCCCGCGATCATCCTGATCGGCATCCTCGCCGTCGGGAACATCGTGCTGCTCGCGGTCGCGCTGCTGCGATAGAAACCCGTGAGATGAGGCCTCAGAGAGGCTTGGCGCAGAGATCTAGCGCCGGTTCGAGCGCGTTCCGCGCCGAGTCCGATCTGCGATCTCGCCCACGTCGATGTGGTGACGTCAAACTGGCGACGTCAACCCATCACTTCGACCATCACTTCGACCTCAACGGTCGCATCAAGCGGCAAGGCGTTGGTTCCGACGGCCGCGCGCGCGTGTCGCCCCGCCTCACCAAAGACCTCCTGCATGAACTCGCTCGCCCCGTTTGCAACCTTCGGTTGACCATCAAAGCGGTCGTCCGACTGGACAAACACGCCGAGCCTGACCACCCGGCTCACCTTGGAGAGATCACCGCCGAGTTGGTCGGCGACGACCGCGAGCGCGTTCAGAGCACACTGCTTCGCGGCCTTTTGGGCATCCTCGATCGACACCTTTGAAGGGACCGGCCCGGTCGCCATGAGCGTGCCATTCGCCAGTGGAAGTTGCCCGGAAACCACAATGAGGTTCCCAGTGCGAACGGCCGGCACGTACGCGGCGACAGGCTTCGGGGCGGCGGGAAGGGTGATACCAAGGCGCTCAAGCGCGGCGTGTGGATTGGACATGGGGGACCTCCGAGGGTGGTTCGTAATCCTACTGCACGGCTCGGCTCGCCGCGGGAACAGCAACGGCACCAATGCCACTTGAGGCTCTGTCTGTGAGAGGCGGAGCGACACCCCGCCGATCAATCCGCGCCAGTCCACCGTTCAAACCTACTTGTCTTCCGAATTCTCTCCTCACCGGAACTTGACAGGCAGGACGCACGTACTACTCTGCACTGGTTACCTGACGGTTGCGGCTATTTCGAGGTCGAGCCACCTTTTCTTCCGGCTCTTCTTCACACCGTCCTGATTGAGTTTCTTGTCGGCCCCCCGACGCTTCCGCCGCAACCGCCGACAATTTGAAACCCCGCCTGAGAGCTGCCGCGAACTTTTGCGGCAGAGCGTGAGTGGCGTCGTTCTTTTCCTCCTTCCGCAGGGCTCAAATTCCCTGCAGCACCTGAAGGGCTGCCCCGACATCTGCCGGGGACTTCCGAAGGAGAGCGCGAAGCGCAGGACGAGAAGGACACCTGTACTTCGCATCAGGTCGAGCCTCGGTTGGTGGAGCCTCAAAAGTTCACCCGCGCCGAGCCTCTCGTTCTGTTCTCGCTTCTCGGGCCTGCCCGTCGGGCGTTTTGCAGGGGCGTTTTGCAGGGGCGTTTTGTCAGGTGTTTTGTCAGGAGCGCTTTTTGCTTGCACACCGAACGCGCCGCCATCGTGCGACGTACACCGTGTGTCAGGAGCGCTCCGCGCAGAATGATCTGACGAGCCGCTCAGGACCCGTTCCCTAGCCAATTGCCGTTATCGGCGTGTTTCTTTCCACGCCGCCTTCATTCCCCCCGAGTGGGCCGACAACTGCCGTTTGCCCACGAACATCTTTCAGGAGTCACACATGCGAACTGACACGAACCGCAAGAAGAGCGGCCTCGCACGCGGGTTTACCCTCGTCGAACTGCTCGTCGTCGTGGCGATCATCGCCCTCCTCATCGGCCTGCTTCTGCCGGCCCTGAGCAAGGCGCAGCGCTCGGCGAAGACCCTTCAGGACTCGGCCAACATCAGCCAGATCCACAAGGGCTTCCTCACCTACGCCAACCAGGACGACAAGGGCCGCCTCCCGATCCCCGGCCTCATCCGCCGTCAGGCTGTCGGTGGTGTCTTCTACCCGGGCCAGGGTGAAGAGAACCCGACCCAGAACCGCACCGAAGGTCTCTACAGCTCGATGATCGCAAAGGGCTTCATCACCCCAGAGATCTGCGTCTCGCCGGTTGAGACCAATCCGGTCGTCAAGACCAAGTCGGACTACAACTACAACTCGTACAACCCAGGTGCCGCTGGCGACGCGTCGGGCCCCTTCCACTGGGATGCCTCGTTCAAGGCCAACATCCACACCAATCCGGACGGCGGCACCACCCTCGTTTCGCACACTTCTTACGCCCACCTCGCCCTCATCGGCGACCGTAAGAAGTACCACTGGTCGAACAAGGCTGACGGCACCCGACCGATGATCGGAAACCGCGGCACGTTCAAGGGCAAGGTTCAGGGTGACAACTACTCGAAGAGCTACACCCTCTCGTTCCACGCTCCGGACGACACCTGGGAAGGCAACATCTGCTACGGCGACAACCACGTCAGCCTCGAGAAGAGCTTGATCCCCGACACCGTGCAGTATGAATGCGGCAGCTCGAACCTCGCGAAGGACAACCTCTTCACCGTCGACACCTACTTCCAGTCGACCCAGTGCGGTGGCCCAGTCCTCGGCGGCGACACTTGGCTCTGCATGCACCACGCTGCGACCGCCACGCTGATCACCGAGTCGAAGGAACTCCTCACGAACGGCGCGACGCCGGTTCCGTGATCGAATTCTGTGACGTTCAAGAACGGACGTTGAAGAACGGACGTTGAAGAACGGACGAGTTCGTCAAACCAGTCACGAGCGCACAACCCAGCAACTTGGACTTTGTGCGACTCTCCTAAGAACATTCTCGCTCACCAATCTCGGAGCAGATTTATGCAAAAGAACAACAGCCATCGCAGCAGCCGCGGCTTCACGCTCATCGAGTTGCTCGTCGTCATGGGCATCATCGCCCTCCTCCTCGCGATTCTCCTCCCAGCGCTCGGCAAGGCTCGCGCCACCACCAAGCGCGTGAAGGATTCCACGCAGCTCCAGCAGATTCACAAGGGCTTCATCACCCTGTCGCTGGACTACAACGGCAACTATCCAACCCCGGGCCTCATCAACCGCATCGGCACCACGCCGGGCGTTGGCGCGGAAGATCTTGCCAAGAACACCCACGCCAACATGTACTCGGCGTGCATCATGAACAACGCGTTCGACGCGCAGTCGCTGGTTTCGCCGGCCGAAGTCAGCACGAACGTCCTTGCGTTCTCGAACTACAACTTCGATGCATACAACGTGACCTCGGCGTTCGACAGCTACTGGGATCCGAACATGAAGTCGGACCTCACCACGCTTTCGAACACGAGCTACGGAACCCTCCACCTCGCCGGCTCGCGCAAGGCGAAGGAGTGGAAGGACACCAAGAACTCGAAGTTTGCGGTCCTCTCGAATCGTGGCGTGAAGAACGGCAGCCTTGCCCCGGCTGACTACAACGCCTCGAAGACGCTCCAGATCCACGGCGCAGCAAAGCAGTGGGAAGGCAACGTCGCGTTTAACGACAACCACGTCATCTTCGACAACAAGTTCTCACCAGACGGCATCGGCACCTTCTCGGCTGCCGGCTCGACCGTTCCGGTTCCGGACAACATCTTCGCCGACGACACCGCGGCGAACGGCGCGGACTCTTGGCTCACCGTCATCTCGACGATGAGCGCGCAGGGCGCACCGACCATCACGTGGGACTAATCGAAAGGGACTAATCGAAAGGGACTAATCGAAAGGGACTAATCGAAAGGGACTAATCGAAAGGGACTGATCCGAAGGGATCCCACGCAGATTGGTTCAACCATCTTCCGCGGCCGACCGGTACTCCGGTCGGCCGCGGTGCTTTTTGACACTGCAAACTTCGGCAAGTCTCCGTGTGTTGAGTGCGTCGCAGGAGTTCGAGCCCCGCGTCATCACGGGTACGATGCGGCGATGTCGAGGGGAACCCATCGCAATGCACGACAGAACGCCGCGCTGAGTTCCACGCGTACTTCCGCGCTTGCTCGGGCGTGTGTTTCCACGCGTCGCACCCTGCGCGATCATGCCATGACCTTTCGCCGGAGCGCGCGCATCGCGCTCCTCTTTTCGACACTTGCAACGTGCGTCCCGTTCCTCGCATCGTGGTTGCTGAGCGCCACAGCATTTGCCCGCGAGCCTCAATCGACCGAACCCGTCGCAGTTCCCGCGGGGCGACAGGCGGAACGTGTCGCCGTTCTTCCCATCACCGGCCCCATCGACGATGTCACGCTCTGGTCGATCGAGCGGCGCTTGAAGGCTGTGGGCGAGCAAGGCTTCCCAGCCGTTGTCCTTGAACTCGACACGCCGGGCGGCGAAGTCGGCGCGACCATCGACATCTGCCTTCGTATCAAGAGTGAGGCACCGGCGAATACTGTCGCGTGGATTCATCCAAAGGCGTACAGCGCAGGCACTCTCATCGCGCTCGCTTGTCGAGAGATTGTCGTGGCGCCTGGCTCCGTCTTCGGCGATGCCGCACCGATTGTCGCGATCCCTGGTCTCGGCCTTCAACCGCTTCCACAGGCCGAACGCGCGAAGATGGAGTCACCACTCCTCGACGAACTCGATGCCGCAGCGGAGCGGCGCGGGGACGATCCGCGCCTTTTACACGCTTTCGTCGTCACCGAGCGCGAACTCTGGCTCCTCGAACGCGCCGCCGATGGCGCTCGGCGATTCGCCGATCGCGCGGATCTCGAGCGACTTGGCATCGATCCCAATTCGGCACCCGCCAAAGTGGATCGAGGGAGTGGGCGTCGCCCGATGTCTCCCGCCGAACTCACGCTCGACGCCAACGACACCTGGCGCATCGTTGAAACCATCGACGATGTATCGCGACTGCTTGTCGCGCAATCGGATGAGGCACTTCGCTGGGGCCTCGCGACCACGACCGTCCAAGATGATCAAGAATTACAGGCGTTTTTCGCGGCGCGAGAACTCGTGCGGTTCCCCGAGAGTTGGACCGAGTCCGTCGTTCGATTCCTCGTCTCATGGCCTCTTCGCATCCTGCTCATTGCCATCTTCGTGGTCGCACTCGTCATTGAAACGCTGCACCCCGGCATCGGTGTCGCTGGCGCGATCGCCGGCGTCGCGCTCCTCCTCCTCGTCGGCGCACCGAGTCTCTTGGGCCTCGCCGAGTGGTGGGAGATCCTTCTTGTCTTCCTTGGCATCGCCCTCATTGGCGTTGAGGTGTTCGTCACGCCCGGCATCGGTTTCATCGGGCTCTTCGGCGCCATTTGCGTCCTCTTTGGTCTCATCGCGAGTTTCACCGGCTCCGATCCAACGAGCGCAAACGAGCGTTCGATGCTTCTGACTGCGTCAACCACCACCGTCGCAGGCCTCGTCATTGGCGGCCTTCTCACCTGGTTCGCGTCGCGGTGGTTCCGTGAGACGACCATCTTCCGCCGAGCCGTTCTTTCCGCGTCGATCGCGAGCGGCGATCACATGCCATTGCGCGGCGAGCCAGTGCTCCCAACAATCGGAACACACGGCCACGCCGATACCGACCTGCGACCGTCGGGACGTATCCGCGTCGCCGGAGAACTCTTCGACGCGCAATCCACCGGCGACTACATTGCCCGCGGCGCAACGGTTGTCGTGGTTGCTCGATCGGGCAGCACACTTCTCGTGGAATGCGTGCGCAAAGATCTACAGACATCGTGATGATCGACGACAGCGTCAGACATCACACGAATTCCACATGAACGGCGAAGAATCTTCCGGCCACCTGATTGCATCGATTCTGCTCGGCGTTGCCGCGTTCGGAATCTTCTTCATTGAGTTCGTCATTCCGTCCGGTGGACTGCTCGCGATCCTGTGCGTGATCTGTGCGATCGCCTCGGTCGTTCTCGGCTTCATGCACGATGCGACGCTTGGAATGACCCTGCTTGCGCTCTACGGACTCGCCGCGCCATTCATGCTGATGTTCGGACTGCGTCTTGCCGCCAAGTCGCCGATGGGGCGTCGGATGGTGCTTTCAGCGGAGGATCCCGCGCGCACTGGCGCGAAGATCACCGAAACGACGTCGGACCTCCCGAAAGTCGGCGCGCGCGGCGAGGCAATCACGCCGCTCCGCCCTGCCGGCTTCATCCGAATCGCCGAACGCCGCCTCGACGCGAGCGCGGAGGGCGACCTCATCGACGCAGGTACCACCATCGAAGTTGTCTCGGTGCGCGATGGGCAAATCCGCGTCCGCGTCGTGCACTGAACCCTGCTACGCTCTGCCCCGAAACCCTGCAGAGCACTCGGAAAGTGACGAATGAGGCGACAACTTGTCCTCGTCGGCGTTCCGACCAACTCTGCACTCCGCAGCCACTCTGGCTTTCTCGCTCACGAAAGGACACCGAACGATGACCTCGCTCCTTGCCCAAAATGTCACGCCGACCCAAGTGATCGTCTGGATCATTCTTGGCATCGCCTTCCTCATCGGCCTCTTCCTTTTCTTCGCCATGCTCGGCGTGTTGAAGTTGTACGTCCAGGCACTCTTCAGTGATGCGAAGGTCGGCATGCTCGACCTCATCATGATGCGGCTCCGGAAGGTGCCGCCGGAAGTCGTTGTCCTCAATCGCATCTCTGCGAAGAAGGCTGGACTCGACATTCCGACCGACCTGATGGAAGCGCACTACCTTGCGCGTGGCAACATCAGCCGCGTGGTTGCAGCGATGATCGCCGCGGACAAGGCGTCGATTGAACTCCCGTGGAATCGCGCGACCGCGATCGATCTCGCCGGTCGTGACATCCTCGACGCCGTGCAGACCTCGGTCAATCCGAAGGTGATCGACTGCCCGAGCGTCCAGTCCGGCAAGACCACGATCGACGCCGTCGCGAAGGACGGCATTCAACTTCGTGCGAAGGCCCGTGTGACCGTGCGGACCGCGATCTCGCGCCTCGTGGGCGGCGCCACCGAAGAGACGATCATCGCGCGCGTTGGCGAAGGCATCATCTCAACGATCGGTTCGGCAGAAGACCACAAGAGTGTGCTGGAAAATCCCGATCGCATTTCGAAGACCGTGCTCGCGAAGGGCCTCGACTCTGGCACCGCGTTCGAGATTCTCTCGATTGATATCGCGGATGTCGACGTCGGTGAAAACATCGGTGCTCAACTCCAAGCCGCGCAGGCCGAAGCCGACACCAAGCGTTTCCAAGCGCAAGCCGAACAGCGCCGTGCACTCGCTGTTGCGCAAGAGGTTGAGTACCAAGCCGAAGCGCAGAAGAATCGCGCGCTCGTCGTGCTCGCAGAAGCGGAAGTTCCGAAGGCGGTCGCAGAGAGCCTCCGCACTGGCAAGATCGGGCTCATGGACTACTACCGCATGCAGAATCTCACCGCAGACACTGCGATGCGAACTGCCATCGGCGGCGGCGGCACGCCGCAAGTCTGACCCGCGGCTGACCCGCGGCTGACCCGCGGCTGACCCGCGGCTGACCGACGCCATCTCTGGCTGGAAAGGATGCTCACGCCACGATGCCGACACTCTTCGTCGTCATGCCTGTCTACAACGAACCCGCAACACTCGGCGAAGCGGTTGCACGCGCACAGTGCGCGCCGCTGCCCGATGGTTGGCGCACTCAAGTTGTACTCACGGATGACGGATCGGACGAGTCGACGCGCGCGTCTGTGCGCGCCCTTGGCGAGCGGGGCGAGGCCATCGTTTCGTTTCATTCGAGGAATCGCGGCAAAGGTGCTGCGATCCGAACGGGATTCGCGCGTGCGCTTGAACTCGCGCAGGACAACGACGCGGTGGTTATTCAAGACGCGGATCTCGAATACGACTCTGCGGAGTTCGTGCGACTTCTTGAACCCGTGCGCATCGGCGAGGCGGATCTCGTCGTGGGAAATCGTTGGGCTGAAGTTCCCGCCAGTCTGAAACGACAACTGCATCGTTTCCTCAACGGGGTCCTCACCTTCGCCAGTAACCTCGTCACGGGCCTTGTCGTGCGCGACATGGAGTGCTGTCTCAAGTTGTTCTCCGTGCCCGCGCTCCGAAAGATCTTGCCGGACCTCGACGAAGAGCGCTTCGGTATCGAGCCGCAGATCATCGCCGCTGCGGCGCGACATCGCCTTCGCCTTCGCGAGGCTCCGGTGAGTTACAACCCGCGTGGCTTCGACGAAGGCAAGAAAATCCGCATGAAAGACGGCTTCCGCGTCTTCGTCGTGCTGTGGCGCGAAAGGCGACGCGCACCTCGCGCGGTACACTCGCACGAGTGAATTCCTCCGACGACTACACACCAGCCGCGAGCGGTCGTGTGACGATGAAAGACTCCGCGGACCTTGCGCCCCCACCTCGCAGGCCGAGTCGCGCGAAGATGCTGCTACAGGTCGCGGGATTTGTCCTCGGTTGTCTGTTGGTCGTTTGGTGCATCAACCGCGCGTGGAGAGATGGTGGCGAAGGCCTCGCGAAACTACGCGCCGCTGACCCAACGCTCGTCGCGCTGCTGCTTCTTTCGACGCTCGGCTCCATCATCTGCTCCGGTCTCACGTTCTGGTCGGTCGTGAAGCCTATACGTCGCGTCGGTATCGTCGAGATGCAGGCCGTCAACTTGATGGCGACGCTCTTCAACTATGCGCCCGTCCGACTCGGGCTCGCGCTCCGTTGCGCGTACCACTGGCGCGTCGACCGCATGCCCGCAACGGATATCGCCGCATGGATCACCGGCGTCGCCATCGTGACGCTCGGAACACTTGGTGCTGGACTCGTCGCTGGACTCGTTCAAATCGCCGCAGGCCGTGAAACGCTCGCGCTCGACTGGCTTTGGTTCGTCGGGTTTGGCGGCGTCATCGCGGTTGGATCGACAGTCACAATGCTCGTCGGAAAGTCGGCCGTACTTCGACGTTTTTTGAAAGGCGGCGAACGCGTGTTGGCCGACCCGCGCGCACTCTTCAGCGGCATTGCGTTCCGCACCGTCGACCTCGCCATGTGGGCGATTCGTATGTGGGCGGCCGCGAAAATCGTTGGTGTCTCGCTCGGCCCCGCCCAAGCTGCCATGCTGGCGGCGGTTGCGATTCTTGGCGCGGGGAACCCGCTTGGTCGGATTGGTTGGCGCGAAGGGCTTGTTGCCGTAGTCGCGCCGTATGTTGTCACTTCGCAAGCGGGCGACACCGAAGGTCTCAATGCGCTCACTGCGCAACTCGCACTCCTTGAGAGTGCGGGTGAGGCGATCATCAGCCTCCCGCTCGGAGTCCTCGGCGCGATCTGGTGCGCACGGCGCCTGAAACGCATACCCTCAAATCCGTGAGCGGCTCAAACCCCAACTCCGCATCGCACCGCGACGAGGATCAAGACTCGCGCCCGGTGGCCCTTCCACTGGTGGTGCTTCCGCTCAACGCGCAGCGCTACAGCTGCCACGGCTGCGGAAACTGCTGCCGCGACTTCACGGTGCAACTTCGCCCGGCCGACCTTCGCAAACTCACGTCACAGGGATGGGCGGAAAGACTCGGGATGCCGGTAACCATCGATTTCCGCGGGGTCACGTATCTCCGGCAGCGTGACGATGGCGCGTGTGTCTTCCTGATGGATGACGGACTCTGCCGAATCCACAAGGAGTACGGCTTCGCAGAGAAACCGATCGCATGCCAGATGTTTCCGTTCGTGCCGGTTCCAGACGATCGCCGCACGCGCGTCGGTTTGAGTTTCGCATGCCAAAGCGTGCGCGAGAACAAGGGTGCAGAACTTCGCAGCCACGCTGGCGAAATCGACCGTATGACGCGCGCCGTCCCCGAGACGCGTCTCGCGACGTATACCGCGATGCTCGCGGATGCAATGAGTGCGAAAGACGGCGAACTCGACACGCTCGCGCATGCAGTCGACGCGTATCTCGCGCGCGGCGATCTCACCTTCCGCGATCGCTTCGACGGCCTCGCGTGGATCGCAGCGAGCCTTGGACGCGCGAAACTGGCGGAGGTGCGCGCCACGCGCTTTCGCGAACTCGTCGCACTGCTCTTCTCTGCACTGCCCGGCGAACTCGAGCACTTGCCGCTCGAAGAACTATTGCCCAAACAAGCGCGACTTCTTCGACAAGCTGTCTACGCGCGTCTCGAAGATGTGCAGGTGAATCAAGCCAAAACGAAGGGCCGCTGGCGGACGGTACTTGCGCAGCTCCTCACGAGCCGCGCCTTCACGCGCGGCAAGGGACGTGTCCCCTTCGTCGCGCGCGGACTTCTCGGCGAGGTTTCGTTCGAAGCGATCCGGACCGTATCCACACTCAGCGAGAGCCCTGATCGCGACGCGATCGAGGATCTCTTCGTTCGCTACGCGCGAGCGACAGTCGTGGGCGGCCGCGCGTGGGGTGCTGGCTACTACGGGTGGCCTGCAGTCCGCGGCCTGCAGGCGCTTGTACTCAATCTTGCATGCGCGGCGTGGCTTGCTCGCGCACTTGCTGCATCACGTGGGCATGAGGATGTCACGATCGAGGACGCACGCGATGCGCTCGGCCGTATTGATCGCCACGCCGGTCGCGCGCCATGGCTCGGTTCGGTCGGGGAACGCCTGCGCCTCGAGTACTTCCGCCTCGATGACGGTTTGCGCCGCATCGTGCGCGAGAGCGTGTGAGGCGCGTCGCGCTGAGATCAGCGCGGTAGTTTCGGCACGATCAATCGCAGTGCATTCCCACGATGGCTCCGCGCGTTCTTCTCTTCGCTCGTGAGTTCGGCGCTGGTGCGCCCGTCCGGCAAAACGAGCAGCGGGTCGTAGCCGAAGCCATTCGCGCCCCGCGGCACGTGGCCGATGACGCCTTCGAAGGTGCCGCGCGACTCGGCGACGATCGTGCCGTCGGGCCGTGCGATGGTCAGCACGCACACGAACCGCGCAGCCCGCCGCGCATCGGGAACTCCTGCGAGTGCCGCAAGCAACTTCGCGTTGTTCGCCGCGTCCCGCTCCTCGCGTGTTGCACCGAGCCCCGCGTATCGCGCGCTCTGAACCCCCGGAGCTCCGCCGAGCGCATCTACTTCGAGCCCTGAGTCGTCTGCGAGCACCGTTTCACCAAGCGCGCGGGCATACGCCACTGCCTTGATCCGCGCGTTCTCTTCGAACGTCACGCCGTCCTCATCGGGTTCGGGAATGTCCGTGCGCCCGAGGGCAACGCAGTCGATTCCAAGCGGTCCGAGCACGGCCGATATCTCTTCGACTTTATGTGGATTCGACGTTGCGATCGTGAGTTTTTGCATGAGAGTGGCTTCGATGGGTTGGCGCGTCGGCAATTCTCGGGCAGGCTACACGCGGAGGCTCGAGGAAATGGGACAGTCAAATTTCTGGCATGTGGGGTGCATCGCTGCAGCCATGATGCCATGCACGATCGTGGGCGTCGCACACGCTGAAATGATTTCGCTGCACGCCACCCGCGACGCAACGATCTATCAGTCGAGCGACGGCAGTCTCGCAAACGGCGCAGGTCGTTTTCTTTTCGCCGGGAAGACGAACCAAAGTCTCACGCGACGCGGACTCCTCCACTTCGATGTGGCCTCAGCGCTCCCAACGGGCGCCGAGATCACCGCCGTTCGACTCACACTCCATCTCTCTCAGGTCAACGCCGGAGGCGGCCCACGCGACGTGTCGCTTCATCACGCGCTCACTTCTTGGACGACGGGTGCGTCCAATCCGACCGACACCGAAAGCCTCGGTGCTCCAACCCTCGCTGGCGACAGCACGTGGCTTCACTCGAGTGCCGACGGAACTGGTGGCGGCACGGTTTGGAATATGGCCGGAGGCGACTTTACGGCCTACGCGAGTGCGACCGTCACCACGCAAGCACTCGGCCTCTATACCTGGAGTTCTCTCGGGCTCCTCAACGACGTCCGGCTCTTTGCGCAGGATCCATCACGCAATCACGGTTGGTTTCTCATCGGCGACGAGACGGTGGCAGGGACCGCGCGACGATTCGATAGCGCGGACAGTTCCCTCGAAGGAGGGATTGTTCCGACGCTCGAGATCGACTTCAATTTCGTACCTGCGCCCGGACCAGTCGTCCTACTCGCGATCGCCGCGTTCATCACGCCGCGCCGCACACGACGCGCATAAACCCAATCAGGTCTGCAACACACCGGTGCGATATGCACCGGGAGCTTGAAGCGGAGCCTGCGCCGCAACGGCGAGCGCGAGTGCCAATTCATCGCGCGTCTCCCGCGGATCGATGATCCGATCAACCCAACCGCGACTCGCCGCGTAGCGAATGTCCTGCTGCTCGTTGTAACTCGCGGTAATCGCGGCAAGCAGTTGCTTGCGCATCTCTTCGTCGATCTTCTCACCCTTTCGCTCACGCGCCGCAAGGTCGATCGAAAGCAGCGTTCCAGCGGCTTGCGCGGCACCCATGACCGCAAATCGCGATCCTGGCCACGCGAGCGTGAACAGTGGATCGAACGCGCGTCCACACATCGCGTAGTTTCCCGCGCCGTAACTGCCACCAACGACGAGCGCGATCTTCGGAACCACGCAATTCGACATCGCGTTCACCATCTTCGCACCCGAGCGAATGATGCCACCTTGTTCGCTGTCGCGACCAACCATGAAGCCCGTCGTGTCCGTGACAAAGAGGATCGGTAGCCCCTTCTGATTGCAGTCCATGATGAACCGCGCGGACTTGTCCGCGGAGTCGTCGTAGATGACGGCGGGCATGTTCGTCGCGCTCGATGGACCTGCTTTGCCGCCCGGCATTTTGCGCTGCGTGAGCTTCTTCTGATTCGCGACGATGCCGCAGGGGAACCCCGCGACACGCGCGTAGGCACACACGAGCGAACAACCATACTCCGCGCGGTACTCGTCCATCGAGCCCGCATCCACGAAGCACGCGAGCAGATCACGCATGTCATATTGAGCGCCCGGCTCTGCCTTGAAGACTTTGAAGACATCTTCCGCAGGACGTGACGGCCCCTCCGCCGTAAATGGCGCGCGCGCCTTGGCGGGCGCCGTACGAACAGCAGAAAACACACGTCGAAGCCGCGCGATGCACGAGGGATCATCCTTCTCGCGAAAATCAATCGTGCCCGAAATCTGCGCGTGCATCTCTGCACCACCAAGTTCTTCACTCGAAACGTCTTGCCCAATGGCAGCCTTCACGAGCGCAGGTCCAGCAAGATAGAGGCCGCTTCCTTCGGTCATCAGCAGCGTGTCGCAGAGCACAGGGAGATATCCACCGCCTGCGACGCAATTCCCCATGATTGCCGCAATTTGCGGGATTCCCTGCGCACTGATCACCGCGTTGTTGCGGAAGATCCGACCGAAGTCGTCGGTATCCGGGAAGACATCTTCTTGCAGTGGGAGAAACACGCCCGCGCTGTCGACGAGATAGAGAAGCGGCAATCGCGCGCGCTCTGCAATCGCTTGCGCGCGAATGATCTTCTTGCACGTCATCGGGAAGAACGCGCCGGCCTTCACGGTCGCATCATTCGCGATCACCATGGAGAGACGACCGTCGACCTCAGCGATCGTCGTCACCACGCCTGCGGCTGGCGCACCGCCGTACTCGCGATACATGTTCCAAGCACTGAAGAGACCACATTCCATCGCCCGCGTGCCTGGGTCAGCGAGCAACGCCATGCGCTCTCGCGCCGTGAGGCGACCGTTGCGGTGCTGCCGCTCGATACCCGACTTGCCACCGCCTTCTTCGATCTTCGCCGCCTCGGCGAAGTATTCAGCAGTCTTCTGTTCAAGCATCGATGGTGTAGTCGTCATGCGGACCTCAAGGAGCGCCGGACGTCGGCGCGGGGCGCAGAGAATAGACCACGGGCGCGCGCGCCGCGCCGCGACAGATCGGACGTGGCGAGTCGATGGGCGGCGGGTGCGACATGCGGCGGCTTGGTCCACCGGAGCGGGACCGAAGATTTCGACCTCGTCGTTCCTCACCGAAGTTCCTCACCGAAGTTCCTCACCAGCGCTCCTCACCGTGGTTCCTGACAGAAGTTCCGCACAGAAACTCTGTGGAGCACTCCGCAGTTCCGAGAACTTGGCGACAATCGCGCTCAAACTCACCAAGATGCGCCCCGTCGCTGACGTGGAGCGGTTCACTCCCCCGCTTGCGCCCCACAAGTGCTTCTTTCGGTGACTGTTGCGGCAGGCGTTTCCGTAAAGCCTGACCGGAAAGCGCAAAGCCCTTGCGGCAAGGCGACGGCTTCCGCTATCCTCTTCCCTTCCCCTCAACATGTGAGAAAAGGCGGCGGGACTGCCGCCACATGCAACGAAGGAAGCTGAAAGACTCCCATGAGCAATTCGATCGTCGAAGCCAGCCGTCATCACGCCAACGACACCGGTTCTACCGAGGTCCAGATCTCGGCCATCACCGCGCGCATCGCGGAACTGCAAGATCACTTCCGCGCGCACAAGAAGGACCACGCGTCTCGCCGCGGCCTGCTTCTCCTCGTCGGCAAGCGCAATAGCCTGCTGACCTATCTCGCGAAAACTGATCGCGAGAGCTACCTCAGCCTCATCAAGCGCCTCGGCCTCCGCAAGTAATCACCTGCGCGCCGCGTTCGCGGCCGTGCGGTGTTTTCTGCGGCGTCGCCGCATGCGCACGCTCGCACTCGCGGCGCCTCGCGCCGGTGCTGTCTCATGTTTTGTGTTTTGAGGTTTGTTGTTGAGGCTTCAAGTTTGAAGCTTCGACTTTCAGGGATGCCTCATCCCACGAACACCGCGACCGCGCCGTTCCACAGTTCTTTTATTTCCCCAAACCCGGGCGCATGACGCGCCCCACGCCGCGAACGCGCGGCATCAGGAGTTCACACATGGCAGTCACTATTGTCGAGAAGACCATCGGAGGCCGCGTCCTCCGCTTCGAGACGGGTCGCGTCGCGAAACTCGCGAACGGCGCCGTCATGGCGACCTACGGCGAAACCACCGTGCTCGCAACCTGCGTTCGCGCCAATCCGCGCGCTGGCATCGACTTCTTCCCTCTCACCTGCGATTACCGTGAGAAGACCGGCGCAGCGGGCAAGTTCCCCGGCGGATTCCGTAAGCGCGAAGGCCAACCGAACGAGAAGGAAGTCCTCACGATGCGCATGATGGATCGCCCGATCCGTCCGCTCTTCCCTGAAGGCTTCTGCGATGAAATCCAGCTCCAAGCCTGGGTCATGAGCCACGACACGCAGAACGATTCTGACGTGCTCGCCTGCACCGCCGCGTCCGCCGCGCTCCACATCACCGACGCTCCGTACCTCGGACCGGTTGCAACGATTCGCGTCGCCCGCGTCATCACCGAGCAAGGCGAGCGCTTCGTCATCAACCCGACGCAGGCGCAGATGGAATTCAGCGATCTCGACCTTGTTCTCTCCGGCCACAAGGACGGGATCAACATGATCGAAGTCGGCGCGGCCGAAGTCGATGAAGCCACGATGATTCGCGCGATTCGCTTCGGGTACGACGAAGGCATCAAACCGACGCTCGAACTGATGGAAGAACTTCGCACGAAGTGCGGCGCGCCCGCGGTTCGCATGGGCGAACTCTCGACCCCGAGCGACGAGGTGATGAAGAAGGTCAAGGAAGCTGCCTACGACCGTCTCGTTGAAGCACGCAAGATCAAGAGCAAGAAGGAGCGCAACGACGCCGTCGACGCAATCAAGAGCGAGGTCATCAAGACCCACTTCTCGATTCCAGAGGGCGTCGCCTACTCCGAGCACATGGCTGCGGAAAAGAAGCAGAAGCAAGCGAAGGAAGGCCTGCGTCTTCTCGAGAAGAAGATCACGCACTACTTGGTTGCGCAGCACTCAATCCGCGCCGACGGCCGCAAGCTGAACGAGATCCGTCAGCTCGACATGTCGGTCGCGGTCTTCCCGCGCACACACGGCTCCGCGTTCTTCCAGCGCGGCGAGACGCAGTCGCTGGTGACCTGCACCCTGGGTACCAGCAA
>CAIWCL010000328.1 GCA_903911205.1 uncultured bacterium
GAAGAGTCGTGGTTGAAGAGTCGTGGTTGAAGAGTCGTGGTTGAAGAGTCGTGGTTGAAGAGTCGTGGTCGAAGAGTCGTGGTTGAAGAAAACTGGCGTTGAGCGATCCGCTGAGTCTCAAAGAAGCGAAGGAGAAGGGAGAGCGAAGGCCAAGGAGTCGAAACGGACGCGACGCATTCAGTAGTGACTTTGGAAAGGCGAATGACGAAAGCACAAACTCAGACGAATGAAAATGCGGAAGATCGTGCCGCCAAAACGGAACGACAGACCGCTGAACAACGGGAGCGGACAACACCACTGCGGCGCGAAACGTCGTCGAACAAAATTCGCGGATGAGTGCGGGACGACCGACTCAACACGAAGGTGACAACGCTGGTCGCGGCGCCGCGACCGTACAAACCACCCGAGATTCGCAAATTCGCGGAATTCCGCTTTGCGTAGTTCCTCGGACTACGTGGTGCTGGGATGAATGGCAGATCGGAGTTTGTCCAGCCCGACAATGCGGCGCGAAGGACCAGGTGTCTGCCGTGGCGGACAATACCCTGAACTTGCGACAAGGCCAACCAAACATTTGCATTTCAAGGGGAAAGCCGTTGATTTTGCTGCGCGGAATGATCTCACTTCGTGCGTGCCGCAAAACATGCGTCGTTCCGCGTTCCAAGAACTCTTGGCTCGACTGCAACAACATCGCTCGCCTGCGAGACGCGAGCGAGAGGCCGCAAAAGCGACATCCCGGACGCGGAGCGCCCGGGATGGAGGTCATTAGGGATGCAGGTCGTTCGAAGTGTTGTTCTCGGGCGGACCCAAGATCTCTGTCCAAGATCTCTGTCCAAGATCTCTGTCCAAGATCTCTGTCCAAGATCTCTGTCCAAGATCTCCGTTCTGTGAGTTTGAACCGAGCCACCGGAGCGAAAAGGCCGCGAGCGTCGCGACAACACTTCAACAACGAGGTCGATCAATGCTCACCGACGTCTCAGACCGCTTCGCCGTTCTTCACGCGACGCGTGTACGCGTACTTGCGCTTGATCGGCTTCACGACGAGACCCTGACGGATCGCACGGACCGAAGCCTTGATGCGCTTCGGCGAACCGTCCTCAACGATCGTCACGTCTTGCAGATTCGGCTTGAAAGTGCGGCGCTTGCGCGACGTGGTCTTGATACCGACGCCGCCAAGGTACTTTGCTTTACCGCGATACTTGCAGACCCAGCCAGAGGAGGTGGAGGCACCGGTGAAATGGCAAACGCGTGGCATAAGAGTTCTCAGTTCAGACGCCCGACCCCGGGCGAGTCCTGCACTATAGCGAAATGGCGGTGTTCTGCAAGCGATCTGCTCGCACGGAGGGAGTTCGGTCGAGGAGCCCGGCCGCGACGAGGACTTGCGTCATGCCAACGACATCGAGATCGGTGAAGCAGGCAACCTCATGGCTGTCTGCGTCGAGTACGCCCCAACACGCGCCGGCCCGATAAATCGGCAGGACCAACTCGGATCGATCGCGCGGATCGCAGGCGATGTAGCTCGGCCCGAGCAGGCCAACGTCCTCAACAAGGCGTGCCGCCTCCTCGAGGAAGCCCTGCCCGCAAACCCCATGAAGTCCGATCGGTGAGCACGCGGGCTTGTCGCGCCGGGCGGCGAGCAACATCGATCCCTCCCGGCGCGCTCGATCAAGGGGAGCAGCGGGGTCGATCAGGTAAAACCCGATCCAACTGACACCGCGCGGCCCGAGTGCATCCCACAGGAGGTCCGATAGCGGCTGCAGGCGATCGAGCGGTTCGCGATTGAGAAGCCGACCAGCGAGTACCGTCAAGTTTCTGTAGAGGGCCTCGTCGCCGCAACCGCGTCGCGTCACGCCGGTGGCGTGGGGCGGTGAAGCTTCATGCACTGCTTCATGCACTGCTTCATGCACATTTCGTGTCGTCTCGTTCGTTGCGGAGCACGACGGCGTGTTCGAATCAGGACCCGAATCCATCGTCACGCCGATTCCTTACTCACGCGGCGCATGAGTTGTGCCAGCGGCGTCTTCCTTTCGATCGCTGGCGCGTCGATCGTGTAGACCGCGTCCTGATTGTCGAGATCAGGCAAGTGGTACATGTGTGGAACCATGATCTCGTCGATCACCGCGCGCAGTGCGCGCGCGCCAGTGTCGCGGGCGAGCGCGCGATCGGCGATGAGCTCCAAGCCGTCCGTCGTGAACTCAAGTCGTGCCCCTTCGATCGAGAAGAGGTACTGGTACTGACGAACAATCGCGTTCTTTGGCTCAGTGAGAATCGAGATCATCGCCTCTCGGTCGAGCGGCATGAGCGGGGTGATGATCGGAAGGCGGCCAACAAGTTCAGGAATCATGCCGAACTCAAGGACGTCCTCGGGCAGCACTTGAGCGAGCACCGAGCGGAGGTTTTCCTCCTTGGGCTTGTTCTCGTGGATATCTGAGCCGAAACCGATGCGGCGCTTACCGATGCGCTTTCGGATGATGTCGTCGAGACCGACGAACGAACCACCGCAGATGAAGAGGATGTTCGTGGTGTCGAGTTGGATGTACTGTTGTTCGGGGTGCTTGCGGCCACCCTGTGGCGGCACGTTCGCAACGGTGCCCTCGAGCATCTTGAGCAGTGATTGCTGGACACCTTCGCCGGAGACGTCGCGCGTGATCGACACGTTCTGCGAGGTCTTTCCGATCTTGTCGATTTCATCGATGTAGATGATGCCACGCTGCGCGTTTTCGAGATCGTAGTCTGCCGCCTGCAACAGCTTGAGAAGGAGGTTCTCGACGTCTTCGCCGACGTAGCCAGCCTCTGTCAGCGTGGTTGCGTCGCCGATCGCGAACGGAACGTTGAGGATGCGCGCGAGCGTCTTTGCTAAAAGCGTCTTGCCGGTTCCGGTTGGGCCGATCAGCATGACGTTCGACTTGTCGAGTTCGATCGAGGTATCGTCGCCCTCAACGACGGTCAGTCGCTTGTAGTGGTTGTGCACCGCAACCGCGAGCGCGCGCTTGGCAGCATCCTGACCAATCACATACTGGTCGAGGAACTCCTTCACCTGACGCGGCGCAGGAATCGTTGCGAAGAGTGGGCGCGCGGCTGCGACGCGTCGCTTCTCCTGCTTGAAGATATTCTGGCAGAGATCCGTGCAGTTCGAGCAGATGTAGACGTCGCCCGGGCCTTCGACCATGGCGCCGACTTCACGCGATGTCTTGCCGCAGAAGGAGCAGGTCGTGCTCTTCTTGCCTCGGAAGCCGCCGTCACCGCCGCCGCCGCTGCCACCACCGGGTCCACCAAAGTCACCACCGTCGCTGCGATTGCCGCCAGCACCGTGGCCGTGCCCCGGTTGACCGCCCGAACCCCCGGGCCCTCGCCGCGTCGGCGGGGTGCTCGAGACTGGAAGGTGTTGCGATGGACGAGACGGTTGTGGATTGGGACTGTGCATGGTCGATTCGTTCAAAGCGCCAGTGGCGCGGGCAGGACTGTATCGGACGAGAGAAGGTCGATCCGTCGAAACCACGTTCATTGCGCGGGGGATTCTGGTGGATCCACTCGACGCTTCTCGGATGGCTCGCGACCCAATTGCTCACTCCCGAGGACCGATGGGCGTCGCACGACGGTGTCCCGTCTGGGTGCGACCTCCTCGTTGAGGTTGTTTGGAAGAGAACTCGGTGGGTCTTGAACCTTGGCCACCCTCGTGGGCCCGATCGTGGGCCCGATCGGGGGCCCGATCGTGGGCTTTGCCGGAGCCACTGCCGGTGGGTGGGATGGTTGGGGTGGCGTTCCCTTTGTCGCGCCTTTGGCCGTGTCTTTGAGAGGCACGGCGGTCGGGGACGCGTTTGTGAATTGTGTGGTCGATTGCCTTGCTGATCGCGTGGTCGATTGCGTTGAGGTCGCCGCGGCAAGGTGGCGCAGACGAAGGACTTCGAGATCTGGATTCCTCGGTGGAGGCTCCTTCGATCCCTTCGATCGGACCGCGCCGATCATGGCTTCGCGCGCACGTTGGAACTCTGCTTCAGAGATCTCGCCGGCTCGATGCATCCGGCGCAAATCATCCAAGGTGAAGGCTTCTCCGGACTCTTCCGAGGCCTTCATCCAGTTCCGGACGTGGACGACCGCGAACCAACCAACGACCACAACGACGATCAGTCCGAGAACGATCGGCCCAATGCTCCAAATGATGGAGCTCGCGTCGTCAGCAAGCAGGGTTGGCGCGACGGAGTGCATGGTTCCAAGCCTCTCCTTCGGCGCGATGCGCACAGGACGTGCAGCGATCGTTGCGATTTCTCAGGCCACGCGGAATTCAGAGAAAAGCCCGGTGGACGCGGGTGCAGTCCACCGGGCTTCGATATCAATCGAGTCTCAGGCCTTCGCCTTTGCCTCGACGACTTTATTCCATTCTTCCGCCGAGATATCCGCGACCTTCGCCAGCGAAATCACGCGATCGCCGACCTTCGCGTCGCGAATCGTCGAGATGACATCGCCCATGCGACCGCTCTGCTCGATTTGCTGGCGCATCTGATCGGGGCGCGCGTTCTGTTGTGCGGCGATCATGGCGATGCGGCCATTGAGTTCTTGTTCGGTGACTTGAACGCCGAAGTGCTCAGCGAGACGAGCCATGATGAAGAAGAGCTTGAGGCGGTCCTTGGCGACCTTCTCGCTCTTGCCGCGGAGTTCGGCGAGTCGTGTTTCGACCGAAGCCGGATCGATGCCGCGCGAGAGGAGTTCCATGCGCTGCTGTTCGATCGTGCGTGCCGCCTGCGACTCGCTGAGCTTCGCCGGAAGGGCAAAATCGATCTTCGCAACGAGTTGCTCGGAGATTTGTTCGCGCATCGCAGCGCGCTGTTCGCTGTCGCGGCGTTGCTCGAGCGCATCCTTCACTTGCTCGCGGAAAATCTCTTCGCTCTCCACGCCGTACATCTCAGCGAGTTCCTTCGCCGTGCGCGGTGCGATACGTTCCGCTTCGGTGATCGTGTACTCGATCGAGATCTTCTTTCCGCGGAGTTCTTCGCGCTCGTGGCTGTCGGAGCCGGTCGTTGTCACCTTCACGGTGTCGCCAACCTTCTTGCCGATGAGCGATGCATCAAGCCCGTCAAAGAGGAGGCCGAGCAGTGCGCCCTTGCCTTCGTCTTCTTTCGCCGGCACAACGCAGAGGGCCTTGTCGGCTTCGAAGTAATTTCCTTCGCGGCCGTCGACCGTCACCACGGCCTTGCCGAGCATACGGTCGAGATTCTCGAGTGGACCTTCGATGCGGGCTGGCGTGCCCCAGCGGTAGCTCTGACGGAGGATTTCGCCGTCGACGTGATCGGTCGACACTTCAATGGTCGGCTTCTTCACTTCGAAGCTTGCGAAATCGGGGATATCGAAATCTGGAGCGACTTCGATTTCGACGCTGAAGGCAAAGTCCTTGCCGCGCGCGAGCTCGGGAATCATCTCGCCGTCAACCGGGCGCGGATCCGTGATCGGGCGAAGCTTATTGCTCTCGATGGCACGACCGTAGGCCTCGCTCATCAGTTGCTGGCGCGCTTCCTGCGCGACAGCTCCGCCGAAGCGCTTCTCAATGAGAGCGCGCGGAGCCTTGCCCTTGCGGAAGCCA
>CAIWCL010000329.1 GCA_903911205.1 uncultured bacterium
CGCGCGTCGCGGATCCGTGGCTTCGCCACGTCTCCGGGCTTGGACCTCGCATGCGCGAGGTAGCGAATCCCACCAACCTCCGCTTCTTGAAAAACCCGCGGTCGCCTCCGGCGAGCGCGGGCTCTTTCATTTGCGGAGAGGGTTGCGCCGCGCGGGCATTTTCTTACTGACCCGCCCGAAGCTCGCACACCGAAAGGAAAGTTCAAGACAGGTTCACGGGACGCGGAGCACTGCGTCCTCTCGCACCCAACCGTGCACGGTTGGCGAGCACTCGATCTCAACCCAACCCGGACGAGTTTCGACAACACGAAACTCGGTGCCTGCGGGAAGCGGTTCCGCGATCACAAGTTCGAAACCGTCTCCGTTTCCCTTTCGAAGTGGCGCTGGTCGCTCGAGGACGGCCGTTGTATCCCGCGCGCGGCGGACGACATCCAGCACCACGGTCGCGCCGAGCACGATCCCAAGCGTCGCCGCCACGATCGTGACACGTCGACCGCCAAAGAGGAACGCGAAAACGGCAGTCCAGAGGAGAAGCGCGGTGAGTACGCCGCGCGAAAATGAGTTGATCCCATTCCACAGGGCGTTCATGTGGTCGAGCGCCGATGGCACAGGGAGTTCCGTCACGCGGAGAACTTTCGCGCGGGCCTCGGCAAGATTCGCACGAATTTTCCGATCGCCCGGCATGCGTTTGTCCGCCGCGAGGTATGAGGCAATCGCGCTCCCCACGCGATCTGCTTGCAGCAGCGCATTTCCCTCATTGAAGTAAAGACCTGCAGCGTCGGACTCCGAAGCGAGTGCTCCAAATTGAGCGGCGCTCTCAAGAAACTTTGCGCGAGCGGCGTCGGGATCGGACGCTTTCAGTCCAAGCCCCTCGGCGTACGACGCCTCGGCCGCAAGTATCTCTGCGTCTTTGATGCGCGCGCGCTCGAAGCCGCGTGAGAAGATCGGAAGGAGAACGATGGCGGCGATGATCGCGAGTGCCACAGCGCCGAGCAGTTTCAGCAAAAGAACACCGCGACGCGGAGATGCGATCGGCGACGAGTGCGTGGCCCGCGCGTGTACGCGATCGCTATACGAACGAGAAATCGATGCATTCATCGCGACGCTCCCAACTTCGCCGGCGAGAGCGCCTCGCTCTCGAGGGCGTCGATCACACGGCGAACCTCCGTCGTATCGAGCGGCACACCGCCATAGCGAGCACGTTCGAGTGCGCGGAGGACACGGTCGAGCATCTCGATGGTGTTCTCGCGTGCATCGCGTTCGCGCAAAGCCTGAAGGGCGTCTCCGCGTGAGAATCCAGTTTGAAGGGCGCCAACGCGACTCGCGACGAATGTCAGCACTGCTCGCTCTATATCGTCCGCATTCGTTGCCGAAGCGAGCGCGCGTTCGCACTGAGCCCGTGCATCTCGCGCTCGGCCGCGCGCATGGTCGCGACGCGTGATCATGCGCGCGAGCGGGGCGCCTCCGAGGAGGGCGAGCGCAAAGAGCGGCGGGGCAATCACCAGTGCGGTATCACGCAACGAGAGCGGCAGCGAGGTTGCGATTTCCTTCGGAGACATGTTCGCGAGAATTCCGCCCGCAACTTGCGTGGCACTCTGCGTGAGGCCCGACGCAGTTGGCGTACTTGCGACCTCCGAGGAGTCGGAATCGACATTTGCCCGCGCGAGCGCGCTGGGTCGAACGCGGAGCGGAATAGCCGCGCTTCGAATCGTCGAATACTCGCCGATCGCTGGGTCGAAGTACGAAAACTCGAGCGATGGGATCTCGCGCACCGCGTCGTTTGTTGCGCGAATCGACTGGGTGAAGATCTTCGCACGTCCCTCGACAACGCCCGCAGCAGCATCGCGGGGAACACGGAATCCTTCCACGAGAGTTTTCTGCATCGTGAGATCTGGAGCGAGTAATCCGTCGAGCCCCGCAGTTCCGGAAGCATCGGTCAGTCGGATGGTGAGTGTGATCGGTTCTCCCACGGCAACATCGACGGGCTTCGCGACCACGTCGATCGCGAAGCGACCCACCGCGCCATTCCACGTGCTCGGTCGGCCGCCCTCCGGAGGTGTTCGAACGTCAAGATTCTCAATCGTCGGCACGATGCTGACGGGCCGTGATTCCGCAAGGGTCAAGCGGTTCTCGAAAAAGATGTCATTGCCGCGCGCGAGACGAAGCGGGTAGTTCATACGAACGCGTACATCGCCAATCGAGGGTGTGCCCGACGCGATAGGGTCGAACGGCTTCTCGATGGAGTACACGACGTACTCCGTTCCATCGATCACCTGCATTTCGCCGCGGGGACGTCGATTCTCCGATGCGAGCTTTTGGAGCGCACTTCCGAAAATACCCCAGTCACTCAGGTCATCCGAAACAAGACTCCAAAGCGAACTCTCGTCCAACGTGATTCCAAGGCGATCGTCGCGATAGCGTTTGATCGCAAGCTCGAGCACCATGACGCCCGCTTGTCCGACATAGATGGGTGATGGTTTGCAGCGCACCGTGGCGCGCATGAGATCACCAACCTCAGAGACCTTAACTTCAAGCCGGAATGGTTTGGTGGTGTACTCCTCGCCGCTCGCTCGCACCGTAAACGCAGGTACGACATAACTACCGGCACGCTTCGGAACAATCTCGTATCCGATATTGACTGTCGACTTCCGGGTGGTGCGGCCGTTGATGATCTGCGTCGACGACATGGTCTGTTCGCCGGGAAGGCGACGAATGTCTAGGCCATCGACATCGCCGATGAACGGCCCTTCGAAGTCGGGCACGTTTTCAATGCTGACCGCAATGCGAACAGGTTCGTCCACGTACGCGTCTTGCGACGAGACTTGCACAGAAACCGATTGCGCATCGACGCGGGTCACAAGCGTGACTCCCGCGAGGAGCATGAGGATCGCAAGGTATTGGCGGAGTATTCGGAGATTCATCAAGCAATTCCGTCTGTCGGAAGGGGCGCAGGTTGCGGTCGGTTTGTGCGATCACCAGTCTTTGGGCGCAGGCTGTGTGCGCGCGCGTTCGCGGGCGAGTCGATCAAACAGTCGCTGTCGCTCGCGGTCTCGAATCTTCTGCAGCAGTCGTTCGACTTCCTGCTTCGTCATCGGTTTGCGTTCGACGTTCGGCTTCTCCTGTGAAGTGGACTCTGTCTGATTCTGCTGCTGATCTTGTTGCTGATTCTGCTGCTGATTCTGCTGCTGATCTTTTTGCTGATTTTGCTGCTGATCTTTTTGCTGATTTTGCTGCTGATCTTGTTGCTGATCTTGTTGCTGATCTTGCTGCTGATCTTGTTGTTGATTCTGCTGCTGATCTTGTTGCTGATTCTGTTGCTGATTCTGC
The DNA here is from genome assembly GCA_903911205.1 of uncultured bacterium. Classification (GTDB taxonomy): domain Bacteria; phylum Planctomycetota; class Phycisphaerae; order Phycisphaerales; family SM1A02; genus QWPT01. Next base: position 3,328 of record CAIWCL010000329.1, read on the forward strand.
TGCTGATTTTGTTGCTGATCTTGTTGCTGATTCTGTTGCTGATTCTGCTGCTGATTTTGTTGCTGTTCTTGCTGCTGTTTCAGTTGCTTGAGAAGGCGATGCGCAAGTTCCGCGTTGGCGCGCGCGTCGGTATTGAGAGGGTCTGCGCGAATCGCGTCCTTCAAGTCGCGCAACGACGCCTCGAGTGACTGCACCAGTTCAGCGCCGTCGGTCATTCGATCACGAGGGCTTGCGCCATTCGGGAGCGCCCCATTGCCGGGCGCCCCGTTGCCGGGCGCCCCATTGCCGGGCACTTGTTGCGGCACGCCTTGCTGTTGCGCGGCCTGTGCGGCTGCCTGCATTGTGCTGAGCGCTTCCGCGTAGCGACTCGTCCCACGGTTGTACATGCTGCGAGCGGCGGTGCTGGCGCGACTCGCGCTTGCCGCGCGGGCGAACAATTCGCTTGCTCCTTGAAAGTCGCCGGCACGAAATCGTGCGACGCCTGCGTTGTAGATCGCTTCGGGTGTCGCATTCGCATCGGGAGAGCCAGTTGCGACCGGTGCCTGCGCCGCCTCCGTTGCCGCGATTGGTGCTGGAACTGCGGTTGTCTGCGCGGCAAACGCGACGGAAATGAGCAGTGTTGTTCCAATCATGTCGAACCTTCCGCGGCGATCGGTGCGCGCGTTGGTGTGATCGTGCGCGTCGGAAGCAGGCTCTCCACGAGGAGGAGAAGAAGCGCGGCAAACGCGAGGTATTGAAAGAGCGGTTCCTTCGTCGCGACGGCGGCTTGCGCACGAGACTTCGTTTGAAGTCCTTGACGAAGGAGCGCTGCGGCCTGCGACATATCCGCCTGTCCCGTACCGGCTTCTATGAAAAACCCGTCGCCCGCCTTCGCGACTTCCGTGAGAAGGGTCGGATCCATCTTCGTCCAAACCTCTTGGCCATCATGGACGAGATAGCGTCGGCCACCCGTGGCGCCCGAAACCGGAATCCGTGCACCTTCGCGCGAATCCCCGATTCCGACGGTCACGATGCGAATTCCCTTCTCCTTCGCCGTTTGGCGGGCGGCAACCGGATACTGCGTTTTCGTCCCGCGCAACAGGCTCTGTGCCGAAGCCTCCGATACGATCA
>CAIWCL010000330.1 GCA_903911205.1 uncultured bacterium
ACGAAGCTGCTGCCGCGGACTTCGCGAACGCCGTCTCAAGCGCTGGCTCAACCCCGGCGAGCGATGCACTCCGTACCGCGCTCTTGTCGGAGGAACTTCGCCTGAAGGTGACGGAGGTCCTCGGACTTGGCTCGCACGGACGCATGGTCGCCGCGACGGGCGGTGCGAACCTCGCCGAGTTGAAGACTGCCGCAGAAGCGGCAATCGCGAGCCTCAAAGAGAAGTCCGCCGCTGCGGTCGATGCGATGGCTTCGAACGCTGATGAGAAACTCGCGGAACTCAAGGCCTCCATCGAAGAGACCAAGAAGATGGCCGACGGGCTTACCGTCGACACGCTGCTCGCGCCCCCGGCGCTGGCTGAGAAGAAGTCCACGAAGAAGACGTCTGCTGGCTCCACCGGTCGCTCGATGTCGGGCGCCTCTGGCGACGCCGCTGATCGCATCGACGACATCGAAGCGTGGGTCGGCCAGTACAACGCGGCCATCGAATCGAAGCCGTCGAGCGCAGTCGAGATGATGCTGGCGGTGATGGACGATTCGACCTCCGTCGGCAAGGCGATGAAGGAGATGGCCGCGCCGATGATGTCGGCGATGGCGCCGCTCTACGACGCGATGCAAGCGAAGTTTGGGACGACAAAGCTCGAACTCGGCGCTGGCGGCATGGGTGGAGGGATGGGTGGAGGGATGGGTGGAGGAATGGGTGGCGGCCTCGGAAGCGGCGTCGCGAGCCTCGAGAAAGTCTCCGTTGACGCGGACCGCGCCGTCTTCAAGGATGCGAACGGTCAAGAGACCATCTTCGTCAAGACCGATGCAGGTTGGAAGGTCGACCTGACCGCTGCGCTTGAAGCGCAAGGCATGTCAGCCGAGCAACTTGAGCAGATGCTCCCGATGGTGCAAGGCATGATGGGCCCGATGATGGGCATGATGAAGAAGGCTGCGGCAGACGTCGCCGCGAAGGTTGAGTCTGGCGAGATTACTTCTGCCGACGACGCTGGCGCTGCGATGCAGGCGGCGATTCAGGAAGCGGCCGCGAGCATGATGGGTGGCGGCGGACGCCGTCCACGTGGCGGCGCTGCGAACGGCAGCTGATTCGTCGCGTGGCGGTTTCAACGCGCCGGTTCGAGCATTGTTTGAGTATCCCGCCCCCGCTACGCGCGGGGGCGTTTCATTGGTGCGCACCGCGCTCACGCGGATGGGCTTCACCGACAGCCTTCACCGATGGCCTTCACCGATGGCCTTCACCGATGGCCTTCACGAGTCATCCTGCCGATACTGACGGCATGACTACTTCGTCGCCGCCCCCACCGCCACCACCACCACCGCCGCGCAGGATGCCGCGCGCCGAAACCACTGGGAGCGCAGGCTCGACCTCCTCGACGACCGTCGCACTCAAGAAGAGTGTTGCCGTCGCTGGACGCGTCAAAGGCGTCTTCTTGATCGTGACCCTCCTGATTCTCTTCGCCGCAACGTTCTTCATCGCGCCCCTTCTTGGCGCCACTTTCGAACGGGAAGGAATCAACATCGACGGGTGGCCGGGGCTCTTCTTCTCGCATCCGTGGATTGTGCTGCCGCTCTCGCTGCCAGCGGTTGCCTCGGCAATCGCGCTGGTGCGCGGCGTGAAGCGGCCGATTTTCTGGATCATGATGTCGACCATGTTTCTTGTGCCGCCGACCGCGTTCGTTCTGATGGGCGTGGTCGGAGGATGGATGCAACTTCTCGATCAAGCAATGAACTTGCGATGAGCGGAGAGACGAACCACACTTCGATTGAGCCGCGTGCACCCGACCCCGTGGCGCTGCGTGCCATCGTTGAACTTCGCGCGAAGGAACTCGGGTTCGCGCTCGTCGGGGTGACGCGGGCGGCGCCAAGTTCGCGCGCGGCGGAGTTGCGCCGTTGGCTTGAAGATGGCAAGCACGGCGACATGTCGTGGATGGCCGAGCGCGTCGAGGAGATGGTTGATGTGCGCACGCTGGTGCGCGGCGCGCGAAGTGTCGTGAGCGTCGCGGATCGCTACCACGATGGGCACCCCGACCGCGTGTCCGCGGACGAAGCCGCGCCGCGCGGACGCATCGCACGGTATGCGCGCGGCAAGGACTATCACGACGTCATTCGGGATCGCCTGCGGAAGTTGGGGCGGGCAATTCGCGATGCTGCACCCGGCGTCCAGACGCGCCTCACCGGCGACATTCATCCAATTCTCGAACGCGAGCAGGCGGCGCGCGCGCTCCTCGGCGCGATCGGGAAGCACACGCTCCTGATTCGGCCAGGGCTTGGGAGTTTCTTTCTGCTTGGCGAGATTGTGACGGACGCAGAGATCGCGCCGAGTGACGCACCGCCCGCGCTCCGAGTCACCGACGAAGGCGCGAGCGACCTTTGCGGCTCTTGTACGCGTTGCATCGACGCGTGCCCGACAGACGCCATCACGCCGTGGTCGGTCGACGCCCGGAGATGCACCGCCTACCTCACGATTGAACATCGCGGCGAGATCCCAAACGAGTTCTTCGGCCGGACAGGCGATTGGTGGTTCGGATGCGACATCTGCCAAGAGGTTTGCCCACACAGTCAGCCGACACGCGCATCGCGACGCGTTGGCGCAAACGACGTCTACGCCCCGCGCCTCAACTCGATCGAGCTGCTTGAGGTGCTCGGTTGGACCGAGGCCGATCGCGCACGGCTCGTCGTTTCGAGCGCGCTCAAGCGGGCGACGCTTCCGATGATGAAACGGAATGCGCTCTTGGCACTGGCGAGCTTGGCGCGCGCGGCGCGCACACGCGGCGACACGCGACTGATCGCTGCAATCACAAACCGTGTGAATGCGATCGAAGTGGATGAGTCGGAGGAGGAAATCGTGCGCGCAGCCGCGAGGGCCTGCTTCCGGATGATTGAACACCCGCAATAGGCACCGTTCGCCGCATCGGTGGGCGGTTCATCCCCCGCGCATCGCGCGCACAAGCCGCGCCACCGGCAAGTCCGCCACCACCCCGCCCGCTCCGGTGCACGCGGCGGCCGCTGCGTAACCCGACCGTGCGGCGCCCTCCATCGTGCTGGGCCAGTCCGTATCCGTCCACTCGCCGGCGAGAAAGAGGTTCGCGACACCACCCTTGAGGTCTCCGGCCTCGACCACCGCGCGCGGGCGGATCGCATCGACTCCTGGAACGCTCGCGAACGTCGCGCGCTTCTCAAGGACCGGCCGCGACCAGACGAGTTCTCGCGCGAGCTGCTCGGTCGGAACGCCCAGCGCCCACGACATATCGGCGAGGACGCGCCGCGTCGTCTCCTCTTCAGGAAGTCCGATCCATGCATCCGCCGCGCTCACAACCGCTTCAACACGCTGCGCAAATGCCGCGCCTCCGCCTCCTCCTCGCGTCTCGTCGCCTTCATGGGCGAACAACCAGTGCGTCGCGCGGCCAGGCAGCGCGAGATTGGGTCGCGCGAGCATCTTGCGACGGAAGGCAAGATGCACCCCAAGAATCGGCGAAAACGCGAAGCGCTCGAGGTTCGCGAGACGCTTGTCCTGAGCTCGCAGCGTGTCGGAACAAAGTTTCGCCAGTCGATCCGGCGGCACCGCAGCGATCACCGCGTGCGCCACCACCATGCCGTCATCGCAAACGACGCCGGTGATGCGCTTGCCATCGAAGGCCAGCGCCTTCGCACTTGTTCGGAGCCGAAGCGCCCCACCCCCTGACGCCATGATCTCACCAACGCGTTCGTACAAACGACCGAGCGGAACACGCGCGACACCGACCGCGCCTGCAAATCGGTGTACGAGCATGCCTTCATCGAACACCTTCAGCGCGTGTGAAGCCTCGCACGCCGTGCTCGGAAGATTGCACGCGGAGAGCACCACCGGATCCCAGAACAGTTCGATCACACGCGCCGACTGATGTGTTCTCTCAAGAAAGTCCGAAAAAGGACGTCCTTTCCAATGCAGTCGCCCGCGCGGCCCCATGCGCAAGATTGCGAAAAAACCGCGCGCAATCGCGATCTTCTCACTCCACGAGAAGAGTCGCATGCGAAGGAAACTCGGCCCGTAGTGCGTGGGCGCTGGGAGAATCGGCGCGATCGCGAGAGCGTCCATCGCGCCAGCACCGCGCGCGAACCAAAGCGTCTGATGCCAGTCGATTGCACCGAGGACACCAAGTCGATCGTAGAGATCGAGCATGTTCGTGCAGCAACCCATCACGACATGCTGGCAATTGTCGAGTTCGACACCGCTTCGCACATCATCAAAACTTGTCGCGCGGCCGCCAAGTTTCGTGCGCGTTTCAATCAACTCGACCCGCCACCCCGCGTCCATCGCGCGCAACGCGGCTGCGATACCCGCAACTCCTCCGCCCACGATGGCCACCGTGCGTTGGACGCTCACGCACGACCTCCACCAGCAGGTGAGAGAAGTCCGAAACGCGCGCGCAATCCGATGGTCACTTTTTCGAAGGCCGAAAGCGAGACACGCTTCGCGATCGCCCGCTTGGGATCGCGAGCGATTTTCTCGAGAATCCTGCGGTAAATCACACTCATCGCGGCAAGCGTCGGCACCGCCTTGACGGAGACCAGTTGTTCAAGTGCCGCGCTCTCGTCGAAACATCGCGCGACCCGTGCACACTGCTCACGCATGAACGCCGTACAACGCACGTCGTCCTGCCACGCGAGGAGCGCATCAACGGTCAAACCATGTTTCGCGAGTTCATCGGCCGGGAGATAGCAGCGGCCACGCCCAGCATCTTCGCGAATATCGCGAAGGATGTTGGTGAGTTGGAACGCGATACCTCGCGCGGTCGAGAGGTTGCGCGCACGATTCATGTCGATGCCGTCGCGCACACCCCAGACGTCAAGACAAATGCGCCCGACCGTCGAAGCGACACGATCGCAGTAGAGTTCGGTCTCGGAGAAATTCGAAAATGTCCGCGGCGCAAGATCCATGCGCTGCCCTTCGATCGCCGCAAGAAAATCGTCGATCGTCAATCGACGAAGTACGACTTCCTGCGCAAGCGCGAGAAACACAGAGTCCTCACGCGAGAACGCACCACGCTCTTTCAACGTTTGCGCCGCGCCCTGATACCACTCGCAACTGAATGCTTTCCGCGTGCCTTGCTCAAACCACGTGAGCAGTTCTCGTCGCTCCGCCTCCGTCAGGCCGTCGTTGTCTGCGATGTCATCAAGGACGCGCATCCATGCGTACACGACGTACAGCGCGCTCCGCTCGGCGCGCGGCAAGAGCCTCAATCCGTAGTAGAAATTTCGCGCCTCTTCGCGCGTGATCTGCTCACACAAGCGCCACGCATCTTGGATCGCGAACTCAATTTCCACGCGCACGTCGCTCGGAACATTGCTCGTACACGTCCCATCGCAACCACGTCGCACAGTGGATTCGAGCGGCGGCTGACTCATGGAACCTGCTCCGCCGCAGATACTCGGGAAACTCCTGATGTTTCCTGCGCCACAGCGTCGGGATGACTCACGACTTGACTCGCGAATTGACTCGTGGAATGACTCGCGAGACGCGTCGTGGGGTAATTCGCCGCATCCGCATCGGGTTCGGGATCCACAATCCACATGCTCGGGCCTGGCAGCAACGGCAGCCGCCAACCAAACTGCGCGCTCATCGCCGCGCGCGCCACGAGCCACGCCTTTCGCGGCTTTGAGAGCTTCGGCCGCTCAAGCACCGTCTCGCAGTTCCATCGCTCGATGTTGCGAAGCACACTTCGACCACCCGCCGCGAACAACCAAATCAGCGGACGGGCGCGAGGCGAAACACTCTCGACGAGCGGTTCACCGGCTTCCCAATAGTCCCACGTTTGCGCGACGAGTCGGCGCACAAGTCGTCGCGACTCCGCAAAGAACGTGGCGTCGCTCGACCAACCTTGCGCAATCGTGTGCTCGAGTCGAGCCTCAAAATCCGCGATGTCGTGCATGTCGGCAGGCACATAGATCCGACGCCGCTCAACCCAATCGCGCTTGATGTCTTGCCAGTGATTCGTCAGTTGCAACGCAGTGCAGACCGCATCGCTCGCCGCGAGTTGCGCGTCATCACAGCGCTCGCCGAGCAATGCCAACACGATGCGCCCCACGGGATTCGCACTCAGCCGACAATATCCAACGACTTCATCCCACGTCGCGTAGCGCGACTTCACTTGATCCAGTTCAAACGCAGAAATCAGGTCGCTGAACGGCGTGAGTTCAAGTCGACGCTGAGCGATGGTCTCGCGAAGCGCGACGAAAACCGGATGACGCGCCTCACCCGCTGCGAGACGATCGAATTCCCCACGCCACCAGGCAAGAAGTTCGGTCGCTCGTTCTGGCGACCCCGCTTCGTCTCCAAGATCATCCGCCCAACGGCAGAACGCATACACCGCGGCAAAGTCGTCGCGCCGATCGACGGGAACGAGTGGCGAGAGCACTGAGAAGTTCTCGTAACGCCCAAGCGTGAGCCCTCGGCAATAGGCGCGCGCGGTATCGAGGCCGACAACCTCTGTCTGCGACGGTCCAAACCGGGAGATGTCAGCGGCAAGCACAGACACGTGAGCGGGAAAGGTACCGCGAGAGCGTGGATATAGGGCGACGTTTCCCGGCCGCAACGCGTGACGGAGAGTCGCTTGCGCCCGTATCATCCGACCCCCCATGAAGATTCTTCTCGCCAACCCCCGCGGCTTCTGTGCTGGCGTATACATGGCGATCGATGTCGTCGATCAGTTGCTTGATATCTGCGGCGACGAGAAGGTCTTCGTCTTTCACGAGATTGTGCACAACCGCCATGTGGTTCAGCGATTCCGCGACCGCGGCGTGACCTTTGTCGAGTCGATCGACGAGGTGCCGAATGGCGCAATTGTCGTTTTCTCCGCACACGGTGTCAGCCCCGCGGTGCGCGCAGAGGCTCGCGCCAAGAACCTCACCGCGATCGATGCGACCTGCCCCCTTGTCATGAAGGTGCATGCCGAGGCGATCCGCTATGCCAAGCGTGGCTGGCAGATTCTTCTTGTCGGGCACGAGAATCACCAAGAAGTTGTCGGTACGCGCGGCGAGGCGCCAGAAGCGATCCAAGTGGTTGAGTCGCCTGAGGACATTCCCCAGCTCACGATTCACGACCCTGAGAAACTCATCTATCTCACGCAAACAACGCTCTCGCTCGATGATGCGAACGTCATCATTCGCGCGCTGAAGAAGGCGTTTCCGAAGATCAACGAACCGCCGTCGAGCGATATCTGCTACGCCACGACCAATCGCCAAACTGCGGTACGAGCGATCGCGCCCGAAGCAGATTTCGTGCTCGTTGTTGGAAGCAAGAATAGTTCGAATTCCGTACGTTTGACCGAGATTTCGATGAACGACGGCACGCCGTCGCGACTCGTCGATGATGCGAGCGAACTCGATGCCTCGTGGTTCACGGGAGTCAACACTGTGCTCGTGACAAGCGGCGCGAGCGTGCCCGAAGACCTCGTCCATGGCGTCATCGAGGCGCTCATCGATCGATTCGGGGGCGAGGTCGAACAGCGCGACGTCCACGACGAACGCGTCGAGTTCGGTCTACCCGGAACGCTGCGCGAACTGATGCGTCGACGAGGCGTTGATCCCGACACGCGTCGCATTCGCATCGACCGTGAGGCCGACACCGCCGAGTGGTTGGAGCGGAAGCACATTCCGAATCGCACCGTCCAGGTCTCGATTCGCGCGACAGAAACCGACTGCAGCACCGATGGGAACGGATCGACGCACGCATGAAACCGAGCGATTCTCCGCAACTTGCGCCGATTTCCTCACACGCTGCGCCCGACATCGGGCCCGGTCGCACGTCGCTCTTCGAGTTTGACCTTGCATCGCTCACCACCGAAGTCGAAGCGATGGGGCTTCCCCGCCGAACTGCCCCGCAACTTTTGAAGTGGATCTACGAAAAGGGCGTCACCGATTTCGAGCAGATGAGCGATCTCTCGAAAGACGCCCGCGCGCAGGTCGCCGCGCGTTTCGCGACGCTGCAGGGGTCGGTCATTCGCCACCAAGTTGCAACGGATGACACGCAAAAACTCCTGATCGAATGGGCTGCCGCCGAAGATGCGCCGGCAGACACTGCCCTACGACTCGTCGGTACCTCAACCGATCGACAAACCGAAACGGTGCTGATTCCAACGGAAGATCGCCGTACCGCGTGCGTGTCGAGCCAAGTGGGCTGTCCCGTTGGATGTAAGTTCTGCGCCTCTGGTCTTGGTGGACTCGACGGCAACCTCACTGCTGGGCGCATCGTTGAACAGATTTGGCGACTCGGCCGCCTGCCCGGTGTCGGCCGCGTGTCAAACGTTGTCTTCATGGGCATGGGCGAGCCCCTCGCGAATTTCAACAATGTGACGCAAGCGATTCGCACGCTGAACGCTGCATGGGGCCTCGGTATCGGCGCGCGCAAGATCACCGTGTCGACGGTGGGCTTGCCGCCAGCAATTCGGAAACTCTGCGCATTCGAGATTCCCGTCACACTCGCGCTGTCGCTGCACGCACCGTTTGATGAACTGCGTCGACAGATTATCCCTTGGGCGGAGTATTCAACCATCGAGGAACTGCTCGATGCATGCCAAGAGTGGTTTGTAAAAACTGGTCGCGAGATCACACTCGAGTACATCCTGCTCGGCGGCGTGAATGATCGGCGCGAACATGCGGAGGAACTCGCGCGACTCGCGCGAACCATGCGCGCGAACGTCAACCTCATTCGTTACAACGAAGTGGCAGGCGTTCCATATGCGCGGCCGAAACATGATGACGTGCATGTCTTCCAAGAGATTCTCCGGGCGAAGCATGTCAATGTGCATATTCGCGCCAGTCGCGGACGAGACATCGCCGCCGCCTGCGGACAGCTGCGGCATGAGGCGCGAGTTTGAACAGCCTCGACGCCGTCAGCCTCGACGCCGTCAGCCTCGACCCTGCACAGCCTCGACGCTGAACAGCCTCCACGCTGAACAGCTTCGCCCCAATCGAGCGATCAACACCGCGCGCGAACGCGCCACCGTTGGATACCGACGTCGGTTGAAGCTTTGCGAAGGCGCGAGCGACGACCGATACAGTCGCCGCAATCGAGCCTCGAGAGCGTCATCCAAAGACGAAACACGAACGAGCTCAGAGCCCCTCGACGCTCGCGCGGAGTTCCGCCGCGGAGAGTGCATGAAGCCCACCGTCTGCGGAGAGCATCGCAAATCGACGCATACACATCGCCCAATGCGCGGAATCACGCTCAAACCCCGCCGCCGCACGCTCCGCAAGTGAAATCGCGTACGCGCGAACTTCCTGCGCGCGCGAATCGCCGCGCAAACCCCAGGGAACGAGCGGACGCGTGAGCCGTACCACTTCTGCGGGCCAGTCACTCGTACGGAAATCGAGGCGCATGCGGCGATTCGCAATCAAGAGTTCGAATCGACTCAGGTAACGACGTTCGAGCGCATCGCCGTGCGATGCACGAACACCAAGACGCTCACGCACGCGGCGGCGCTGTTCAAGGCTTGTCGACATCGAGAGAACGTAGAGCATATCGCGCACGAGTACCGCATCGGCGATCGGCTCCGCACCCACGAGGGCAAGATCACCGCTCGGGTCCGCGCGCAAAAGCCCCGCGACCAGTCCTTCGTAGAGACCCATCATGCGCGTTCCACCCCAGACGATGGCGCGATGGAGTGCCGTGACGACGGCGCGCGTTGCGCGATCCACGTCGTCATCATCATGACCGAGTCGACCAAATGCCGCGAGCATTCCCGAGGCGCTCAACGCATAGCGCTGCGCGCGCTTTCGTCCACCAAATCGCTCACGCACGAGTTCAAGCGACAGTCGGCGCACGAGTCGCTCAAGTGGCTCCCGTTCTTCCGCGGAGCGACGAATGACAGCGCCTGCCTCGAGTCGCCGACCAAAGGTAAATGCCTCAAAACTCCGGCCAAATCCGAGGTTTTCCGATCGCCGAACGGCGCTTTCGATCGCTTCGAGAGACACCGGAATGAGCCCGCGTTGAAACGCGACACCAAGAAGCGCCACATCAAGAAGGCGTTCGGAGAGCAGATTGGTTCGGCAGAGCGCGGCATAGTCATCGACGACCGACTGCGACGCCATGGCGCATCGCTCGACGGCGCTCTCGAGCAAGTCACATGCGGCCACGCGCGCGTCATCAAACTGATCTTCGAGTGGGCCGTCGTTTGCGACCACGCTCGATCGCTGCGGACTCGCGACGCGAAGCGATGGATCGGGCCCGAGCGAACGAAGCGTCTCGATGGGATCGATTCCAAGAACGAGATCCGCTTCGCCGTAGGGAATCATCGCGGTGCGCGGTGCGCGTGATTCACCGACGCGTGCGCGCACCCAGAGCACTTGTGCCCATGCGCGACGACCGCGGCCGCACGGCTCATCCGACGCGAGAATCTCGACGCGGTACCCCATCGTGCGACCAGCATCCGCAAGAATGCGCGCGAGGAGTCCAGGCGTTGATCCACGGTCGCCCGCGATATGCGCACGATAGATCCCCTGCTCGGCGTGTAACGGCCGCGGTGGTGCGAGGCCGCCCGCGCCGCGCGAATACGCCGTGATCGGAGGCTTTACACGAACAACCTCGACTTGCTCCGACAACGTTGTCGCGCGGAACTCAACGCCTTCGACGCGCATCGAGAGTTCTTCTGATGTAAACCGACCTTCAATCGGTGTCGCACCCTGCTCCTCTGCCTCATCAAGGAGACCCGCGAGCGGCGGAGGTCGAAGTTCGCACGCGTAATTTGCATCCCACACCAGACGCTGCTGCGGTTGGTATCCAAGCCGATCGCGTTCCAAAAAACTGCGATCAATCGCATCGGGGTCGAGCCGAGCGGGCGGACCATCGGTCACGACAAGTACGACCAATCGCGTTTCGTTTGCAGCGACCGCCGCCACCGCTTCTCCGAGTCGTTCACGTGTGGCGCTTCGATCATTGAGATCCACGCGCATCACCAGCGCGCGCGCGGCCGCATCACTTGGAATCGCAGCATCAGCGAGTCGCGCGAGATCAGCTCCACCGCCCGACGCACGCCCGACGTCCACCGCGATCAGCACGCGTCGATACAAATCACGCGCGGCTTGCCGCACCGCCTCTGTTCCTTCGAGCATAAAGCGCTCGCGCGGATAGATCTCAACAACCGTGATCTCCTCCGCGTCACCTCGGACGGGAAGTGTGTCGATCGCGATGGTGCGCGCACGCGGTGAACCTTCGCCGAGATCCGGGCGCGCTCGTATCTCTTGATCAAGTTCGACAACGACGCGACGAATCTCGCGAAGCGCAGCGTCGACACCGATATCGTCGGTCCGCGCAGGAAGCGAGAGCGTCTCCAACTCTGGATTCGCACTCAGGAGCTTTGTTGCGACGGAAAGCGAAGGGCGAACGGCATGCAAGAGATGCACGATCCGTCGCACAAGAATCGACGGGCGTGATGCGTCGCCAGGGCCAAGTGTTGGTGAATCGCCTTCGGGCGTCGGAGGAAGTTCGCGATACGAAATCGTCGGTATTCGTACACCGCGCCGACGAAGGAGGTCCATGACTGCGAGCACCGAACGCGCAGCGGAACCCGGCCGTGATTCAAGGACGACAACGTGCTGAACTCGGTCGATGAAGCGCTGCAACGCCGCATCATCAATCGGCGAGACAAGACCGAGTCGAAGGACGGGGACGCGTCCTGCGAGTTGTAACTCGGAAAGCACATCCACGAGCGCTCGCTCGCATGCGCCGAGAGCGATGAAGCCAACAACCTCGCGTTCGCCAGGGCTTGGCAAACTTGTTGCAATATTGAGTTCGAGTCGACGCGCCACGCGAAGGAGATCTGGCGCGTCACCGAGGCGCGTCGAGCCACGCATTCGGCGCTGCAAAATGAGTTCATCGACGGTCGTGACCACGCGATTTGGACGCGCGGGAACAGATTCCATCGACGATAAAATGATGCGGTGGACAACGATCGCGACTGGAACCGTACCCGCCCGCGAAAGCCGCAACGCCTGTTCAATCGCATCGCGAAGACTCGCGAGATCCGTCGGCTCCACCACTGGCAGACCGGCACCGATCGCGAGACGCCTCGGGCAAATCATCGGTTCGTTCTCTGGATCATCTTCAAGGACAACCACGAGACCCTGCTCGGGATGACCGAACGCAGCGCGTGCGCCGCGAAGACCCTCGACCGCACCCACAAGATCGGACGCGGGCACCACGGCGACTGCGCTGCGACCGCCTCTCACCGCGTACATCGCCAGCGCCACCGCGCGCGCACCGTCTCCACCAAGATGCAGTTCCGTTTGGTGTCGCGCGAGGAGCGCGCGGTTTGCTTCCAATTGCGCAACGCGCGCCAACGACGCGAGCCTCGCAACCACCGGCGCTGCGATGACACCAACCTCAACCACGCTCTCAAGCGCACCCTTCAGAATCGCTTCTCCCGCATCGAGGAGGACAAGCCCCTCGGCGGCATAGAGCGAAGTCGCGGGAGTCGCGGCATGAGCGACGAGCACGGGCGCAGGATAATCGGAGCGCGACCGTGCGACGGCGCGACACGGGCGCAATCAGGATCACTGCGCTGAAGTGATGGATCGTTGTCGCCCTTGACTTCGAGCAGATCTCCGGCGAGATCACGACCAAATCTCTGGCGAAATCTCAGGCGAGACTTCAAAGCAGGCTTCGCGCTCGCCCCCGCGCAATTCGGGAGGTGAATCTCGTATTCTCCCTCCGTGCGCTACCGCCTCGTCATCACCGACCTCGATGGCACGCTCCTTGATCGCCGCGGGCAGGTGAGCCGGGCGAATCTTGAGGCGATTCGCCGCTTGCAGGACGCCGGTGTCGAGGTCATTCCCGCCACAGGCCGTGCGCTCCGCGAGGCAGGCCATGTGCTCGACTTCATCAACCACGTCGGTCACGCAATCATGGCGGGCGGCGCGCTTGTCCACGATGCGTCCGACGGTCGGGTGATCATCCGCCGCGGACTTTCTGAGGAATTGGTGCGCGGCACGAGCGCGATTCTTGCCGAGTACGGCCTCCTCGCGCAGCATCTCCAAGACCACACACGGACCGGATTCGACTACGTCATGGTCGGCGACCACGCGTTTGACCCCGCGACCCAATGGTGGTTTGACGTGCTTCCCGTCACGTATCAGCGTGTGGCGTCCGTCGATCACCATCCGTCGATTGAGCACACGGTGCGGGTTGGGAGCGTCGCTCCGGCAAGCGTGCTCGCACCGGTCGTCGAGCGCATCGCGCGTGAGTTCGGCGAGCGGCTCGCCGTCCAGCATTGGAGCGCCCAGACTGCCGAGCACGCGATCAATGCGCCAACGCACCTCCTCGAGGCGTTCAATCGAGGCGTCAACAAGTGGACGGCCATCGAAGCAGTTTGTGCCGAACTCGGGATCGATCCGACCGAAACCGTTGCCGTTGGGGACGGGCTCAATGACCTCGAAATGGTCCGCCACGCAGGGCTTGGGATCGCCATGGAGAACGCCGATCCACGGATTGCGGCCGTCGCCCGCGCCCGGGCGGGGCACCACGACCGGGATGGCTTCGCCGCCGTCGCGGAGATCGTGCTACAGGCGAACCGGACTTGAGCCGATGTACAGTTCGACCGCGGCAGACTGGCGGGCTTTGGGCCCTTCCGCCAAGGTTATCTGACCTTTGTAGCCTCTCTGAGTGTTGACCGAGGTTTCAACCGAGGTTCAACCGAAGTCCGACCGAGGATCGACTGAAGCTTTTCTGCGGCCCTTCTGAGGGTCTCCCCAGGCTTGAACTCGACCTCAGCACGACCTCAGCACGACCTCAGCAAGGCTGCAACGCTCCGCTCATCGCTCCCACCCCGAACGCCCCTCAACCGATAGATTGCTCGACCCATGGCCAAGTCCCCATCCGACCGTCCTTCGCAGGTGCAGACACAGG
>CAIWCL010000331.1 GCA_903911205.1 uncultured bacterium
ATGCGCTGGATGGTGCGCACCGCGATCATGCGCTTCTTGAGCTCACGGATCTGGGCCATAGGGGCGGCGATGATAGCAAAGCTGCCTCCTCCCGGGGCGGTTTGCGACGACTTCGTGCGAGGCGCTTTCAACCCGGCGCGCCTCTCAGAATGAGCCTGTCAGGACGAGACCCCGAGGACGAGACCGTCGTACCCAAGTTCCATCGCGGACGGGAGTTCCGCCGCCAGCGTCGCATGCCGGATGTCGTGGGTCATGTGAACAAAGACGGTCCGCTCGGCCCGCGCCCGTTCCGCGATCGCAATCGCTTCATCGACGGTTAGGTGCGTTGGGTGCGCCCGATAGCGCAGCATGTCGAGGACCAGCGTTCGTAGCCCCACGAGCCGCGGCCAAGCCGCGGGCGGCATCGCGGAGAGATCGGTGCAATAGGCAAGCGGCAACGGGCCGGGTTGCACCTCCGCCACTCGCCCTCCTGCGTCGAGTGCCTCAATCCGGTACGCAAGCACCGGGAGCCGCCCATGGAGCACCTCAAACGCTGTGAAGCGGAGGCCGTGGCGGTCGAAGGAATCACCTGCCGCGACCGTCCGCACAAAAAGGTCGGCGACAAACGAATCGTTCACGTTCTCGTGGCGCCGGAAAATGTGTCGATACACCCGCTCGAGGAATTCGCGTGTCCGCACATCGGCGAAGACCTCAATCGGCGACTTCATCATCGCGTTGTAGCGGCGCACGTCGTCGAGCCCAAATGTGTGATCGACGTGATCATGCGTGAAGAAGATGCCGTCGACGCGCTTGAATCGATGTCGAATCGAGTGTTCGCGATGATCAGGGCCACAATCAAGGAGAAAGAGCCGGTCGTGTCCCTGTGCGTCGAC
Organism: uncultured bacterium; assembly: GCA_903911205.1. Lineage (GTDB taxonomy): Bacteria > Planctomycetota > Phycisphaerae > Phycisphaerales > SM1A02 > QWPT01. Next base: position 873 of record CAIWCL010000331.1, read on the forward strand.
AAACGAAATTGCCGCGCCGGAGCGCGAACGCCGATCCCGCGGGTCATCCGAGGTACAGACCTCGCAGTCGCAACCAATCACGGGTACCCCAGCGGACGTTCCCGTTCCAAGGAGCAAGAAACGGACCTCGCTGACGGTCGCTCGTGAAGGCGCGCTCATGCGCGAGTACTCCCGCGACTACTTCCCTGCGCGGCCGCGCGCGCGGCGCAACCACCACTATTTCGACACGCGCCGCCACATCCGCCATCGCCGCTCGAGGTACCGGTGGCGGATGCGGAGCGATCGTTTTCTTGACAGAGTTCGACTCGTATCGCGCGCGCGATTTCATCTGGCGCATCGGCGCTGCAAATCGCGCTCGACACCGCGACACCGCGACAACCCGCGCGCGCCAATGCTGCAACGCGACCTGGGGTGATGCCGCCAATCGCAAGATGCGAAACGCGCGGAAACTCCGCCAAAAACGCGCGCAGATACGCTTCACCTGATGGCGCAAGATCGGGCTTCAGCTCCGACGCGTACATCGCACCGACGCCGCAGAGATCAGCACCGGCCGCCACCGCTGCGTGCGCTTCGTCGAGCGAGTGCGTGCTCGCACCGATGAGAAATCGAGAGCCCGCGATCTTGCGCGCGTGCGCCAGCGGAAGGTCGGTCGTGCCGAGATGGACGCCGTCCGCATCGGCCGCCAGCGCCACGTCGAGCCGATCATTCACGACCAGCGTCGCGCGCGTGCCAATCACGTCGCGCACAGCGCGGACATGCGCGACGAGTTCGCCCGCATCGAGCACTTTCTCGCGAACCTGCACAAGATCGACGCCGCCCTCCACCGCTGCGCGCGCGACGTCGCGCCAATCGCGACGACAGAGCGCGCGCGTCAACAAGAGACACAGCGCAAACTGACGCGGCCGCGGCCGCGCAGCGCGCAGCGTGACCTCTGCGGCGAGCACGTAACTGCGATAGCGGACCGCTTCGATGGAACGAGCGAGCGGAGCATCACCGAGAGATTTCGCGGCTTCTTCGATCACTCGGAGCGCTTCAGAGAGACGACCACCCGCAGCCTGCGCGACCGCGGAAAGATCCGCGCGGGTGTATTCGTTGGCGCCCTCGACCGAGGTTCCCACATCGCCCGCGACATCTCGTGCGGCTGCGAGATCGGCCGCCGGGATCACTGAAATCGCCGATTGGAGCGCGTGTCGAAGCGACTTTGCTTCTTCTGCAATACCCCGATCGTTCCAGGAAAACCGCGCCACATCTTCCAGTGTGCGCAACGCCTCACGTGCGCGGTTCATGTTGGCGTCGATCATGCGAAGCGCAGCGTTCATCGCGCACAGCGTAGCGCGGCGAGGCTATGCTCCGCGCCTCACGAGAAGGCAAGTTATGCACGAAAGCACGGCTCAACACGATTCCACCCGTCGCACCTTCCTTGGTGTGATGGCCGCAAGCGCTGCGGCGACGGCCCTGCCCAACATTGCGGGCGCAGCCTTCGAACACACTTCCAACACTTCCGCAAGCCCCCTTCAGGAGACGAAGAAAATGCCATTCACCCTTCCGGAACTTCCGTACGCTGAGAACGCCCTCGAGCCGTCGATTGACGCGCTCA
>CAIWCL010000332.1 GCA_903911205.1 uncultured bacterium
AGAATTCCGACTCGAGGGGCGTTCGATGCCTTCTCAATGGCGCGGGCGATATGCCAAGACACCACCATCAGGTCGATACCGCGCCACCGTCGTACGTCATCCACGATCACGGTACGAAGCGGGCGAAGAAGCAGATTCCGTCGGATCGAAGAGAGGAGTTCCATAGTGTGTTGCACGGCCGAGAGGCGGGACGCTGCCCATGAGAGCGACGCAGGCACGTGTCACGTAGAGTACCCGTCCACCATGCGCCCTGCCGCCCTCGTCCGAACTCTCTCGATCGCCTTCGCGGTGAATCTCGCCATCGTCACTGGTGGGTGCGGAGGAGATCGAGCGGCAAGTGCGCTGGTCGAGGCGGGTGAGGCGTATGGCGATGCGCAGTATGGACGCGCCGTGGAATGCGCACGTCGTGCGGCCCAAACATCTCAGGGAGTTGCTCGCGATCGAGCGAACTATCTCGAAGGACTCGGGGAATGGAAACTCGGTCGGCGCGATGAAGGTGCGTCGCTCCTTGGAAAGGTCGCGCAGTCAAGCGATCACGCGCTCGCAGCGGACGCGTTGGTGAGCCTCGGCTCGCTGGAGATCGAGCGTAAAGAGTTTGCCTCCGCGGGCCGCGCCTATGCGCGCGCGGCAGAGCTCCTTGAAGGAACCGAACGACGCCGTGCGTACGGAGTTGCCCTGCGTTGTTACGACCGAGCCGGACTCACGGTCGAAGCCGACAAACTGCGCACACGCGCGGGTCTTCCGCCGACCGACCGAGAGATCGCGGTCGCGACAGGCACATCACACAGCGCCGCAAGTCGCACGGATCCGAAGGCCTTGACCGACGCGGTGAGCGCTCGTCCCCTTGATACCTCGCGCAGTGATCCCGCCACGGACACGACCGACACCACGCCGCTCGCACCCGCAGCGTCACAGTTGCCACCCTCAACGGTCGAAGTCGCGGCACGCAACGGCATCTCGACAGAACAGAGCAAGAAGACGTTCACGCCTGCCGCTCGGTACGCCATTCAAGCCGGCGCATTCAGCGATGCTGCACGCGCGCGCGCCGTCAGCCTTGAGGTTGCGCGCCGCGCACAATCGGGTGGAACTTCCGGCGCGACGTTGGGTGCGCCGCGCGTTGTGGAGAAGTCAAGCGCGGGGAAGACGGTGTACGTCGTTCAGATCGGGAACTTTGCCAATCGAACGGACGCTGCCGCGGCCATGCGACGCTTCGACAAACTTGGATACACGGTTGAACCCCTCGCGGAGTGATCGCGGAGTGATCGAAGTGTGATCGCGAAGTAGGCACAACGGACATTCGACGCCACGCTGTGCTTCGCTTGACCTCACTCTCGATTGATCATGAATTGCGAGGTACGCACCAGATACGCGGCAATTGTTCCGCGCGCGGTCTCGTCAAGCGACTCGCTTTGTGCAACCTCCGCGAGTGCCTTCAACGCGTTGTCGAGCCAGGCGTCACGGGCCGCCTGATCGATCGGAAATCGCAAGTGCCGCGCACGCAGCCGCGGGTGGCCCTTTCGTGCGGAGTAGTGATCGGGTCCGCCGAAGAATTGGGTGAGAAACTCGCGCATGTCTCGGACGGCCTCGCTCGATGGCGAGAGATCCGCAGGGAAATGCTTGCGAATGCGCGCGTCGCCATCGATGTTCCGATAGAGCGCTTCCGCGAGGCACACGAACGGGCGTTCACCAAGCTGTTGAAAAAGAGACGCTGGTTCAGGCGCTGAACTCAGAGGCGGGTTGGGTATCGGGTCAGACATTCGGGAAAGGTAGAGGATTCGTTCGCACGTCCATGCTCAAGCCGAATGCTCGGAGGAACTCTGCCGAAAGACCCAGCAAAAAGGCAGGGGATTTCGAGATGGACGAATCGTGCCCGCCTTGGGGTTGCGTATATTCGACTCGTGATCTTTCCCCTCCTCCATCTTTCTCGGCGAACGATCGATCTTGCCGTGGAGGCGCCGATTCTGTTCTTCGCGTTCACTGTGGTCTCGGTTGGCTCGCCCGTTTCTCCGGTCTTCGCGGTTGGTGGCCATGAGGCCATGCCAAGTCTCGTTTTCGCGCAGTCTTCAAACGCCACGCAATCGGCACCGAGTTCGGACCCAAACGCTCCGCCACCGAAGCCGAGAAACGCAGCGGCGCATCGGTCCGAGAGAACCGAGTTCGCGAACGCCATCACCGCATCAGACTTGCTTCGGAACTATCGAAACGAAAAGGTCAATGCGCTCATCGAGAAGCCTGTGGGCGCTTCATCCGAACGCCAAGCGGAACGACTTCGCGAAATCACGCTCGCGGCCATGCGGGTCCTGACCGAACGCGGATTCAGCGATGCGGCAACTTCAGCCGATCGCACCGCGGCCTTGGAGGCGATTCAACGACTTCGAACAAGTGTCGAACTCTCTGCGGCGCTGAAAGTGTTGCAGGGTGAAGCCGGGCGCGCCAATCTCGTTGCGAGTGACGCGGATGTTCGGCGTGTTCTTCTGAAGGCGTTGGCCAACGAGCCAGAGACTGGACACGTTGCCCTCGTCGACCTCGCCGTTCGGGAGGGCGACCCGATCCGGACAAGCGCGCTTGACGCCATGCCGGATCAACTCTCGGAGAACGGCGAAGCTTCGCTGATGTCGTACCTCACCGGCGATCGCGAGTTGTTTGTCAATCGCGCGGCGAGTATCGCGTCCGCCCACGCCGGTGCCGCGCTGATTCCTCCTCTCATCCTCGCGCAGTCGACGCCACCGCGCCAGAAGCGCGGTGATGAAGCGTGGATCGCGATCGGAAAATCGATTTCCTACGTCGCGGATGTCGTGCCAGTTGTTGGCGATGCATCGGGTGCGTTCCAACCCGTGCCGGGCACGGTGTTCGAAGGAAGTGTGCTTCGGATCATGGAGTCCGTCGTGACTATCTATCGAACCGAGGTGTACTTCAGTCTCCGACGCCTTGTGGAGCGAGAGACCGGCCAGCCTGCGCCCCCGTTTGGATGGGACGCGGTTGCGTGGAATCAGTGGTATGACAACGAGTTTCCGTCGTTAGCCTCGAAGTACGCGGAACGCCGCGCACGCGCCGTCACGACAGAGTCCGCCGCAACGGCAGCGCCCTCGACCGAGCGCTAGGTTCTTTCTGATGGATCCCCGAAGACCAAAGATCCGCGCGGCGCCCGGATGGCAAGGAGGCGAAACTCGCTGTATCT
>CAIWCL010000333.1 GCA_903911205.1 uncultured bacterium
CCGCGCGGCCGAGGTCCTAAACGGGCTAGGTTCTGCACCGACTGTGGCCTTGAATTGGCTGCGGTCTTGAATTGACTGCGGCCTTCAATTGACTGCGGTCTTGAATTGACTGCGGTCTTGAATTGACTGCGGTCTTGAGTCAGCTGAGTCGTCGGTCCCGGGGTCGCGTCGAGCGGGAAGCGAAGAAGCGACGCCCCAACGGTTGAACCCGGCCGTCGACAACCCAACTGTTTGGCGCATTTTTGGAAGCCGCCCCGCCGAAGACTGGGGGCCAATTCTTCGAGTTGGCGCTTCGAACCGCCGCAGCATAGTTTCGCTACGCTGCGTGATTATGAGCGCGCATGTCCCTGCCGCGAAACCTGCGATCGACCTCTCGAGGTTGCGCTACATCCTCGCAACCGACTGTGGTTCGACCACGACCAAGGCGATTCTGATTGAAAAAGTCGGATCCTCGTGGCGACAGACCCAACGCGCGGAGGCCCCGACGACCGTCGAAGAGCCGTTCGCTGATGTCACGATTGGCGTCTCCAATGCGCTGACCGAAATCGGTGAACTCGCAGGGCGTCGCTTCATTGCGGACGATGGAACGATTCTCCGGCGCCGCAGCGCCGAGGACCCGGAAGGTTGTGACATTTACATCTCGACCTCGTCGGCAGGCGGCGGGTTACAGATGGTGGTCGCGGGCGTGGTTGCACAAATGACTGCTGCGAGCGCGAAACGCGCGGCACTCGGCGCGGGCGCGATCGTGATGGACACCATTGCCTCGAACGACAAGCGCAAGCCGTTCGAGCGCATCCAACGCATTCGTGAACTGCGCCCCGACATGGTGCTCATCTCCGGCGGGACCGATGGCGGCAATGTGCAGCAAGTCGTGCAGATTGCCGAACAGATCGCGCCAGCAAAGCCGCGGCCCCGTTTCGGTGGCGAGTACGAACTTCCCGTGATTTATGCAGGAAACAAGGAAGCGGCGCCGCAGGTCGAGGCGATTTTCGGTGGGAAGGGCGAGAAGGGTTTCGATCTGTCGGTCGTCGAGAATCTTCGCCCGACGCTTGAGGAGGAGAATCTCGGCCCCGCGCGCGACCGGATCCACGATGTTTTTCTTGAGCACGTGATGGCGCACGCGCCGGGTTATGACAGGCTTATCGCGTGGAGTGATGCCGCGATCATGCCGACACCAGGTGCGGTGGGTGACATCCTGCAGCGGATCGCTGAACGCGATCGACTGAATGCGGTGTGCGTTGATATTGGTGGCGCGACGACGGATGTTTTCAGCGTCTTCGGTGGCACCTTCAACCGCACGGTGAGCGCGAACCTCGGGATGAGTTACTCAATCTCGAACGTGTGCGCGGAGGCTGGGATGCAGAACGTCCTCCGTTGGGTGCATGTCGCGATGGACGAACGTGAACTGCGCAATCGCGTGAAGAACAAAATGATCCGTCCGACGACGATTCCGCAGTCGGCGGAAGCGCTCGTCTTTGAGCAAGCGGTCGCGCGCGAGGCGCTTCGTCTTGCCTATGCGCAGCACAAGGAGTTTGCGACGACGCTCAAGGGTGTGCAGCAGCAGCGCAC
>CAIWCL010000334.1 GCA_903911205.1 uncultured bacterium
CGGCTGCATGGCGAAGTTCCCGATGAACTGGTGGATTCCGCCAAAGATTCCGCAGGATTGCCGCATCGTGGTCTTCCACGGCCACCCGAATCCACCTGATGCGGTCGAAGGCATCACGAAGAAGATCACGCGTCATGTGCACAAGACGCCATGGGTCGCAGAGCACTGGCGCTGACGCGTCGGATCACTCCTCGCGCCATTGCCGGAACGCATCGTTGGGCATGAACTCGCGCGTGGCGATCGCCGAAAGGCGCTCCACCACATCGGGATGCTCGGCGGCGACATCGGTCGTTTCCTGCGGATCGCGCGCGAGGTCGAAGAGCATCCAGCCCTCGCCATCGGCCCATGCGCGCTTGCGCTGCACCATGCCGGTGCGCACGAGCTTCCAGTTGCCCTCGCGCACGGCCTCCTGTCCGCCATAGCCAGGAAATGGCCAGTAGAAACACAGTCGTTGTGGCGCGTGGCCGTTGAAGAAGAGCGGCGTGAGATCGCAACCGTCGGTCACGGGTAAGTCCACGCCAGCAAGAGCATCAAATGTGCTTCGCAAATCGACAGTCCACGCGGGGACATCGGTCGTTCCAGGGGCGATACGTCCCGGCCAACACGCGATGCCGGGAACGCGAATGCCGCCCTCGTAGACCGATCCTTTGCGACCACGAAGTCCGGCGGTGGAATGGAAGAACGTCGTGTCGACGCCACCGACATCATGCGTTGGTCCGTTGTCGCTGGTGAGAACGATGAGCGTGTTGTTGGCGACGCCTGCTTTTTCGAGCGCGGCGCGAACCTCGCCGACTTCTGCGTCGAGGCGCGAGATCATCGCGGCGTACGCAGCGCGAGGTGTGAGATGCGGCGTGTAACCCTTGCCGCCCGTGTACGGAACTTCTTCGAAACGGCCTGTGTATCGCGCCAGGTCTTGCTCGGGAATCTGCAATGCGAGATGTGGAAGCGGCGACTGATACGAGAGAAAGAATGGTTTTGCATCGTCTCCTGAGGTCGACTGCTCAATGAACGCGAGTGCTTCATCGAGCAGCAGTTCGCAGGCATATGTCGTTTCATCACGACCGGCTGCTGCGTGACCTTTGGGGTCGTTGCCCGCAAGCGAGATCTTCTCGGCGTTCCGCCAAAGATGCGTTGGGTAGTAACTCCACGCTTGTCGTTGGCAGTTGTAGCCAAAGAAAAGGTCGAAACCCATGGCGTTTGGATCACCCGTGGAGCCAACGAAGCCGAGTCCCCATTTTCCAATACATGCTGTGGCGTAGCCCGCACTCTTCAGATCATGTGCGACCGTCCGCGTTTCGGCGGGCAGAGGGCCTTGGCCTTCCGGTTGCACTTCGGAGTTGTCACGGATTGGCGTGTGGCCAAGATGTTGCCCTGTCAAGAGCGCGGCGCGCGAGGGCGCGCAGACGGGTGCAGCGGTGTAGAACTGCGTAAATCGCAGGCCATCGCGCGCAAGCGCGTTGATGTGGGGCGTGTTGATCTTCGTCTGTCCGTAACAGCCGAGTTCGCCGTAACCGAGATCATCGGCAAAGATCAGAACGATGTTC
>CAIWCL010000335.1 GCA_903911205.1 uncultured bacterium
ACGTTGTACGGGGCCGGCACTTCTGCCTGCGCAGACGTGGCCAGAAGGACCGGCATCACGACCGGCATCACGGCCGGCATCACGACCGGCATGAGCGCAAGCACAGCATGCGTAAACGAGTGGATGCAGGACTTCTGGCTCATCGATGGCTCCTCAGGGCGAAACATGGTCATGTCACGGACGTCCGAGTATGACCGCACATAGGGGTGCTGCAACCAACTCATGGCGAGACGGGTCGACTTTGGTTCCGAGACGCGACGGGTACCCCCGCCCTGCAGCCCGCGATGAAGCCCGCCCTGCAGCCCGCGATGAACTCTGCGTGTGCCGATGGCAGTGCCCCGGACTCCCGAGAAGTGAGCCACCCGCTTTGGGGTCCGACCGGCCGTGTCTCGGCCCTCGCTCGGACCCCGAGGCTCTCGATGGAACGAACCCTCTCAATAGAATGAACTTTCTCGACGAAATGGACACGACACACCCCTCAGCAGGCCATCCACAGACTGCGCGAGTATGGCGCACGGCATACGGCGCGCGGCACGGAAGATGATCGACGTGCGCTTCGAACGATCACGCATCGCGTCGCTGCGAGGCGCCCGAAGAACTTCGAGCGCGAAACCGACTGCGGGCACGAGCAGATGGATCGCTACTATGACGCGCTCGATGCAGAAGAACCTCGATGCATGGCCGGCAAGTCAGGATCAGTGCTTCCGATCGTCGCCGTTCGCTTCAGACGCTCTTTGACGCAGCACGCGCACCGCCATGATCACCAATATCTCTTGCTATCAGTTCGCCGCGCTCTCGGAGCTCAAAGAGTTACGCCAGCGTCTGTTGCAACAGTGCAAGACGAGCGAACTCAAGGGAACAATCCTGCTGAGCACTGAGGGCATCAACATGTTTGTGGCTGGCCGCCGCGAACATGTCGATGCGTTGGTCGCGGACTTACGTGCGATTCCTGGCTTGGAAGGCCTCACACCGAAGTACAGCGAAAGCGCCGAGCAGCCCTTCCGGCGCATGTTGGTGCGCATCAAGAAAGAGATCATCGCGTTTGGAGTCGAAGGGATTGAGCCAGCGAAGTACACCTCGCCACGACTTGAGCCGAAGGTGCTCAAGCAATGGCTCGACGAAGGTCGCCCGGTCATTCTGCTTGACACCCGCAACGACTACGAGGTCAAACTCGGCACGTTCAAAGGCGCTGTGGTGGCGGGTATCGATTCCTTTCGCGACTTTCCAGCCGCCGTCGCGAAGTTGCCGCCAGAAATGAAGCACGCCCAAGTGGTGTCGTTTTGTACAGGCGGTATTCGCTGCGAGAAAGCCGCGCCCTACATGGAGCGCGAGGGGTTCGAACATGTGTGGCAACTCGAGGGCGGAATCCTGAAGTACTTCGAAGAGTGCGGTAGTGCGCACTACGACGGCGAACTGTTCGTCTTCGACCAACGCGTGGGCGTCGACCCAGCACTGCATGAGTCATCGTGGTCGCTGTGCTTTGCTTGCCGAGCTCCACTCACCGTCGAAGAGAAGAGTGATCCGCGCTATGTCGAGAATGTTTCTTGCCCGTACTGCTTCAAACGAGCGGCGGGAGAACAACGCGTCCAGATCGACGAACGCCAGGCGGCCATTCGTGCGGCAGTCACGCCACTTCCAGGAAGCGTGCCCTATGACCAAGCGCGCCCGTTGAGTGTGCCTGAAGCATGCGATCGTGGCACGATGCTCGATTGTCTTTGCCACAACATGCCGCACATCGCGCGCGAAGAGTGGCTCGCGACATGTGCAGCGGGCCGCATCCTTGATGATGACCAGACTCCGGTCGCCGCGCATCACGTCGTGCGCGCGGGAGAGCGCTACCTGCATCTCAAGCCAGCGCAGTGTGAGCCGAATGTCTGTGCCGACATTCGCGTGATCTTCGAAGACGAAGCCATCATCGTGGTCAACAAACCTGCGCCGCTTCCTGCGCATCCGTCTGGTCGATTCAATCGCAACACGCTGCAATACATCGCGAGTTTGGTTTGGCATCCGATCAAGCCGCGCGGCGTGCATCGACTTGATGCAAACACCACAGGCGTCACCGTCCTGTGTAAGTCACGCGAGTTTGCAAGCGCGGTGCAGCCACAGTTTGAGCGTGGTGCGGTGGACAAGATGTACCTCGCGCGCGTGCAGGGTCATCCGCCGCTCGATGAGTTCGTCTGCGACGCGCCCGTCAGCGCAGAAGCGGGCAAACTCGGCGGACGCATCGTCGACGCGAGCGGGCTTGCTGCGCACACCGAGTTCCGCGTCGTTGCGCGTCATGCCGATGGCACTGCACTTCTTGAAGTGCAACCTCGCACGGGTCGCACGAATCAGATCCGAGTGCATCTCTGGCATCTCGGCTTCCCGATCGTTGGCGACGCGGCGTATCTCGCCGATGGCGCTGTCGGCGAAACGCAAACGCTCACGGTTGATGATCCCCCGCTTTGCTTGCACGCCCACTGCATTGCGTTCAACCATCCGTTGACCAAGGAGCGCATCGCATTCGAAGCAGAACCGCCAACGTGGGCGACGGCGTGACGCGTGCTGAAAGTCGCTCGTCTTCGCCGCGCACAGTCCCGCGCAGTCGGTTGCGCCTGCGTCGCCGCGGTGGAGTAGATTCCGCGCGCACCGGCGTCGCGCATCGGCCGCGACCTGCTTCGAAATCGACTTTGTTCCTTGAGAGCCCGCGTGACCACTCCGCTTCCATCGTCCGAAGAAGAACTCGCCGTCGCGCTGCGCGACTCGCTCGCCACCACCCTTGAGAAGCACATCGAGCGTGGCAGGAGTTCGCGCGACGCGGAATTCTGAAGAAGCCTTTCGCGGCGACGTGGTGGCAAAAGTTGGGTGCCAGAAGTTGGGTGCCAGAAGTTGGGTGCCGTGCACCAACTCAAAAA
>CAIWCL010000336.1 GCA_903911205.1 uncultured bacterium
CGACCCCACATGACCAATCCCGCGATGAACGCTCCCCAGAACCCCGCGGTTCCAGCCGACGAAGCAGCACCGTGGTGGCGCACCGGCGTGGCCGGCTGGTTGCTCGATCTGTTCTCGAACGTCAAGTTCGGCATCTGGCTGCTCGCGCTCCTCTTCATCTATTCGTCGATTGGGAGCGCCGGCATCGTCTATCCCGACTTCGACGCGGGAACATGGAACATCTTCGATCCAGCGAACTGGGCACACGATCAGCTGCGTCAGTGGCGTGGACTCGAGATGACCGAGTTCGAGTGGTTCCACTGGTGGCCGTTCGATCTGATGATGATCCTCATCGCGATCAATATCACGGTCACCACGCTGCGGCGCATTCCGTTCAAGGCGGTGAACTACGGCGTGTGGATGATCCACACGGGCATCCTCGTTCTGATCGTCGGCTCGTTCATCTACTTCGGCACGAAGGTCGAAGGCGACACGCCGGTGGCACGTCGTCAAGTGATCGCGACCTACGAAGATGTCGCCGCCGACGGCACGAAGTCGACGCGCGAAGTTTCGTTCCTTGCGGCACCCGGCACGCGTGCGACGAGCGGTGAGGGTGCTGATCAAGTGACGTTCGAAGTGACGACGATTGATCCCGAGTGGGAATTGCTCACGGGTGACGACAAAGGCAAGCGCGCGTACAGCGTGACGGTCGCGGTGACGCGCGGCGAGAAGCGCTACATGCGGCAACTACTCGTCGGCTACCCGCAACTCACGGAAGACTTGATTTTCACCGACGATCCGCAGCAACCGATGAAGCGCTCCGTCAAAGAGACGGGGAATCCGATCTTTGACGAGTCGATGGCCATGCGCCTCGACTACGAGCCGCAGGGCTATTTCTACTTGCGCAACGAACTCGTGAAATCGTGGGCGCTTTATGTGCGAAAGCCCGGCGATCGCGAATGGGTCGAGCGCAAGATCGACGGGCTTCCGCTCTACAACGATTACATCGGCGACCGCGAATTGGTCTTCCAGCAGGGTGGCGACAAGCTACTTCCGCTTGATCCGCTCGATGTTGCGGTTGGCCCGACGAGCGAGAACGATCCATTCAAGGATGTCGAATTGCGCATCAACGGCTTCTTGCGCTATGCGATTCCGCGCAGCCGTTTTGTTGATGGTCCTGCGGGAAGTCCGTTGAACCCGGTGGCGTTTGTCACGGTCGCAAGCGATCGTGGTCAGCGACAAGACTATCGCTTGGTCGCGCGCGATCCGGAACGAGCGGTTGCCGACGGCGGCCTCCTGCGCTTCGCGTCGATTGCAGATGAAACGCAGTTCGCACAATTCATGCGCCAGCCAACGATCACCATTCGTATTCCTTCAAAGGGGATCGAGATTCGCGACGAGATTCGTGACGTTGCGGCGGCGAATCCGGACGCGCCGTTCGTCGAGATCAAAGGCACGGAAGAAGCGGGGAGGGCGGCGTACGCCTATCGCGTTTCCAATGTGCGCGACGATGTGCCTGTCGGCGGTGCGACGGTGTCGCTCGCGATTCTCGAAGTGCGCACGCCGAAGGGGCTCTTCCGGCGTTGGGTCTTCAGTGATCCGAGTCTCACACGCGACGTGGTGCAGCCCGATGCGGCAG
>CAIWCL010000337.1 GCA_903911205.1 uncultured bacterium
CGAGGCTCGAACCGAACGCGACGAGGCCGTAGCGCGACACGCGCCCGTAGGTCGGCTTGAAGCCCACGCATCCGCAGAGCGCTGCGGGCTGGCGAATCGAGCCGCCGGTATCTGAACCAAGCGACGCATCGCAGAATCCGGCCGCGACCGCGGCGGCGCTGCCGCCCGAGCTTCCGCCCGGAACGCGCGCGGTATCCCACGGATTGCGCGTCGCGCCGAACGCGCTGTTCTCGGTCGACGAACCCATCGCAAACTCGTCGAGGTTCGTCTTTCCAATGAAGATCGCGCCCGCCGCGCGCAGGCGCTCGATCACCGTCGCATCGAAAGGCGATCGGTAGTTCGCGAGCATCTTCGACGAGCAGGTCGTCTTTCCCTCGCGCATCACGATGTTGTCTTTGATCGCGATGACGGCGCCGGCGAGTGGCAAGTCTTGACCGCGACCTGCCTTCACCGCGGCGTCCACCGCATCGGCGTCGGCGCGCGCGGCATCGGCGTGGACCTCGTTGAAGGCGTGGATTTCGCCATCATGTGCGGCGATCCGCGCGAGGAAGTGATCCACGCGGCTGCGTGCGGTCGTGCGACCTGCGCGCACGTCGGCGCAGATTTCAGCGAGCGGCTTCGCGGCAGAAACGACCAAACTCGGAGACAGATTCTCGGCAGCACTCACGCGCCACCTCCTTCGCCGAGAACCTTCGGAACAGCGAGATAGCGGTCCTCAACCGCTGGCGCGTTCTTCAACAGTTCCTCGACGGGCATGCACGCCTTTGGCTCATCGGCGCCGAGGCGATTCACGATTTTCATCGGATGCGCCATCGGCTCAACGCCCTCGGTCGGCAGTGCCTGAAGTTTCGCGATGTGGCCGAGAATCGAAGAAAGTTGCGTACGGATCGCGGGAACCTGCGTTTCCGTGACGCTTAAACGCGAGAGTTTCGCGATCTTGCGGATGTCTGCGTCGGTGAGGGAGTCGGACATGGCCCGAAAGGTAGCAGACACGCGGCCGATGGACCGGCACACCGTCCTCCTTCCAAATGGCCAGCGGGCGTCGACCTATAGTTCAGACTTTCTCGTCTCCGCGCGAGATCGATTCTCGGCTTCGTCTGCGTCCGTGGACTCGGATCATGCGAATGCCACGACCTGTCACCGCCCGTCCACTTGCGCACGCTTGGTTCTCCGATGTCCGACTCCTCACATCCGCCAATTCCGCTCTACGCTGTCCTCTTCCGGGTTGTCGTTTGCATCGTGCTTGTCGGTGCTGGCTTCGCTGTCGTGGCAGCGTTGGTTGCGACGAAGCCCGATGCGGGTCGAAACGCTGCGAAGGCTCCGCCGCCACGGGTGGCAGTGCTCGAAATCACGCCAGTCGACATCGAGGAATTCGTGCGAGGCTACGGCACGGCGCGCGCGCTCGAGAGTGCAGACGTCCCGGCGCGTGTCGGAGCGGTTGTTGCGAGTCTTGGCGAAAACTACGCCATCGGCCGGGCTGTTGCCAAAGGCGAAGTGCTTGTCGAACTCGATGCGAGTGATTTTCGCGAGCAAGTTGAGATTGCGCGTGAAGCAATCCGCGCGATCGAAGCGCAGGTCTCTGTGATCGAAACACAGGCGCGCGCTGCACGTGAGACTGTCGCGCTCATCACGCGCGAGAAGGAAATCGCGGCAAAGGATCTTGAGCGTGTCGAAGCGGCAGCGCGCGAAGGTGCTGCGCAAGCGCGTGAAGTTGATCTTGCACGTGGAGCGCTTCTCGCAGGAACACGCGCAATGGTTGCAGCGGAAGACGTTGTCGCCTCGATCGCGCCGCGTTTGCAAGCACTCGCTGCACAGAAAGCAGTGGAAGAGGCACGACTGAAACTTACCCAGAGCTCGGAAGCGCGCTGCACGATTCGCGCGCCGATTGCGGGTGACCTGCAGGTTGCGGATCTTGAGATCGGCGAGTCGGTCGCGCCGAGCCAGATGGTGGCACGCATTGTTGATCGCTCGCGTATCGAGATTCCGCTGCGTATTCCGGCTTCCATGCGTGCGCTTGCGCCCATCGGAGCACGTGCGGAGATTTTGGTGCGCGCGAATGAGCAGCGATTCGACGGCGTGATTGCGCGCGTCGCGCCTGAAGACGATGCGGCCACTCGTACTGCCACAGTCTTCGTCGAAGTTGCGCAAGCCGAGAGGCAGCTCGGTACAAGCTCGCTCGCGCCTGGTGCGTTCGTCGAAGCGCGCATCGCAGCAGGTCGGCCGTCGGCGCGCACGCTTGTTCCGCGTCGCGCGATTCGTGATGACTTCGTCATGCTTGTCGAGAACGGTCGTGTGCGTCCGACGCGCGTGGCTGTGGATTTTGCGCATTCCGATCCGCTTCCGGCCTCAGGCGTTGCAGACACCGATTGGGCAGTGCTCGTCGAACCGTTGCCGAAGGGCGCGCTGGTTGTGCTTGACGGCTCGCGCAGTCTTACAGAAGGCCAAGAGATTTCGCCCGTGAAACCCGGCGAGTCGGCGGATGTGCGTGAGTCAGCATCAACGAACAAGGCTTCGGCACCCGATGCAGGTGGCGGCACATGATTCGCACACTCGTTGATTTCTGCGTTCGTCGCAGTGTGCCTGTCACGCTTTTGATGTGGACGCTTCTCATCGGCGGAGCCGTCGCGCTCTTGTCGATGCGGCGTGAGTTTTTCCCTGAAACGGCGCCGCAAGCCGCGCGCATCGTGCTCGTGTATCCCGGCGCATCGCCGAAGGAAATCGAAGAGTCGATGGCGCGCAAGATCGAAGATCGCGTCATCGATGTTGAGGGTGTTGATCGCATCGAAACGCGGCTTTCGGAAGGCACTGGTGGAATCACCGTCAAACTCAAAGCAGGATTTGATTCCGACAAGGCCATCGAAGATATTCGTCTCGCCATCGAGCAGATCACGGATTTGCCGCCTGAAGCCGAGCGCGTGCGCGTGTTTGATTTCAAGCCAAATTTCCCGACGATCATGGTGACGGTCGCGTCGGAAGCAGGCGAGGAATACATCAAACGCGAGTTGCGCACCATTCGCGATGATCTGAAGACTCTCGACGGCATGGGGACCCTTGTCGAAATCGGGCTTCGTCCGCGCGAGATTCACGTGGATGTTGATCCGACAGCCTTGCTTCGGCACGGGATTCGGCTGTCGCAAGTCGGCGACCTCGTCTCTACCGCGATGGCCGAAGTTCCTGGCGGCACCGTGCGTACGGACGCAGCGAATCTCTCTGTTCGAACCGTTGGAAATGCGGAGGATGTCGAGTCGATTCGCGGCATTGTGCTGCGCAGCGCGACAGACGGCTCGCGACTCTTGCTCGGCGAGATCGCAGACGTTCACGAGAGTTTCGATGACGTGCCACAGGTGCGACGCTTCGGCGGACTACCTGCGGGCACGCTTGTCGCGTTCAAGGAAGGGGATCAAGACGCTGTTGAAATCGCTGAGCTCGTGCGCGGTTACGTCGCAGGGCGCAACGGCCGGCCTGCGCGCGACCGTCTTGGCGATCGGCTCATCACCACCGCGTGGGAGCGAGGCTACGAACTCGGCCGTTCCCGTCCTGCTGTGAACGGCACGCTTGCGCAGCACAACGATCTTGCGCGCATCATTGAAGGGCGCTTTGAGTTGCTCTCAACGAACGCTATTCAAGGCGCGGTATTGGTCTTCATCGTGCTGTTGCTCGGACTCAACCGCGTGGCAAGCGTTTGGGTCATGGCGGGCATTGTCATTGCTGTTGCTTGCACGCTCATGTTCATGCAAGCGACGGGTGTCACGCTCAATCTCATCACGATGTTCGGCTTGTTGATCGTGCTCGGCATGCTCGCCGACGACGCGATCGTGATGAGCGAGAACATCATCAAACGGCACAAAGAACTTGGCGAACCACCACTCGTCGCAGCGGTCAATGGCGTGACACAAGTGTTCTGGCCGGTTGTCGGCAGTGTGACC
>CAIWCL010000338.1 GCA_903911205.1 uncultured bacterium
GGCTCATCACGATTTACGACCATCAGATCGCGCCAAGTCTGATCCAGTACCTGGAGATCCCACAGCACCTCGAAGTACGAATCTAGAGCTTGGATATTCCTCTGCTCCCGTTGCCGATTTGCCTCTTCCTGCTTGCCCCTTTCCTCAGTCGTATTCGCGTGGATTTGCCTTCGCGGCTCCCAATCAGGAATAGCTCCAAAACGATCTCGGAGTTGCCTCAGTTTTTTGACACATTCCGACGAACTGTCAGCCTCCCTAGTTTCGGAAACGGGCGCCGAGGGCGCTCGCGGCGAACTATCCGCCTGTCCACTCCCCTCACCAGTGCCTCCCGTAGATGTCGGCGAAGGTGGCATAGGCGTTATCGAAGGACTCGAAGTTGGAGCCGGCGTCGCGGTTGGCGTTGAGACCGCCGAAGGAGCTTGACCCGCGGTGCCGTTCGTCGCCGTCGCCGATGACTCCGGTGCGGACGATCCAGCGTTTGCACTCGCTGGCGGTTCGCTCGACTGCGGCTCCGGCGGCGCGGCTTGCGGCTCCGGCGGGCCCGCGATTTCCGTCGGTGCACTCACCGCAGGAATGTCAATCGCTTCACCAAAGCCGGATCGTCGTGACCCGCCAATCGGAGGAAGCGGAGCGATCGGGTCGCCTGCACCACCAACGGCGCCACCACCGACGCCGCCTGCGAGCACCACGTTGTTTGATCGCGACGACGCCGTGCCGAGATACACCGTCGCCGCAACAGTGAAGAGCAGCGACGAGCAGATCGCCGCGATGATCGACATCGCCATCACGCGCTTCTGGCGATCGCTCAGCGCACCATGGGCCGATTTTGAGGCGAAGATGTCGCGCGCGTCACCGCCGCCACTCTCGGAGGAACTCACCGTCGCGGCACCAATCATCTGCGTGGTCGGAACCCACGTTGAACCGCCCGACGTTGCGCGAAACTGGGCGAACTCGGTCTCGCGCACGCGCCATTGACCGGCGGGCGCAGGCCGAACGATCGAACGCGCGCCATGCGTCGACGCGCCCGGCATCATCGTGCACACGTCAACGGGCGCCGACAGCGAATTGATTCCAACACCCCAACGACATCGCGCGCGATCGGAAGGATCAAGCGTCGCCACGAATCGCAAGAGATCCGCCATCGACGATTCGGGCAGCGTTGCGACCGAACCTGTCCGTGTTGCGAGCATCCACGCATCGAGAATGCGAAGGAGCGCGGGATCGCGCGGGTCGGCGAGCAGTGCATCACCACGCGGCAAGTCGAAGCCTGCGTGCGCATTGTCACGCGCCGCCACCCAAAACGAAGCATCATCGGCCAACACCGCAAGCGATGCGAGGCTCGTGTGGTACGACTTCGCATCGACGACAAACGTGACAATTTCAATCGTCGGTCGCCCTGCATCATCAACGCCTGCGGGCAACATGCGCGACAACGCCATGCGGCCCGACGACAGCATGCGCGACGTCATCGTCGGCTGCGTTTCCAGTCGCGCAATCGCGTCGCTTGTTGAAATTTCACCAAACTGAAAGTGCTCAAGCTCACGCGTTTCATCGGCGCGAAGCCCCGGAGAAGCCGCGACCGTGCGATAGCCGCTCACCGATCCGAAGACGTGCATGTCTGCCCGTGCCATCGCACTCCTTTCCGCAGACGAGCACGCGGCTCGCCGGCAAGTTTGCTACTAGCCGCGTTGATCAAGGTAGACGAGCGTTCCGACAATCGCTGCGACGAAAAGCCCAGCGATCGCAACC
>CAIWCL010000339.1 GCA_903911205.1 uncultured bacterium
CACAGCAGCCACGTACTCCTCGGCACTCATGCGGGCAGCCACTGCGCCGTAACCCGGGAGTCGGCTGCCACCCACCATTCGCCAGAGTGATTCGTCCGTGACAATCGCGCGCGCCGCGTCAGTGAGCGCGTGCGCCAATCCGTGATGCTGATGATCAGGGCTCACCATGATGTCAGCGCCGTAGAGCGTGTGCCCTTGTGGGTTGTCATCACTGAATGTGTCGTTGGCCGTGAGCACATCCCACGAATCATCAATGTGAAAGTCCTTGAACATCAGCCGCAACGTGAAGTGCACGCCGGCAACAGTTCCACTCGTACTTCCGGCAGGTGCGTATTCCGCAACCACTTGCCCTTGCGGGAAGCGCGTCATGTGTTCGCGCAACTCAGCGTGCGTGTACGGTGTCTCTGCCGGATAGACACGCGCACAGATTTCCGCGATCGCATCGAAATCCGATTCGAGCATCGTTCGGAGCCGATAGTCGGGAGGAAGCATTGTTTGAAAGTTGGTGGAGACGGTGGCGGCAGCGCGGGGCTGCACTCGTCGATCAAGACCAATCGGTATCCATCAGAACCAAACCAATCGGGGCGGCCGGATTCGAACCGACGACTTCCTGCTCCCAAAGCAGGCGCTCTACCAAGCTGAGCTACGCCCCGCGAGGGGGAGAGTGTATCGCGTCAAATCGATTTCGAGTGCGTTCTGCGACACGATCCGAAAGAACGTCGACGCAATCGCGCTTGTCGCCTGCGGCACCCGCGCCAACACCCACGCGTGCACCCACGCGATCACATGCGCCTGCCGCGCGAGCGGCACTTTCCGAGGGGCAAAAACATGCAGCCAGCACGAAGAATCGCAGGAATTCCTGCGCAGAACGTTGTTTCCACCGTCCGCGCCGAACGCGTCATCTCCCGCGCCTCCGCCGAGATCGACGCTCTCGCCCGCATTTCAGGCGTCGATGACATCCATCGCTCGCGCCTCAGCACGTTCACCGTCGAACCAAAAAATTCGATCAATGACGCGTTCTCAGACGTCACGACTTCCGCACCGAGATCCGTCTCAGCGGACCCCGGCGTCTTCTCCTGGCACGAGTTCAACTCGACCGAGCCGCTGCGGAGCGCCGCCTTCCTCGCCGATCTCGTTGGCGGTGAAACGATCGTTCGCACGCGCGGCGGCCTCGAGGAATACACGACCGTGCTCAATGCCGGACTGCACGTCGCCGGCGGACTGCGCGTCTCCGACGCTCGCCGCGCACGATGGAAGTCGTACCTTCGAGTACCAAGCGTCGATCTCCTCTGCGACATGGCTGTTGCGCATGGCGGTCGCGTCACGAGCGCTCCGAGTGGCATCCTCGGCCTTGACCGCCGCGCGACGATTGCAGACCCGACGGGCGCCGAACTCACGCTCATCGCGGGCGGCGACGATCGCCGCACCGTCGGCTGCGGCGCCTTCGGCTGGGACGAACTGCGTTCGACTGATCCGCTTGAATCGGTGCGATTCTGGTGCGCAACGCTGGATTGGTCGGCGACGCCGGTCTACGCACGTGCAAGCGAGGCGCGAACGATCGTGTTCCAAAATGGCGGGCGCCCTGTGGCAAGCGTCTCGCAAACATTGGCAGGCGAACCTGGCAGCCGTTGGCTTCCGGTCGCCACGTTTCGATCCGGCCTCTGCAACACGATTGCGCTGCGCGCGATTCGTGCAGGCGGTTCCATGCGCGTCGCACCGCATGCACACGGAATACTCGGAACACACGCTGTTTTCATCGATCCAACCGGTCTCGAGTTGGCGATTGGCGATGAAGTGACCAGCGTGTGTGAGGCGTCCGTCTAGCGGGCAGCCTGGAAATTGTCGTGGACCCACGCACTACTCTTTCGCTGCGTTTCGTGCAGATTCACGGATTCTCCGTTGGTGCCTGCGTCTCCGTCGGAGCCGTGCGCGTGGTTTTCGACGTGCTCTCACCATCGATGAGAAGTTCGTCGTCTTCGGTGTCCCAAACGCCGTCGACGCCCGCACTCCAAATCTGAATCTTCGAATCGGTTGTCGACGTCGTCATCGAATGGTCTGTCGACTCATCGGTGGTGACAACCATCTTCATCCGAAGTTCATTGCCGTACGCATCCACGGGGATGACTTCCTCGCCGAAACACTCTTCGAGATCCTCGGGAAACTGACCGTTCCGCGTTTGATAGTCGGCGATGGCCTGTTGCACTTGCGTTGCTGAAGACTGATTCATGACTTGTTGTGCCGTTGAGCGCGCCTTTGCAAGCGCGGGGAGCAAGAGCGCCATCGGGAGCAGAATGATCAGGCCAAGGCAGCCCGTGAGCGACGAAATCACGATGCCCGCGATCGCAAATCCGCGCGGTTCTCGACGCACCGCGATCACTCCTGTGATCAAGCCAACGATGGAACCAAGCCCCGGCAGAACGCTGATACCCGTCAGACTGAAGATGAACGCGACCAGTCCAAGCGTGTTCTTGGCGGGCGTTGGCGGCGTCGATGTGACGACTTGCTCCGCATAAATCGGCGGGGTTGTGCGCGGCGGCGTTGGTGCGGAGTCGTTCATGGGTTTGCCCGTGTTTACTCGTGGTGCCCGTGTTTGCTCGTGTTTGCTCGTGGCACTCGTGATGCTTGCGAATCGCGTGAAATTCGCGATGTTTCTGGTTTATGTGAGGCGCTTCGCTTTCGCTCGATGGTCGCGAAGTCACGTGCACGCGTTCGGAATCGGATCGGCGAAAGTGTACCGTCCGCTACGCTGCGCTCATGGAAGCTCCCGAGCCGTCGACGTGTCGCGAAGGCGACCAAGTTCAAGGGCACTCTCGCCGCGGATTTCTCGGCGCACTCGCTGTATTTGGCGCCGCAACAAGTGCCTCGAGCGCCGTCCTCCTTCCGGGATGTTCAAGTGTGACGTCGTCGGGCCTCGAGGAAACGCCCGTCGTTCCAACGGCCCTGCCAACAGCAACGGGTGCCATCTCCATCGCCACGATTGCGGAAGCCGAAAAACTCGCAGGCATCGCATTTTCCGAAGCAGAACGCGCGCAACTCCTCCGCACCCTCTCAGACCAAGTCGCCGGATTCCAAACTCGGGCGAGTTTCGGCGTGATTGACCACGGACTTGCGCCGTCGCAAGTGTTTCGAGTGTTGCCGCGCGGAGGCAAGCGAAAGTCTCCCCAATCGAACGTTGCTGCACCGTTCACCTTTGACGACGGCGAACCAACACCGGATGCGATCGACTGGGCGAGTGTTGCACGACTCTCACGTTGGATGCGCGAGGGACGCGTGACCTCACGACAACTCGTCGAGCGTTCGCTCGCGCGACTTCGCGCGGCGAATCCAACGCTTTGCAGCGTGATCACCTTCATGGAAGAGAGTGCGTTGCGCGAAGCCGATGAGCGCGACGCGGAGGCACGCGCCGGAAAGTGGCGCGGCTCGCTCCATGGCATTCCCTACGGCCTCAAAGATCTCTTCGATACGAAAGGCGTTGCCACGACGTGGGGCGCTGAACCCTGGCGCGATCGCGTTCCGAAACGCGACGCTCGCGTGGTCGTCAAACTACGCCAAGCCGGCGCCGTGTGCGTTGCGAAGACGGCTGTCGGCGCGCTCGCGTACGGCGATATCTGGTTCGGCGGAACGTGCAGAAATCCCTGGAATCCCGAGCAAGGATCGTCGGGATCGAGTGCTGGCAGCGCGTCGGCAGTCGCTGCTGGATGTGTGCCGTTCGCCATCGGCACCGAAACGCTCGGGTCGATCGTTTCACCAAGCGTTCGCTGCGGAACAACGGGGCTTCGCCCGACATTTGGTCGGGTTGCGCGCGATGGTTGCATGGCGCTTACTTGGTCGTGGGACAAAATCGGCCCCATCACCCGTCATGTCGAAGATGCCGGGCTTGTGCTTGAAGCGATCAATGGCGCAGGTGGCCGCGACCCATCCAACGTTCCTTCGCGATTCAAGGCTCCACGCGCCGCCGACGCGAAAGGCGTACGACTCGCATACGACCCCGCGTGGTTCACTGGACCGTTCGCCTCACTCTCAAACACGCTCGACGCTGCCCGTGACGTCGGTGCGGAACTCATCGAGCGATCATTCGTGATGCCATGCGATCCCGGAGTGCTTTCCGCGGGTCTGATGTCGGAGGCAGCCGCGGCCTTCGAGGAGATGACGCGCTCCAACGCGGATGATCTGTTGACATGGCAAGCCGATGAAGCGTGGCCGAATTCGTTCCGACAAACGCGGTTCGTGCCGGCGATTGAGTATGTCCAAGTGGAGCGCATCCGTCGGAGATTCATGGAGTGGATGCGCGACGAGATCGCAGACGTGGACGCGCTCATCTTGCCGCCCTTCGCGGGCGGATTCATCACGTCGACGAACGCGACAGGGCATCCGCAACTCGTCTTGCGCGCAGGCTTCGACGACGCAACCACGCCCCGTTCGATCTCGCTGATCGGTCAGCCCTTCGACGAGGCGACGCTCGTTCGGACCGGCATGGCCCTTGAGTCTCGACTCGCGGTCGCAGCAAAACGCCCGGAAATGCCGTGGTTTCGGGGCGGGTGAAGCCGGTGCGTCGCTCTGATATCTTCCCGTTCCCATGCTCGCCCAGTCCGACCTCCTCAGCTACCTCCCCGTCGCCGTCGTTGCGTCGATGGCGATCGTGTTTGTGATCGCGAACATCGTGCTGAGCACGATCCTCGGCCCGCGTGCCGAGGGTGCCATCAAGGGCACGACCTACGAAGCAGGTATGGATCCAATCGGCACCACAAGGAAGCGCTTCAACGTGCGCTTCTACATGATGGCCGTGACGTTTCTCCTCTTCGACGTCGAAATCATCTTCCTCGACCCGTGGGCTGTGAGCTACTCACAGCTTGACCCGGGCAGCGCCGAGGCAAAGCTCTATCTCGGCCGCATTCTCTTCTTCCTCGCGACGAGCGTCATCGCCTACGTCTATGCGTGGAAGAAGGGTGTGTTTAAGTGGGACTGATTGGAGCGCTCGCAACCTGCTTCGCAACTTGCTCGCTCTAGCCGGCTCCCCTCGGAGTGAATCCTCGGGGGCCGAGATGCGTCGCTGCCTGAGCGCTCGCAACCTGCTTCGCAACTTGCTCGCTCTGGCCGGCTCCCCTCGGAGTGAATC
>CAIWCL010000340.1 GCA_903911205.1 uncultured bacterium
AGCATCAGCGTGAAAGAGATGTATTCGCTCAAGCGATACACCTGCGCAATTCCTCCGACAACCGTCAGTGGCACTTCGAGGATCGAAAGCGTCTTCGTTGGATCCTGTCCATTCCCTGTGATCGCCGCGGAAAGGTCACTCGTTGCTTGAACGAGTGCGTTGGGGGAGATCTTCTCAAGCGGCACCGCGATACGGAGTACCTGCGTCTTGGCCGAGATCCATACGTCGCCCGCCTTGGGGTGAGGCGGATCTTCATCAAGTACGAGGATGTTCAGCGCTGTTCCCGCAGGTGGCGTGGAGACTTCTGTTCCAACATCCGCACCCGGCTCGGGGACCGGCACGGTTCTCGGTTGAGAGGCGCCAAAACCGACTAGGAACAGCAGGGTGAAGGGCAGCAGCACCCAATAGAAGAGCGCGATTCCGAGGAAAGTCAGTACGGCCGACAGCGGCACGAGGAAGTGGACGTATCGACGTTCGTGGCGGTAAAGCCCTGGCTCGATGAAGCGCCAAAGCTGCAGCAGGATCCACGGTGCTGACAGGGCGATCGCCGCGATGATCGCGAGCTTCATGTCGGTCGAGATCGTCTCGGCGGGGGAGAGCGCTTGCACCTGCTCGGGTTGGCCATTCGCGCGTTGGGCCGCGAAAAGCGGCCGGATGAGGAGGTCGCGAATCTCGGGCGCGTAAAAAAAGAGCAGTACCGCAAGTGGCAGCGGCACAACGAGCGCTCGGAAGACGCGCGTGCGAAGTTCCTGGAGGTGATCTCCGAAACTCATCGTGCCGAGGTCGGTCGGCTGGTCGGTGGGTTGGTCGCGCTCGCGCCCGAACATGAAGCGACGAGTGTACGGAACCCGTCAGCAGTTCACACCGAAGGGTTCGCGCCCGCGTTCACGGGTTCGCGCCCACGTCCACAGGCCTGCGGTCTTCGTCCCCGGTACCCTCTCCGTCGTGATCGACACACACTGTCACCTCACCTTTCCTGAGTACGAGGGCCGCGTCGCCGAGATTCTCGCTGAAGCGCGGGAGGCGGGGGTGTTCGGCGCCATCACCATCGCCACGACCACGCGTGATGCGCGTCGAACCGTCGCCCTCGCCGAAGCGCACGCCAATCTCTGGGCAAGCGCCGGGGTGCACCCGCTGTACGCCGACGAACCCGCGGACTGGGAGGAAATGCGGTCGGCCGGCCGCTCGCCCAAGTGTGTGGCGTGGGGCGAACTGGGCCTCGATCGCCATTACGCCAACCCGCCGCAGGAGGTCCAGCGGCCCGTTCTTGAGGCCCAACTTGAGGCGATCGCTCGTTGGCATCGCGAAGAGCCCGCTCTCGCGAAGCCAATCGTCCTTCATTGCCGCGAGGCGTTCGATGAACTCATCCCGGTCCTCCGGGAGAGCGGCCTCCCGCCCGAGCGCTTCGTTTTCCACTGCTTTACGGCCGGTCCGCGAGAAATGCGGCTTTTGCTCGATTTTGGCGCCTCAGTCTCGTTCACGGGCGTCGTGACGTTCCGAAACGCAAAGTCGACCCACGAGGCGGCTCGGCTCGCGCCCCTCGACCGGATCATGGTGGAGACCGATGCCCCGTTTCTGACGCCGGAACCCCACCGGACCGTCCGTCCGAACGCCCCGAAGTACGTCGTGCACGTGGTCGAAGCTCTGGCGGCGCTTCGCGGGGAGCCGGAGGGTCGCGTCCGCGAGGCCGTTTTTGCAAACGCGAAATCATTCTTCGGGGTCCAGCCGACCGGCGCGTGAGCGTGTCGGTCCAAGGCCTCGTGAGCGAGGGGCATCCAAGTACAAACCTCGCGCCCCTCGACCCACCGCGCGCGCAACGTTCAAAACAAGTTTGGAGGGCCGAGAACCGCTCGGCCGATCACGACCCAAGTTGTCGACGGATTGACGGCCTCGGCGGCTCGGTCTAGTATGGCCAAATGGACTTCGTGAGATTTTTCACGATGTCCGTACAGGCCTTTTTCGGTTCCCTCGATTCTGTTGTCGGTTCTTTACACGGGTCACTCGTTGGTCGCGCAGCACTCGCTTCGCGATCCACTCAGGAGCTCTTCCAGAGATGAGCAGGTTTCTCTTCCCCAAGTGGTCGAACCTTCTGCTGCCGACGATCATCGCTGCAGCACTGACCATTCCGCTCTACGCCGTGTTCTTCGTGGCGTACGGCCTCAGCCCAAAGACGCTTGAGGTTGGTTACCAACCGAAGCAACCTGTGCCATTCAGCCACGCGCTGCACGCGGGCGAACTGGGCATGGACTGCCGCTACTGCCATACATCGGTTGAGAAGGCCGCGCACGCAAGTGTTCCTCCGACGCAGACCTGCATGAACTGCCACACGCAGATTCGTCCGCAGAGTCCGAAGCTCGAGCCGGTGCGTGAGAGCTACGAGACTGGTCTGCCCGTCGAGTGGACGCGCATTCACAAGCTGCCTGATTTCGCGTACTTCGATCACTCGGCGCACGTGAATCGCGGCATCGGGTGCGTTTCGTGCCACGGCCGCATCGACACGATGGAAGTCGTCTATCAGAAGTCGCCGCTCTCGATGGGTTGGTGCCTTGAGTGCCACCGCAACCCCGAGATCAACCTGCGTCCGACGAGCGAGATCACCAATCTCGGATTTGACTCGGCGACCGACCTCACCGCGGAAGACCGAGAAGCACTCAAGAAGAAGTACCACATCAGTCCGAGCGAAGATTGCTCGACCTGCCACCGCTGATCGCACGCCGCGTTTCGCGCGGAAACGAACGCAAGAAACGAACACAAAAGGTAAGCCCGAAGACCGGAACTGGCGCGAGCCAGATCACCCGCGACCAAGAGAGAATTCGATGCACGAATCACGCCACGGCTGCGATACCGCGAGCAAAGATGCAGGGCTGAAGTTTGCCCCCGCGGAGTATTGGCGCAGCGCCGAAGACCTCGAGAAAACGCCGGAATTCCGCGACATCATGGCGCGCGAGTTCGGCCCGAATGCGCAGGAACTCGCGTCCGGCGACGACCGCCGCACGTTCATCAAGTTGATGGGCGCGGGCATCGCACTCGCTGGTCTTGCGGCATGCCGCCGTTGGCCCGAGTCGAAGATCGTCGCCTTCTCGCAAGCGGACACAGGCGCGAATGGCGGACGCACCGCTGGTGTGCCGATCCACTACGCGACCTCGGTTGAAGTTGGTGGCATCGCGTGGCCTGTCCTCGCGAAGAGTTTCGATGGTCGTCCGATCAAACTCGAAGGAAACCCTGCGCTTCCCTTCGCAGCGGGCTCGAACTCGATCATCCAAGCGCGAGTCCTTGAGCTCTACGACCCAGACCGCAGCCGTTCGCTGACGAAGTCGGGTCAAGCCAGCACGTGGACCGCGTTCAGTACGTGGTGCGGCGAAGCGGCGACGAAGTTCAAGGCGAACGGCGGCGCTGGTCTCGCGGTGCTCGTCGACACGTCGATGAGTCCTTCGCTTGAAGACATGAAGACGCGCTTCATGGCGGCCTACCCGAAGGCGTGGTGGGGCAACTGGAGTGCGATGGCGAACGACAACGTCGTCGCTGCTGCAAAGGCCACGAGCGGCGCGATCGCGATGCCGAACCTCGAGAAGGCGAAGGTCATTGTTGCACTCGACGCTGATCTCCTCGGCTGCCCAGTTGCGGGCGTCGCGCACTCGGCGGCGTGGGCGAAGGGTCGTCGCGTCAACGCGGCCGATCCAGCGAAGCAAGAGCTCTCGCGCATGTACGTGGCTGAGCCGTCGCTGACGGTCACCGGCATGAGTGCGGATGATCGCCTCGCGGTTCGTCGCAGCGACATCCCGGTGCTCGCCGCGGTCATCGCGAAGGAACTCGGCGTTTCTGGCGTCGATGCGCTCGCGACCAACGCACGCGCTGGCGCGATGCTCGATGCGCACGGCAAGGAAATCCTCGCGCAACTCGTCGCCGACTTGAAGGCTGCGGGTTCGTCGGCAGTGGTCGTCGCGGGCTGGATGCAGGACCCAGCAACGATTGCGCTCGCGGCCGCGATCAACGAGAAACTCGGCGCGGTCGGCACGACGGTTTCGTACTTCGACGGAACAGCGTCGGGCCCAGCGTCGGGTGAAGTCGCGCAACTCGCGCAGCTCGCGGGCGCCCTTGAGTCGGGCGCGATCGAAACGCTCGTACTCCTCGGTGGAAATCCGCTCTACGACGCGCCGGCAGACCTTGCATTCGCCGCGAAGTTGTCGAAGGCGAAGGAAGTCGTCCACCTCTCGTTCTACTCGAACGAAACGAGCAAGTCGCCCGCATGCACGTGGCACGTTCCTGCCGCGCACTCGCTTGAGTCGTGGTCGGATGGTCGTGCGATCGACGGTTCGATCGTCGTGCAGCAGCCGCTGATTCTTCCGATCCTCGATGTCGAGCAAGGCGGACGCAACGCACTCGAACTCCTCGCAGCGCTCACGGGCGACGAAGAAACTTCAAGCTACGAAATCGTGCGTCGCGCACACATGAAGGTCAGCGGCCTTTCCGGCGCGGCGTTCGAGGCGTGGTGGCGTCAGAATCTCAATCGCGGCTACGTTGAGTCGACCGCGTTCAAGGCTGCCGCAGCTCCGAAGGTCGATGGCAACGCGCTCGGCGCGATGTGCACCGCCGCGGCCGCGAACTCGGGCACTGAGATGGAACTTGCGTTCGCCTTCGATGCGAAGGTCGGCGATGGTCGCTTCGCAAACCTCGGCTGGCTGCAAGAGGTCCCCGACGTTGCGACGAAGGTCACGTGGGACAACGCGCTGCTCATGTCGCCTGCAACTGCTCGTTCGCTTGGCTTCAAGCAAGGCGACATGGCGAAGGTGACTGTTGGTTCTGCATCGATGGAAGCTGCCGTGTGGGCGCTTCCTGGTCACGCTGACAACTGCGCAACGATCGCTCTTGGTTACGGTCGTGGCGAAGCAGGCGGACGCATCGCAAATGGCGCGGGTTTCAACGCGTATCCGTTGCGCACGACGACCGCGCTCGGCGGTTCGAAGGCTTCGATCTCGAAGACGGGCAGCACGTACGCATTCGCTCACACGCAAGATCACGGTGCGGCTGACGCGCTGATTGCAAACGTCCCAACCGACGGCATCCAAGCGCGTCTTCCGAGCCTTGTTCGTGAGTCGAGCCTCGAGAACTACAAGGCGCATCCTGATTTCGCGCGTCACGTCGGTCACGTCGCGCACCGTCTTTCGCTCTGGGAAGAGTCGAATCTCGACGGCGCGAAGTACCGCTGGGCGATGACGATCGATCTCTCGACCTGCACGGGTTGCAGCGCGTGCGTCGTGGCGTGCCAAGCGGAAAACAACGTTCCAATCGTCGGCAAGGCGATGGTCGCGCGCGGCCGTGAAATGCACTGGATTCGCATTGACCGCTACTTCCGCGGCAAGAGCGTCGACAATCCATCGGGCTTTGCGGTGCAACCGCTCGCGTGCATGCACTGCGAAAACGCCCCGTGCGAACAAGTCTGCCCCGTTGCGGCAACCGTGCATGACGAGCAGGGCATCAACGTGATGGTTTACAACCGTTGCATTGGTACCCGCTACTGCAGCAACAACTGCCCGTACAAGGTTCGTCGCTTCAACTTCTTCGACTACCAGAAGCGCACACCGGACCGCGAGGAAGGCTTCCTCAAGGTTGGCCTCGACTACTACAAGGACATTCCGAATTCGGACTATCCGATCGACGAGAAGCCCGATGCGTGGTCGCGCATGCAGCACAACCCTGACGTCACCGTGCGTTCGCGCGGCGTGATGGAGAAGTGCTCGTTCTGCATGCAGCGCATTCAAGAGGCCAAGATTCGCGCGAAGAACGCGTGGGCGAAGGCTGGCGGTGTCGACAGCGGCCGCGAAACGTGGTCGGTGGAAGATGGCGCGGTCATCACGGCGTGCCAACAGGCATGCCCGACGCAGGCGATCGTCTTCGGTGATCTCAACGATCCGAAGTCGCGCGTGTCGCAGATGGTCAAGAGCCAACTCTCCTACGAACTGCTCGAAGAACTCAACACGAAGCCGCGCGTGAAGTACCTCGCGCGCGTCAAGAACCCGGGCGTCGATCACTCACACGACGATCACGGTCACGATCACAGCCACGACCACGATCACGGTCACGCCCACTAAGAGCTGCTCACCATGTCGACGCTCTCACAAGATCATTCTCTCGGACGCATGTCCGACAACACCATCGACCGTCCCGGTGAACGCGCGCCGCTTGTCCTCAACATGGACAAGTTCAGCGAAGTCACCGCGACGGTCTGCCGCGTGAACGAAGCCGACAAGGCGCCGTTCGCGTGGTACGTCGCATTCGCTGCCGCGCTCGGACTCCTGAGCGTTCTCGGTGCGTGCATCGGCTACCTCATCCTCACGGGTGTTGGCGTGTGGGGTCTCAACAACCCCGTCATGTGGGCGTACGACATCACGAACTTCGTGTTCTGGGTCGGCATCGGTCACGCCGGCACGCTTATCAGCGCGATCCTCTTCCTGTTCCGTCAGAAGTGGCGCACGGGCATCAACCGCTTCGCCGAAGCGATGACGATCTTCGCAGTCATCTGCGCAGGTACGTTCCCTGGCATCCACGTTGGTCGCGTGTGGTTTGCGTACTGGCTCTTCCCGATCCCGAACCAGATGGAAATGTGGCCGCAGTTCCGCTCGCCGCTTCTCTGGGACGTGTTCGCAGTTTCGACCTACTTCACCGTGTCGCTCCTCTTCTGGTACACGGGCATGGTGCCCGACCTTGCCACGCTGCGCGATCGCGCGAAGGGCAAGATTCAGCAGATGGGTTACGGCCTCTTCAGCCTCGGTTGGCGCGGCTCGAACCGCCACTGGCACCGCTACGAGCGCGCCTATCTCATCCTCGCTGCGCTCTCGACGCCGCTCGTTCTCTCGGTGCACTCGGTCGTTTCGTTCGACTTCGCGACCTCGCAACTTCCGGGTTGGCACACCACGATCTTCCCGCCGTACTTCGTCGCGGGCGCAATCTTCTCCGGCTTCGCGATGGTGGTCACGCTCGCGGTTCCCGCGCGTGAACTCTTCGGTCTCAAGGACCTCATCACGCTCCGCCACCTCGACAACATGAACAAGGTCATCCTCGTGACCGGTTGCATGGTCGGCTACGCGTACTCGATGGAGTTCTTCATCGCGTGGTACTCGGGCGCGATGTACGAGAAGTTCGCGTTCATCAATCGTGCGTTCGGTCAGTACTGGTGGGCGTACTGGATCATGGTCAGCTGCAACGTGATCACGCCGCAGCTCTTCTGGTTCAAGAAGATCCGCACCAGCATCCCGCTCATGTTCGTGCTCTCGATCTTTGTGAACGTCGGCATGTGGTTCGAGCGCTTCGTGATCATCGTCACGAGCTTGGCCAACGACTTCCTCCCGAGCTCGTGGGACATGTTCACGCCAACGTGGGTCGACATCGGAACGATGGTCGGCGCGTTCGGCCTCTTCTTTACGCTCTTCCTCTTGTTCTGCCGCTACCTCCCCATGATCGCTATGGCGGAAGTGAAGGCAGTCATGCCGCAAGCGGATCCGCACGGCGCGGGCGCGGGCAAGCACGGTCATCACGGACACGGCCACGCTCACTCTCACGACGGACACGGACACTGAACAGCACCACCCTCGCCGATCGGGCCTCGCGGCCATCGATGAGGAATGACTTCGCACTCTGAAGGTTGAATCATGGCGACGATCGTCACAACACCAACTGAAACCGGCGCAGGACAGCCCGCGGCGAAGCCGACGCGGATCTACGGCTTGCTCGCGGAATTCGAAACGCCCGGCGACCTCATGGCCGCCGCTGAGAAGTGCCGCGATGCGGGCTACCGCTGGTGGGATTGCCATACGCCGTTCCCAGTGCACGGGCTCGATGGAGCGATGGGCATCAAGCGCACCATCCTGCCGTGGCTTGTCTTCGGCGCGGGCGCGACGGGCACGCTTGCCGCGTTCCTCCTCCAGGCGTACACCAACTCGTGGAATTTCCCGATGTGGGCCGGAGTGTGGGTGCACGGCTATCCGTTCCTCATCTCGGGTAAGCCTGCGATGAGCCTTCCGGCGTTCATCCCAGTCATGTTCGAGTTGACCATCCTCTTCTCGGCGCTTGCGACCGTGAAGTTGATGTTCCTCTTCAACGGGCTGCCGCTCCTCTATCACCCGCTCTTCACGTCGAATCGTTTCCGTCGCGCGTCGAACGACCGCTTCTTCATCGTGATCGAAGCACGTGACCCGAAGTTCCTCCCGAAGCGCACTGAGGAATTCCTCAAGACGCTCTCACCTGTCTCTATCGAAACGGTGCAGGACTAACGCATGATTCCGCTTCCTCCACGTTGGATGATCTTCACCGGAATTCTCGCAGCGTGCGCGCTTGCGATCCCGCCCGTTGTGATTGCGCGTGTTCGCGCGACGCCGGATGAGAATCGCGCCGTGCACATCTTCTTCGA
Organism: uncultured bacterium; assembly: GCA_903911205.1. GTDB lineage: Bacteria > Planctomycetota > Phycisphaerae > Phycisphaerales > SM1A02 > QWPT01. Next base: position 8,405 of record CAIWCL010000340.1, read on the forward strand.
CATGGACTTCCAACCGAAGTTCAAGTCGCAGGCAGAGAACCCGCTCTTCGCCGACGGTCGCGCGCAGCGCTACGCCGTTGAAGGCACGGTTGCGCAAGGCGAGACCATGCTCGACTCGCACCTCTACGAGGGCGCCGTCAACGGAAAGTGGGCGGAGACGCTGCCTGAAGGCATGTCGATGACGCCTGAGTTCCTCGCGCGTGGTCAACAGCGCTACAACATCTATTGCTCGGTTTGCCACGGCTACGCGGGTTGGGGTGACGGCACCGTCAACAAGCGCGCGATGGAACTGATGTCGAATAGCGAAGGCCCGGTGCAGGGTACGAGTTGGGTGCAGGCGAAGAGCTTGCACGACCCAGTCGTACGCGAACATCAACTGGGCATGCTTTACAACATCGCGACCAACGGCATCCGCAACATGGCGGGCTATGGCGCACAGATCGATCTCGAAGATCGCTGGGCGATCGCCGCGTACGTGAAGGCGCTGCAACTCTCGCAGGATGCGTCGCTCCAAGACGTTCCGCCGGAACTCCGCGCCAATCTTCAGACCAATTCGAAGCAGGGTGAGGTGAAGTGATGGGTCACGCTACGACGCATGCCGATCTCGGCACTTCCAACATTCAACTCCCTGCGTTTGCGCTCGGCTTCCGCAACGTCGCCATCGCGCTCGCGGTGATCGGCCTCGGCGGTGGCGCGGCGATCGGTTACACCGGCATGTTCGGCACCGACGGCCATCACTTCTGGCGCGCGTACATGATCGCGTTCCTCTTCGCGCTCACGCCATGCCTTGGTGGTCTCTTCTTCGTCTTCGTTCAACACCTGACGCGTGCAGGTTGGTCGGTTGCAGTGCGCCGACCGGCGGAAGCGCTGGCGGCGAATCTCCGCTGGGTGTGGATTCTCTTCGTGCCATTCGCTGTGCTCTGGTTCATGGGCAAGGCGAATCTCTTGTGGGTTTGGGCGGACATGGAGTCGCTCAAGGCCAACAACGAAGCTGAGTACCACATCGTGCACGCGAAGGAAGCGTTCCTGAATCCGACGTTCTTCTGGATTCGCGCTGCGGTCTACTTCGCGGTGTGGGCCGCGCTTGCGAGCTTCTACTTTGGCGGCAGCGTTCGCCAAGATGCATCGGGCGACATCTCGATCAGTGAGCGCATGCAGAAGTGGTCGGGCCCAGCCGCGATCCTCTTCGGCCTCACGACGACCTTCGCTGCGTTCGACTGGATCATGTCGATTTCGCCAGCCTGGTTCTCGACGATGTTCGGCGTCTACTTCTTCTGCGGCTGCGCAACCGCAGGCTTCTCGGCCATGATTCTCATCACGGTGCGTTTGCGAAGCCTCGGCCTCTTGAAGGGCATCGTCACCGCAGAGCACTTCCAAGACATGGGCAAGTTGCTCTTCGCGTTCGGCATGGTGTTCTGGGCCTACATCGGCTTCAGCCAGTACATGCTGATTTGGTACGCGAACATCCCAGAAGAAACGGGTTGGTTCCTCGCGCGTCAACTTGGCGGCTGGGCTCCTGTTTCGTGGGCACTTCTCTTCGGCCACTTTGTGATTCCGTTCGTTGCTGTGATGAGCAAGTGGCAGAAGCGCCGCACGCTCGTTCTTGCTGCAGCTGCGGTGTGGATGCTCTGCTTCCACTACGTCGATCTTTACTGGTTGATCATGCCGGAAATTCCGCATGACATCGGTACGTTTAAGACCTATGGTGAGATCTCAGCGAAGTACGCCGATACCCCGTCCCACTTCGGCAATCCTGTGAATTTCCTCCTCGCGATCGGCGCGCTTGCGGCGGTTGCTGCTGGAACGCTCGGCACACTCTCGCGCGTCGCGCTCGTGCCGAAGCAGGATCCACGTCTTGGTGAGAGCATCCGCTTCGAGAATCAGTGAGCGTTTGAAGATGTGATTTCGCGGCGAGCGCCGCAGTCAGGAAACGAACTTGGCCAACGCAACTTCCACCAACGAAGCAGCCGTTCAGATCGACGACCCCGAAATGGGCGCGACGTGGTTCTACTCCTTCGTCGGCATCATCTTCTTCGTCGTGTTCTGCCTCGCGGTGAGCGTGCTCTTCTTCGGTGTTGAGCGCAATTTCACCGACGAGAACGTGCTCGACGTACCGCCCGCCTTCTCAACCGATCTTCGTCAAGAGCAGCAGGGGCTGCTCGGTCAGTACGGCACGTATGTCGAAGAGGTCGACGAGAAGAAGGTCGAGCGTGTCCGCATCCCAATCGAACGCGCGATGGAATTGATGGCGAAGCAGGGCAAGTAACAAACAAGAACGGAAGCCCGATGGGGCACGCCGAGTGAAACTCAGCACACCATGACGAACGCAGCCAACATCATCCGACAGACTCGCGCGGCACTCGCCGCTGCGTTTGTCGCTTCGATGACGATGGTTGGGACGATGGTTGGGACGATGGTTTGGACGATGGTTGGGACGATGGTTGGGTCGATGGTTTGCATGACGTCAACCGCTCACGCGCAACTCAACCTCGGTGTTCCCGAGGAGTTGAAGGGCGTCGACATCATCGAGAATCTTGACGCGCAGTTGCCACTCGATGCGCGCTTCACCGATGACGCTGGCCGTCAGGTGTCGCTCCGCGATTACTTCGATGGCAAGCGACCAGTGCTGCTGCAACTTGGCTACAACCGTTGCCCAATGCTGTGCTCGCTTGTCTTGAATGGTGCATTCGACGGCCTCAAGGGTGTCGATTGGACTCCGGGCAACGAGTTTGAAATGGTGTCGGTTTCGATCGACCCGACCGAGACGGCCACGCTCGCGAAGGCAAAGAAGGAGGCGTATCTCGCCGACTTCGACCGCGCGGGCGCCGCACCGGGAGTGCATTTCCTCACCGGCACGGAAGTGATGTCGAAGGCCGTCGCGGACGCGGTCGGCTTCCAATTCAAGCGGCAGCCCGACGGCGAGTACGCGCACGCGGCGGCGATTTTTCTCATCAAGCCCGACGGCAAGATCAGCCGCTACATGTACGGTGCCAAGTTCGAGCCGAAGGATCTGCGTATGGGCCTGCTTGAGGCTTCGCAAGGTCGCATCGGCACGACGCTCGACCGTTTCATTCTGTGGTGCCACATCTACGACCCCGACGCGCGCGGCTATGTGCTGCAGGCGCGCAAAGTGATGACCATCGGCGGCGCTGTGACGCTCGTCGCCCTTGCAGGCGGACTTGGCGCGTTCTGGCGTGCTGAACTGCGGAAAAAGAACGAATCGAAGAAGCACGAAGCGAAGAAGCACGAGACGAAAGAGAACGAGTTGACGAACTCCTCGGCGGCATAACCCGCCCGGATATGACGAGGCGAACGAAAGTGTTGAACATGATCCCCACCCTCCTCTCTCAGGCCACCAATGACCCGGCGCTCGCCGCCGGGCAGCCGGTTACGCCCAAGACGTTCTGGCTCCCGGAAGGTGCGTCGACGATCGCGCCGGAGATCGACTGGATCTTCAACTTCATCAACTACATCAACTACTTCTTCTTCGTGCTCGTCATCGGCATCATGCTGGTGTTCATGTGGAAGTACCGTCAGCGCGGCCGAGAGGTCTACGCGCGAGGCCCCAATCACCACACGATGCTCGAACTCGGTTGGACGATCATCCCAACGATCATCGTCGTGTTCATCTTCTTCATCGGCTTCAAGGGATTCATCATCGCGAAGACCGTGCCGGACAACGCGTACCAAATCGACGTCACCGCGGCGAAGTGGTACTGGAAGTTCAAGTATCCAAACGGCGCGACGAGCGACGACCTCTACGTCCCCGCGGGCCGCCCAGTCAAGCTCGTCATGCGCAGCGAAGACGTCCTGCACTCTTTCTACATCCGCGATTTCCGCGTCAAGCAAGACGTCGTCCCTGGCCGCTACACGAGCCTTTGGTTCCAAGCGGACAACCCAACGGAAGGCGAAGACTTCCACCACATCTTCTGCACCGAATTCTGCGGTACGGGCCACTCGGATATGAACCGCAAGGTGTTCGTGCTTCCCGAGTCGGACTTCGACAGCTGGGTGGTCGAGCAGGGACGTTGGCTCGACAAGGTGACCGACAAAGATCTCTGGTGGAAGGCTGGCCCGCAGCTCTACCGCGCGTGCGCGAGTTGCCACACGCTCGATGGCTCCGTTGGAACTGGTCCCTCGTGGGGCAACTACGACGGCACGGGCGACGTGTGGGAGCGCACGAAGGCTGGCTCCACGCACAAGATTGACGGCGGCAAGAATCTCGGTGACATCATCGGTTCCGGCAAGGAGTACGAGACGCCCGAGGGTTACCTCCGCGAGTCGATTCTCAATCCTGGAAAGCACCTCGTTGATCCGTACGGCAACGTGATGCCCACCTTCAAGGGACAACTCAGTGATCGCGGCATCCAAGCCCTGATCGACATGATGAAGAACCTCGACAAGTTCAACAAGGATGGCACGGTCAAGCCCGACGCCATTCCGAATGCTGGCGGGGCCGCCGGCGCAGCGAAGTAGTACCGCAGGATTTTCAACCACGCTCCGACCCCAACCCGGCACAACGACAGGAACGGAAGCCATGACCACCCTCGACTCAAGACCAGTCGCGACCGAAGTGAAGGACAACTATCTCACCTTCACCCGAGGTCTCCTCTCTTGGATCTTCACGCTCGACCACAAGCGGATCGGCGTGATGTATCTGTTCGCCGTTCTCGGGAGTTTCTTCGTCGGCGGCGTGATGGCGCTGCTCGTGCGAACGAAGTTGCTCTTCCCGGGCAAAGTCGAGTGGATGACCGCCGATGAGTACAACAAGGCGTTCACACTCCACGGCGCGATCATGGTGTTCCTCGTGATCGTTCCGTCGATCCCGGCCGCGCTTGGCAACTTCATCCTGCCGATCATGCTCGGCGCGAAGGACGTTGCGTTCCCGCGGCTGAATCTCTTCAGTTTCTACCTCTGGGTCGTTGGCGCAATCTGCGCCGTCTACTCGCTCATGGCGGGCGGTTTCGACACGGGTTGGACGTTCTACACGCCGTACTCGACCCAATATGGCGCGGGCGGCACAATCCCCGTCCTCGTTGGCGTCTTCATTCTTGGCTTCTCGTCGATCTTCACTGGTGTCAACTTCATCGTGACGATCCACAAGCTGCGTCCACCGGGCATGACGTGGTTCCGCATGCCGCTCTTCCTCTGGGCGCTGTACGCGACGGCGATCATTCAGATTCTCGCGACGCCCGTGCTCGGCATCACGGTGGCGCTGCTCGTGATTGAGCGTGCGTTCAACATCGGCATCTTCGATCCGTCGATGGGCGGCGACCCGGTGCTCTTCCAGCACTTCTTCTGGTTCTACTCGCACCCCGCCGTCTACATCATGATCCTCCCGGGCATGGGCATCATCAGCGAGTTGATCGCGGTGCACAGCCACCGTCACATCTTCGGCTACCGCTTCATCGCGTTTAGCTCGGTCGCGATTGCGATCTTCAGCTTCCTCGTGTGGGGCCACCACATGTTCACCAGCGGTCAGTCGCCGCTCATGAACGTGCTCTTCTCGGCGATCACCTTCTCGGTCGCGATCCCGTCCGCCGTCAAGGTCTTCAATTGGCTCGCCACGCTCTACAAGGGCTCGATCGCGTTCAACACGCCGATGCTCTACGCGTTGTCGTTCATGTTCTTGTTCACGATCGGTGGTCTCACGGGCATTCCGCTTGCAGTGCTCTCGACCGACATCCACCTGCACGACACGTACTTCGTCGTTGCGCACTTCCACTACGTGATGATGGGTTCGGCACTGATCGCAATGATCGGCGGCCTGCACCACTGGTGGCCGAAGATGTTCGGCGTCATGTACAACGAGTTCTGGGGCCGGATTGCGTGCGCGCTCGTCTTCATCGGCTTCAACATGACCTTCTTCACCCAGTTCATGCTGGGCTCGCAGGGCATGCCGCGCCGCTACTACATGTATCAGCCTGAGTTCCAGATGTATCACCACATCTCGACGGGTGGCTCGTACATCATGGCCCTCGGCTTCTTGATCACGGCGATCTATCTGATCCACTCGCTCTTTGCAGGGAAGAAGGCTCCAGCCAATCCGTGGGGTGGAGCAAGCCTCGAGTGGCAGTGCACCTCGCCGCCACCGCACGACAACTTCTCGACCACGCCGCGCGTCGGCGACTGCTACGACTTCAGCTCGGTGCGCTGGGACGAGAAGCAGCAGGGTTACGTCATCGATACCGAGGCGCACGTTGCGGCAGCCTCGAGCGGAAAGGGCCACTAACTCGTGTCAACCTCCCACGCACACGCTGATTCGCACGGTCATGATGGGCATGGTCACGGGGGCCACGATGCCCACGGCGACCACGCGAAGTACCCGTTCCTCGCGCACCACTTCGACACCCCGAACCAGCAGTTCGAGTCGGGCAAGCTCGGCATGTGGGTCTTCCTCGCGACGGAAGTCCTCTTCTTCGGTGCGCTCTTCGTGATGTACACGATTCTGCGCTTCAAGAACCCTGAGGTCTTCTCGTACTCGGCGAACTACCTCAACACCATCCTCGGAGGCGTCAACACCTGCGTGCTGATTCTTTCGAGCCTCACGATGGCGCTTGCCGTGCGCGCAGCGCAGACCAACAAGAAGGGCATGCTCGTCGTGTGCCTCGCGCTCACGCTCGCGGGCGCGTGCGGCTTTATGGTCATCAAGTACTTCGAGTACACGCACAAGTTCCATGAGAACTTGAAGTGGGGCATCAGCTTCTACCAGCCAGTCGATGAGGCGGAGAAGGTGATCGTGACTTCCGAGCCGAAGCCGGTCGACAATCCAGTTCTCGCGATCTCGTCGCCGAATCCGTCGGCGGGTCTTGAGACGATGCCGACGGCGGCCATTCCTGCCATGGATCGCAGCGCGATTGCGCTTCCGAAGTCGGGCCCCGACGGCGTCTCGACGGTTGCGATGGTTGAGAAGGCTGCTGAGGGTTCCCACGGCATCCATCCTGAGACCGACGCCCACCTCACCGACCCAGCGATGCCGGTGAATACCCACCAGTTCTTCGCGATCTATTACATCATGACCGGTCTTCACGGCATTCACGTCGTGATCGGTATCGGTGTGATTGGATGGTTGCTGGTCGCCGCGATGCGCGGACGGTTCTCGAGCAACTACTACACGCCCGTCGACCTTGTGGGCCTCTATTGGCACGTGGTCGACCTCGTGTGGATCTTCCTCTTCCCGCTCTTCTATCTCATCCACTGATGCATCCATTCGCGATCGTGCCGTGGTGGTGAAAGCCCCACGCCCGAACCGGAGATACCCATGGCAAGCGCAAACTCTCACGCCCACCACGGTCACGGCGAGCCCCATCCGCTCGTCGGCCACCTTGTTCCGTACTCGACGCTCTTCGCGACGGGCTTCGCGCTCCTCGTACTGACCGTCATCACGGTTGCGGCGCGTTACATCGACCTCGGTGAAGCGAACATCTACCTCGCGATCGGCATCGCCGTCGTGAAGGCGACCCTGGTGTCGCTCTTCTTCATGCACCTTCGCTGGGACCGACCCTTCAATCTGATGGTGCTCATCGGTTCGATGCTCTTCGTCATCCTGATGATGGTCTTCTGCATGATGGACGTCGGTCAGTACATGGGATCGCAGATTCCGGGTAACGCCCCGAACGTGCAGAAGTACCTCGATGCGAACGCTCCGTTCGCGCCGATCACCTCGAAGTAAGCGCGCCGCGGATTGGCCGACGAGATACACGCGGCATGTCCCAGCGCGACACCCCATTCGACGACCCGAAGGCCCGCTTCCAAGCGGGCCTTTTCGGCATGTGGCTTTTCCTCGTGGTGCTCGCAATCGTGTTCATTTCCACGATCATTGGGTACCTCGTGGTTCGGATCGACAACGGAGCCGCCTTCATCCCCGAGAACGCCCCCAAGCCACCATTGCTGCTCTTGGTGAGTACCGGGGTTCTGCTCCTCTCAAGTGTCACCATGCAGAAGGCGCTGCGTGCAGGGCGAGAAGGCGATCCGCGGCAGGGTGGGCTGATGGTGGCGACGCTGACGCTCGCGCTTGTGTTTCTCGTTGCGCAAGGCGTCGCGTGGCGCGAGCTCTACCTCGAGAATCTTGCCATCAGCGACAACTTGTACGCGTGGACGTTCTACGTCCTGACGGGCCTCCATGCCGCGCACGTCCTTGGTGGACTGCCTCCGATGCTTGTGACGACATGGCGTGCATCGCGTGCCGCGTATGGTCCCGATGAGCACCGCGGCATCACGTACTGCGCGATGTACTGGCATTTCCTCGATGCGATTTGGGTCGTGCTCTATGCCACGCTCTGGCTTGGTTCGCGCTAGAAACGCAGCCGCCGCCACCAGTTTCCTGGGGCGGCGGTGCGCGCCGATCTAGTCGTGATGCTCGAGCTGAGTCGAGGTTCAAGTGGTGCAGTCTGTCAAGGCTCGCGCGGTAACCTCAAATGGCCCTGACGTGCATGTGCAGGTCGTTTGGAGTGCGCTGGCGGGCCACCTCCCGTCAACCCACTCTTCAGACCAACCGCACGCCGTTTCGTGCGATTTCTTCCGGCGGCTTTTCCGGTGACTACTCCCGGTGGCCTTTCTCAATCGCGTCTGCCGCTGGGAAGCCGGAAGCGGTTCTCAGCGGAGAAAGCGATGCCGAAAATTGCAACTTGCACTCCAACTTGAAATCTCAACCCGACTGAACATTTTCTTTCGCTCCCCTGGCGGACCCCGAAGGGAGACATGCTCCGGTGATCCTTGAGAGAACTTTGTCTCTCTCTACAAGCGACAGCCGCGCCGTTGGCGGCACGAAAATTCTGACATTTCACAAAAATCGGTGGGTGAAGTCGTTCTCGGCTGCGCTCAAGGATTCGCACCAGGCGTCTTCGGAACTTCGATCCAAGTGAGCGGCTCGCCGCGGCCAAGCACCGCGTGCGCAGCGAACGCAAGGCAGGGGATCGTCAACAACGGCTTGCCATCGGCTCGACGGATGCGAGCTACCGCGGGTCCCTTCGGCATGAAGACTTCGAGGTCGACCCCGTCGACCGTGAGTTTCGTTTCTCGCGATCCATCCGCCCCGGGTGCGATGGCGTCGAGCAGCGATTCGATCGCGAGCAGTCGCCATGTGCCCGTCATGGCGTCGTCGCCAAGGTTGATCGCAACCACGGGGCTCTTCTCACGCAGTCCGCGTGCGGCGAGGTCGGCGGCATCGGGGAGCGGCGAAACCGGTGACTCGAACTGCGGCGTCAGGAAGTAACGCGAGTACGAGATTTCCTTCATCCGGCGGATCATTTGAGGATCGCGCTCAGCCACGGTTGTATCGGGATGGGCCTTGAGCCAGTCTGCCCAGGTCGTGATGCAGACATCTGGGAACATTGTGATCTCGCCGCCCTTGGCGAGTGGTCCGGCGACCGGCTTGCGCGCGAGTTGGAGGAAGAGGCTCGGCCGATGGTCCTCTCGAGCGTCACCTTCTTCTGACTTGTCGTAGAAGACGAGGTTCGAATCGGAAAGCAGTCCGCTGACTTCGAATTTCGACGCGCCCCCGCCGTCGCCAACACGGCGATCAAAGACGATCGCCGCGTCACAGAGCGGCGAGTACGTCGCGGCGACCGGGATCCCTGCGACGGTGTCGTTCACGATCTCGTGGGCGTTCATCATCGAGAGCGGCCAGGCATGCGGCTGCCCATTGATCACGGCGCCGATCACGCGATCGCTCGTCACCACGTACTTCGGGCGATTTTGCTCATTGAAGATCGCCATTTCGCGACCCGCGAGGTGCTTTGGATCGTCGCGCGAAGGCAAAAACCCGCGCGGAAAGCCCGAACCGACGAGTTCATCGCGATTGATCGCGAGCGACGACAAGTCGTAGCCGTAACTCTCCAGCGAGTAGCCGTCACCGATCGGCCGGCGGCCGAGGAGGGGACCGAGAAGGCTCCACCCCATGACGAGAAAGACAAGCAGCACCGAGAGGAGGATGACCCATCCGCCACCCTTGAAGGTCAGAGTCGGTGAACCCTGCGCGGCATCCGATGGCGAGCCCGTCGACGATTTCGGAGATGCGTCGATCGGTCGTTCAGGCTGCGTATCGCTCATGGGGCAGTTCCTTCCACTCCGGTCGATGCGCCGACTCCAGTCGATGTACTGGCTTCAGCGGATCCACTCACGGCCGGCTCCGCAGTGCTGCTGCGGGATTGCACGTAGGGATTCTCGCCATCGCGCGGTGCGGAACGGAGATTCTTGATCAGGAAATCCTCAACCGCGAGATTGCTTCGCCCGCGCAGAAGCGCTTCAACCGAGGCTGGCCCTCGGTCAATCGTCATCGCCGCAAGCACAACGGGCAGGTACGTGATACTCGCGAGGAACACGCGCCGCGCACTGCGATTGTCGCGCGCACGATAGAACCCAAACGCAAGCCATGAGAACGCAAGACCAGCGAGCAGCGTGACGAGCGCGCTCCAGACGCCGGCAAGCCCGATGAGCGTGGCGCTGACACCGAGCGGCACAAGGGGCAATGTCGTGAGTAGCACCACTTGCGCGGTGATTTCGCCGCCTTCATCGCGGACTGGCAGCATCGCGTGCCCGCCGCGGGCGTAGTCCTCGCGATAAAGCCACGCCAACGCGAGGAAGTGGGGGATCTGCCACACAAAGAGCAGTCCACCAAGAAGCCACGCGCCTGGTTCAAGTTGTCCGGTCGCCGCAGTCCAACCGATCATCGGTGGAATCGCACCGCAGACGGCGCCAATGAGTGTGTTGAAGGTCGTTCGCGGCTTGAGCGGCGTGTAAAGCAACGCGTAGAGCAGAATGTTGAAGGCCGCGAGTGCTGCTGGCAGGAAGCCAACGGTCATCGCGAGGAGCGTGGCGCCGGCATACCCGGTCAACATGGCCGCGGCAAAGACGGTCGCCGGACTGATCTGCTGCGCGGGAAGTGGACGACCGCGCGTTCGCAGCATCAGTGCATCGCGTCGGCGTTCGAAGAGTTGGTTGAAGAGCGATGCGCTCGCAGCAGCGAGTGCCGTGCCGGCGCAGGTCCAAGAAAGTCGCGCCCAATCGATGGGGCCGATTTCGGCAAGCGCGTACCCAACTGCGGTCGTCACGAGGACGAGCGCGTTCAAGCGCACTTTTGTCAGTTCTGCCCAAACGCCAAGTGTGCCGCGCGCGCGCGGAGTCGGCGCGGCGCGGAGGTCAGCGCTGCGCACGTCGGGGTCACGCGTGTCACCGCGATACGCGCCGTCTTCCACGCCATCGGCGCGAGGCTTCGCATGCGCAGAACGCGCGGAGATTTCAGCAGAATCCGAACTCATCAGGAGAGGGCAAGAATCCTACCATAGCCACCCATGACGACTTCGCTCGTTCTCATTTCTGCAGTTTCTTCAGCGCTGTCCGCAACGCTTCCGATGAGCGATGCCGTCTCCGTTGAAGCATCAAGCGTCAACGCGGTCGCAGCGGAACCGCCCACAGCGCTTGGCGTCCTGTTCGTGGTCTTCGCAGTGCTCGCCGCGATCGCCTACGGGGCGGCGTATCTCGTCCGTCCCGTCCATCTGGCATTGGGATTTGCAACGACCGCCGCGATGTGGGCGATCGGCTATGTCTCCATGATGGCACCCGGGCTCTGGATTGGCGAAGCGCTTTTCGCGCTCACACTCGCAGTACCCGTCGTTTTCGGCGCGATTGCGCGCCGCGCAGGCGCATCCCCGCTCGTCACGGGCCTTGTAAGCGCCGTCGCGAACCTCCTCGTCATCGGCGCTTTCCTTCGCGACGCGAATGCGGACGCGACGTGGGTGCCGCTCGCGTACGTCGGTGGTCTCTTCGCGGCGAGTGCGGCACTCGCGTGGTTTGGCGGGTTTCTCGCGCGCGGTGCAACGCCGATCCAATTGCCGACACCGGCAAGTCTCTTCGCACGCGTCGCGGCCGTGACGGTCTTCATTCTCCTCGTGACTGGAGGACTGGTGACTGGCCTCGAGAGTGGCCTTGCGGTACCCGACTGGCCGAACTCCTTCGGACACAACATGCTGCTCTACCCGATCAGCGAAATGAAGGAAGGCATTTACTACGAGCATGCCCATCGGCTCTTTGGCATGTTGGTTGGTGTGACGGCGCTTGTACTGGTGAATGTTGTCTTCCGGGACGGGCGCCGATCCCTGCTTGCTCGCGCACTCGTGATTGCATTCCTCGCGATGGTGTGCGTCCAAGGCCTCTTCGGAGGTCTGCGTGTCACCGGAACGCTGACGACGGCGACAAGTGGAACCGAGCTCTCACCAAGCACGCTGCTTGCGATTGTGCATGGCATGTTCGGTCAAATCGTCTTTGCAACGGCCTGCGTCATCGCCTGCGTGACGAGCCGCACGTGGACAGAAGGTCTCGGCGCCGGCGGCCGCGCGGCGCTCAACCTTCCGAACGCTGAGCGCCTTCGTGCGCTACCGATCATCTTGGTTGCCGCCATGCTCGTGCAACTCTTCCTCGGTGCGAGCTACCGACACCTTCAGATTCCACCCGCAGATGGAAACCCTGCAGTCCACCCGGCGTGGCCAATCTGGGGACACATTTTCGGCGCGTTCGTCGTGCTGATTCTTGCGGTGGTTGCAGGGGCACACGCGTCGAGTCGCGCGAAAGACATTCGCCCGATCCGCTTCTTCGGAAAGGCCCTCGTCCACGGGGTTGGCCTGCAGTTTGCTCTTGGAATCGGCGCACTTGTGGTCGTTCTGATCCGCACCGACGCGCGCATTCCGGCCTACGAAGTTGCGACGACCTCCGCACACCAAGCACTCGGTGCGCTCCTTCTTGCATCGGCATCGATGCTCGCGGTGTGGAGTTTGCGCTTGGTCGCAGCGCCGTCATCCACCGCGCACGACATACTCACTCCGTCGGCGCCCGCTCCGGCATCCGGGGCTTGAGTGCTTCTTCGAGCGCGAGTACTGCATAGATCGTCGCGAGCGTTTCCTTGGACTCTTCCCAGCGTTCGACGTCGTTCTTCCACGAGCCGTCGCCACGCTGCCGCGCGACAATGGCGTCGATGAGTTCCTTGCGCCACGCACGATCCTTCCCAGTGGCATCACGAATTGTGTCGGCTTGCGACGCATGCAGCGCGCGCGACATGGCGTGCAGGTAGTAGTAGTAACCTTGTTGGCCGAGCCCTGGATTCTCGTCCAAGGTGAAGTGAAGCGTGATCCATCCGAGCGCATCCTTCACGCGCGGATCATCCTTCGAAAGCCCGGCGTAGAGCAGACTCTTGAATCCTGCATACGTCATCGATCCGTAACTTCGCAGGCTCTTCACCGCGAGTTTTTCGCCGTAACGACCTTCACCCGCGGCATCGGAGGCGAAACTCTCGCCTCCGTTTGCGCCGGAGTACACGAAGCCGCCATCGCCAGAACCCGCTTGCGACCACGCGGCGGGATTCGAGGCTTTCCGATTCTGGGTTCGTTCAAGGAACGCGCGCGCACGCGCGAACGCTGGATCATCTGCCGACACGCCCGCATCGTGCATCGCATCCAACATCATCTGCGTGTTCGAAAGGTCGGGTCGCTTGCCGTTTCCGTAGCCCGCGCCGCCGTACCAATCCGCGGTTTTGTTCACGCCCTCCGATTCGTCCCACTGTGCCTCGCGCAGCCATGCGATCGCGCGCATCGCGCCGCTCTTCGCATCGGGGTCGCCCACCGCAGCGAGTCCGCTCGCGACCGCGCTCATCACGTAGTTTCCGATGCCACCTTCTGCAACGAGGGTGAGCGTTTGCGGATCGATGAGCGCGCGATCGACCGCAGCGCGCGCGCGCTTCGATGCTTCGGCGTCGGCCGTACCTTCCGCCTGTGCGAAGGCCTTCAGCGCCATCGCCGTCACTGCGATGCTTGAGGCGCGTTTACGCGGATCCATGTCGGTCGGCGTGACTTCCTCTTGTTCGAACCACGTGCCGCGCGAGGTCTGCGTTCGGGCGAGGAGAGCGAGTCCAGCGGCGATGGCTTCGCGGGCCTTCGCGTACGTCGCCGCGTCAACACCCGCCGCCTGTGCATCTCGCGCAATACGAAGCACCGGTTGCGGCGCAGGTGCACGAACAGCGCTGCCCTCGGCTTCGATGTGCGGTGCCGGAAGTGTGGTCATACGCGACGCATCAATCCGAGGATCGAGCGGCGTGGTCGGCGGCGCGTTTTGCCCTTGTGCGAGTGTGCTGAAGCAGGACATCACGCATGTTGCAACGAGCATCGTGAGGAAGAAAGAGCGTGGTGACCGATCGGTTCGGCCTGCTTGGATCGCGTGCATCCTCGCAGTCTATGAGTGATCCATGCAAAAAGTGTCCGACGCTCCTCGCGAGGGCCCGCAAGGAGCGTCGGATCGAGTGGTGGAGATCCACAAATTCGCAACGCGTTCAAACGAACGAATCAGCGAGCGCGCGCCAAGGCAGGGGTGGCGGCTGCGGTTGGTGCCGTTGCTGCGACCTGCGCGCTGTTCGCGCGAAGTGCGTCGGTCAATGGAGAGAAGGCGTTGTGCGCGGCACCGATGGCTTCCGGAGTGGAGCGAGCGATCGCGAGCAATGACGTCGTGGGCAGCGCCGAGACGAGTGCCGGGTCGCGCGCCACGAGGATTTGGAGCAACACCTCGTTGGTGATGTCGGCCTCGGTGCGGCTGTCCGAAATCTGCACGCGATTTCCGCGCCGGATGATGGCGAGAACTTCGTCGTGGGTCAGGTGCGTCGAACGACTGGTGTCGTAAAGGCGCCGATTCGGATACTTCCGGATGCGAATGACGTCGGAGGCGGCGGTTTGAATCATGGCTCGCTGCGTTCGCCATCGCGCCCTGCCGGATTCGCCGCGCGGCGAGATTGGTTGGTAGTCCGCAGTTGCGAGCGCAAAACAGTCGATGGCCTGTCGGTTTGGGTCAGCGAACACAGCCATAGAGCAGGAAATCCGCCTGCTTCTGGGCGGTCTTGAAGCGACAGGACCGAAGGAACGTGCCCTTGGGAAGCGCGACATCGGTGAAACGGACTTTCGCGAGGAGCGCCTCACCATCCGAAGTCTGGGAGAGGAGTTCGACCTTGAATGCGGGATCAAGACTCTCGACCCCGGTGAGGCGCTGCGTGCCCATGTTCTTGATCTGAACCTCGACTTCCGTGGAGCCTTGCGGCTTCAAAATCCCGACGTTCTCCCGAAACTCGGCAAACGACAGCGCAGGACTGATGCGAGTCGTTTCGTGTCGCACTCGGAGATCGACGAGCGGCGACTTCGGGTGATCCGTTTCAACGATGAGATAGGGCGGCACGGGGCGACTGCCGAGTTGCGTGAAGTCGTACGAGACAACGTGGCGCACCGCAGGCGTCATCGGGCTCCCATCCGCATGCTTCGCAGGTGCTCCATCCACGGTCAGCACCATGAAGGGTTGATTGTCCCGTGCAATCAGCTCGAAAAACCCCTTCATGCGTTCGGGCGCGAGGGCATCAATGAACGGTGGATTCGCACGAACTTGGTAGGCGGTCTCGGCGACAAGTTCGACGGAGAGCAACTGATCCAATCCTTCGAAGACCAAGTTGATCTTTGCGCTGCGCTTTCCCACCGAACTCGCCGTTTTCATCGACATGGGCATCTCGATGAAACCCTTGGCAGGAATCACTTTCCCCGTCATATCCACGGTCGTGCACGTGCAACTTGGTTTCGCGAGTTTGATCTTGACGGGTTGATCGAGTGGATTGACGAGTTTGATCGTCGCCGAAACGGTCGTTCCTGGTTCGATCAGTCCGAAGTCAACGCCGGGCGGATCGGCGAGAATTGGGCCGGAACTCGGGGCTTGCTGCGCGGAAGCAGGGCGTGTGGTTGGAGATGCTTGCGCGCTTGGTTGGTGCAAAGCAGAGATCGTGGCCTCTGCCGAGATCGCATGACGATCGCCTTCGGCGCGTGCAGCGGAGTCGAGCGAAACGGCGCTCGTGAGAGCGAAGCATGTTGCGAGGCAGGCGTGAAGCGTGGAAGAGCGGCGACGGCAGGAGGAAGCGATGGCCATGGGGAGGATGATACGGACGCCTTCCGGTGGCGCTGCGATTCCGTACACTCGGCGCGTATGCGCGCAATCGTGATTCAAAAACAAGGTGCTCCAGTTCTCCCTCATGTCGCGTTTGTGGGCGACTTTCCTGAACCGAACGTCGGTCCGGGGCAAGTCGTTGTCAAAACGGAGGCAGCCGCGCTGAATCACCTTGATCTTTGGGTTGGCCGCGGCTTGCCGGGAATCGACATCCGCTATCCCGCGATTTCCGGATCGGATGGCGCTGGGCTGATCGAATCTGTCGGAGCGGGAGTTGATCCTGCGTGGGTGGGCAAGCGAGTCCTCCTCAACGCGGCGGTGCCGAAGCCCGATCCGCTCCGTCCGAGCATGCGACCGGCGGCGGCGGACATTTTCATGATCGGCGAGCATGGACCGGGCTGCTTGGCGGAGCGCTTTGTCGCTCCCATCGAGAATCTCCTTGAGATCGGTGACGCAGATCCTGTCGAGGCCGCCGCGTTTGGCCTGACACACCTCACTGCGTGGCGGATGATGGTCACCCAAGCGGGCCTTCGCTCGGGAATGCTCGTGCTGATTACCGGTATTGGTGGGGGCGTCGCGCTTGCTGCGCTCGCCATTGCGCGGCACTTTGGCTGCGAAACGATCGTGACAAGCCGCCATCAATGGAAACTCGATCGCGCGAAAGCGCTCGGTGCATCGCACACGGTCCTCGACGCGGGACAAGATTGGTCGAAAGAGATTCGGCAACTCACCGGTCGCCGGGGTGTCGATCTTTGCGTCGACAGCATCGGGAAAGCCGTGCACGGATCATGTATCAAGAGCCTCGCCCGCGGCGGGACCTTCGCCACGTGTGGCGCAACAACCGGACCGGACGCGACGACCGATCTCACGCGTATCTTCTGGAATCAACTGCGACTTGTTGGCTCGACGATGGGCGATATGCGCGAGTTTCGGGAGGTCGTTTCGCTCTTCCGAAGCGGTGCCATTCGTCCCGTGATCGACGAAGTGTTTGCGCCGTCCTCGGGCACGTCCGCATTTGCGCGGCTTGAGGCTGGGGAGCAGTTCGGAAAGCTGGTTGTGGACTGGCGACGAAGTTGAGTCGTGCAGTTTTACGGAACTTTCGCCGTAGAAAGTGAATCGACTGGCCTCTGTGCTTATACTCCCTGCCACCCGTGTCTCTTTGAGGCACTCTCCGGATTGTGCGCTGCCAGACGAGTCAAATGCGATGAGCCAAGCGAGCACTCCCCTCCCTACCCGTCCGACTCCCGCGCCCCTCAAGCCCACGGAGAAGCTTCCGCTTTGGAACGTCCTTCTTCACAACGATGAGGTCAACGAGATGGGATTTGTCGTTGAGTCGTTGTGTCGCTTTGCGCGACTCAGCGTGCCGACGGCAACGCGTTGCACGATGGAAGCACACAAGAAGGGGCTCTCTTTGGTACTCGCGACGCATCGCGAGCACGCGGAACTCGTCGCGGAGCAACTCACATCGCTTCGCTTGACGGTCACGATTGAGCCTGGGAACTGAGTTTCCCCCGTCGAATCCCGGCGCCGCGAGGGTTGACTACTCGTTCGATTCGCTGTTGTCGTTTTGCGGCTGTGGATTCAGTTTGGGCAGGTTCGCCCAACAAGGCTTGACCCCAGCAAGGACTCGATCTCGAGAACACGGTTTCTGACTCGGCTGGAGACGGAGTTCTTGCGTTCTCGCGAGCGTCGTCCTGAGGTAAGCAGCGGCGCACTGGGCCGCGCAGAAGCGGCCTCTTCTCGCTGCTTTTTCGTGCTGCTTCGTGAGCCTCTGCGCTGCTTCGTGAGTCTTTGCGCTGCTTCCTCGAGATTCGCGCCGCGTCCTGAGGTTTGCGCGGATTCTTGAGGTCTGCTGCTTCTTTTGACACGTTTGTGGTTGGGTTCGACGCGAGCATTTTGCGCGGAAGGGGCGTCTCAGCCCGAGATGTGGCCTCGCGCTCAGCCGTTCCTGCAAAGGGCGACTATTTCCAGCAAACCGCGACGGAATGTGGCTCTCCTAGCCCAGTGAGTTCTCGGACTGCTCAAGTCACGATTCCGTGGAGGTCGCGACGATTCCGCAACCGCGATGAAAGTGGTGAGCGGAATTCTCATTTCCCTCGAAGATTCTGTTTGGATCATCCGATCACGGAACTAGATTGGAAAGTCGCGCCGTCATCGCGCGCTGTGTTTCTGCACAGCGTTCGACCAAGACGCGAAGAGTGACGAACCCGTCCGTTTCGGTGTTCGTCCGGTGAGTCCCGACGTGGCAGTGCGCTGCGTCCCAACAGTCGAGGCCCGGAGTTCGGGCTATTTCAAGGAGCGATGCGATGAAGAATACGTACGGAACGAGCCTGCTCGTTGCCACCGTCCTCGCGACGGGTGGTTTCACGACGCTGGCGATGGCCCAGGACGAGTGTTCGACCGCTGTTTCCGCCGTGATCGGCGCGAACGCGTTCAACACGAGCAGCGCAACGACGAGCCCTCAAGCCGTCAGCGATGCACAGTGCACCGGCACCTACCTCTCGTGGGGCACCGCGAACAAGGACGTTTGGTTCTCGTGGACCGCGGCTGAAGACGGTCTCGCGACCTTCTCGACCTGCCAGACCGGCTCGTTCGACACCTCGATGGTGATCTACACCGGCCCATGCGGCGCTCTCGCCCAGGTCGCTTGCAACGGCGACGCCACGGCGGACGCTGGTTGCCAGCAGTACTTCTCGGCCGTGAAGGATTTCGCGGTCACGGGTGGTACGACCTATTACATCCGCATCGGTGGTTATGACGATGGCACCGCAGTCGCTTCGGGCGCTGGTAGCCTGGGTATCAGCTTCACCGCGGTTGCTGCTGGTTGCGCGGGCTCGACTGGCCCCTGCGGCTCAGCCCACGCGGGAACCGGCTGCAGCGATGCGGTCTGCTGCTCGGCAGTCTGCGCGATCAACGATTCGTGCTGCTCGATCCAGTGGGACGCTGACTGCGTCGCCATCGCGGTCGATGCGTGCGGTATCTACCTCTGCACCCCAGTTGCGGGCGCTCCGGCCAACGACTGCGCTGCGAACGCAACCGTGATTTCGGGCACCACCAACAGCCAGTTCAACTTCAACACCGCCACCGCGACGACCGACGGTCCGGATCACCCCGGCGCCAACTGCAACTCGGGTAGCGACATCTTCGACCAGGACATCTGGTACAAGGTGACCCCGGCTTTCAACGGCGATTTCGTTGCCTCGACCTGCGGTACGGTCAACTACGACAACAAGCTCGCGATCTATGACCTCGGTACGGATCCGGCTTCGTTTGACTACAACAACCTCGCAGACGCTCTGCTCGCCTGCAACGACGACGGCGCATCCGGCGCATGCAACACAACCACCGGTACGACCTACGCGTCGGAACTCCCGGTCGCTGTCGTTGCTGGTCGCACGTACCTCGTCCGCATGGGCTCGTTCGCCACTGGCGAAACGGGTTCCGGCACGATCCGCTTCACCGTTCCAGTGGCTTGCGCGCTTGACGCCGCAACCGCTTCGGAAGTCGAGACCTGCGGTTCGGCCACGAACAACGGCTGCAACGCCGCTGGTGAGTTCGGCTCGATCGCAGTCGGCGCCACCGTGGGCGGCACCTTCTGGGCCGACGCCGACACGCGCGACACCGACTTCTATCAGTTCTTCCTCACCGAGCCGGCGCAAGTCACGCTCGATGCGAAGTCGGCCAGCTTGACGACCGTCCTCATCCTCAAGGGTGACCTCACCGTTGCGGATTGCGCGGGCATTCAGGTCATCACTGCTGGTAGCGGTTCGTGCCCGAACTCGGCCACCTACTGCCTCGGCGCGGGTACCTACTACGCGTTCGTCGCTCCGGCTGCCTTCACGGGTATCCCCTGCGGAACCGGCGTCCAGAACAACTACTCGCTCAAGCTCTCGGCCACCCCGGCGACCTGCCCGCTCCTCATCTCGGGCGGTTGGGACGGCACCGCGGTTCAGCCTGGCGTTTGCGATAACCCGGGTCCGGACACTGTTGTCACCAGCACCGCAGCTCCAGGCGGCGGTCTCGTGGCCTGCGCCGTGAACCCAGCGTTCCCGAACTGCAGCGGTGGTGGTACGACCGTCAACTCGTTCGCCCGTTCGATCAACGCTGGCCTCGTTGCTGGCTCGATCTCGTGCATCGACATCGGCGTCTTCTCGGTTGCTCGTGATGTGAACGCCGCGAACACCGCGTGCGCCAGCTACATCAGCGACATCCCGCTCCCGGCGACCATCGGCATCTACGCCGACCTCGACGGTGGCGCACCGCGCTTCAAGACCGCTGACGACGGCGTCGACGGCGGCGACCTCAAGGCGCTCGTCACTCGTGACGTCTTCATCAACGGTGGTGCATACAAGGCGACGTGGAACCTCGAAACCGAGGCCTGCGTTGAAGACTACGCCACCAAGAACATCGTCATCATCATGGACTGCCCAGACCTCTTCACCGGTACCGACACGGTTCCGGGCGCAAGCGGCTACGGCATCCGCGCTGGTGGTGGTACCGTCGCTGGCCAGGCCTCGAACACCTACGTTCGTCTGAGCTGCGCTGACGGCGCTGGTCAGTACGTCCTCGCCGAAACCGTCGGCGCGTCGTTCACGGCCCAGTGGATTGTCAACGTCAACGGCGACAACTCGGGTTGCGGCGCTGCCTGCCCGGGCGACTTCGACGGCGACGGCTTCATCACCGCTGCTGACCTCTCGACCCTCCTCGGTTCGTGGGGCGGCGCTGGTGGCGACATCGACGGCGACGGCACGACGACCGCGGCTGACCTCTCGGCCCTCCTCGGCGCGTGGGGTCCCTGCCAGTAATCACCTGAATGTTGGGTCAAGCTTCGGCTGAACCCAGCACTCGATGAGAACATCACACACCCCCGGCTTCGGCCGGGGGTGTGTCTTTTTTGCGTGATGCAGTGAGGGGCGTGCGTTCCGTTGTGTTTTTGTGCAACTTGGCAACCGTGCGGTCGTCATTCGGAATACGCTCGCCCCTCGCGGCATTCGCCGCGCTAGAACGGAGCAGCGACCTCGTGCGGACTTTCTTGATTGTGATGGCGGTTCTCCTCGGAGTCGGCGTTGTCGGCCTCGTCGTTGCAGGACCGTCGGCGTTGGAGATGATGCCTTCATTCGGTGCAGGCGAAGACGCGCTCGAGGTGCGCGTTGCCAAAGTCGAAAGCCGCGAACTCCTCGAGACCGTTTCGGCGCCAGGGGAACTCGATCCGGAAGTCAAAGTCGATGTCTCTGCAGAAGTGAGCGCGCGGATTCTCGAGCTCCCTTTTCGCGAAGGCGCGACCGTGCGCAAGGGTGAACTTGTCGTCAAACTCGATGACCGCGATTTGCAGGCGTCGTTGCAAGCACAGATGGCGCGCCGTGACGGCGAACGCTTTCGCCTGCGCAGCGAACAAGAACGGCTCGCCGGCCCCAATTCCCAACTCGCCAACGCTCGTGCGACGCTCGAACGACAGCAGACGTTGTTCAAGACCGGCGACGTGAGTCGAGCCACACTCGACGATGCGATCGCACGTGTTCGCGATCTCGAGGCACAAATCGCTTCGGCACGCGAAGGGCTGTCGGTGATCGAGGCTTCGCTTGTCGCCGCAGAAGCAGACATCGAGCGGGCGCGCGAACTCCTGAAGAAGACGACGATTTTCGCGCCGATCGATGGGCAAATCACCGAGTTGAATGCCGAAGCGGGCGAACTCGTCGTCGTCGGCACCATGAACAACGCCGGGACGAAGATTCTCACGATCGCCGACCTCGGATCGGTGCGTTTGAAGGCAAAAGTCGCGGAGAGTGACGTCGCGCGCGTCGCGGCCGGACAAGAGGCAACGGTGCGCGTCAACGCCTACCGCAATCGTGATTTCAAGGGTTCGGTCGAGCGAGTGGCGCTTGCGCGCGGTACCGAGCAGTCGTTTGGGTCGAGCGCGGGTGGCGCGGGGAGCGGCACCGGTGGTTGGTTCAAATGCGAGGTCAAGCTCGATCTTGCGGATGGTGAAACGCTTCTCTCGGGACTTGCCGCGAACGTCGACATCGTCGTTGCGCGGACCGAAGGCTTGTTGATCCCGAGCCAAGCGTTGATGGAGAAGAAACTCGACGATCTTCCGCCTGAGGTTTCCAATAGCCTGCTCGTCGATCAGGTGCGCAAGAAAGCGACCTTCGTCTTCACCATGAAGGACGGCAAGGCCAACATGGTCATCGTGCGCACGGGTGCTTCCAATCTCTCGGACACGATGATTCTGGAGGGGCTCAACGATGGTGATGTGGTGGTCACCGGTCCGTATCGCGTACTCGAGCGTTTGAAGGACGGCGACAAGGTGCGCGAGGAAGTCGCGAAGGACGCCTCGAAAGAAGATGGCGCAAGCGAGTCTCGCGCAGCGGGGAAATCGGATGCCTGATCCAGGCGCAACCGCCATCATTGAAGTTCGCGCGCTCACGAAGATCTATCGCGTTGGCGTCGAGACGATTCACGCGTTGCGCGGGCTTGATCTCTCCATCGCGCGCAATGAGATGGTCGCCATCATGGGTTCGTCGGGCTCTGGCAAGAGCACGCTGATGAACATGCTCGGCTGCCTCGACCGACCGACGTCGGGTGCCTATCACCTCAACGGCCGCGACGTGAGCCGCATGAATGCGCGTGAACTCGCACATGTTCGCAACGAAGAAATCGGCTTCGTCTTCCAGAGTTTCGAGCTTCTGCCGCGGCAGACGGCCCTCGAGAACGTGGAGTTGCCGCTCGTCTACGCCCGAGGTGGCTGGCGTGGCCGACGGCAGCGCGCGCTCGCGGCGCTTGACCGCGTCGGACTGTCGAAGCGCGTGGATCACCGTCCGAATCAGTTGTCGGGCGGTCAGCGGCAACGTGTCGCCATTGCGCGCGCGATCCTCAACAACCCTTCGATTTTGCTCGCCGACGAACCCACGGGAAATCTCGACAGTCAAACGACGGTGGAGATTCTCGCGCTCTTCCGTCAGTTGCATGCAGAGGGACAGACGGTCGTGATTGTGACGCACGAAGATGAAGTCGCAGCGCACTGTCAGCGCGTCGTTCGCTTGCGTGACGGGCGCGTCTTGAGTGATTTGCCCATCGAGCAGGATACGGCTGGACGGCATCTCGCGACCGTGCGCGCGGCGGCCGCGAACGCTGATGTCGCTCCAAGCGCGCCGGCGCCAAGTGGGGGTGTCGCGTGCTGAATCCGCTCTTCTGGCTTCAGGCGATCTCGCTTGCCTTCTCGCAGATTTGGGCGAACAAGTCGCGCGCATTCCTGACCGCGCTCGGCATCATCGTTGGCGTCGCAAGTACGACGGCCGTCATCGCTGCGCTCACGGGACTCAAATCGAAGGTGTTGGCAGAGTTCGAATCGGTCGGTGCGAGCAAGTTCTTTGTCTTCCCCGATCGACCGGACAACGCACCGCGGAACATGTATCCGTGGGAGAAAATCCTGCTGAAACCCGATGAGGTGCGCGCCATTCGTGATGAGTGCACATTGGTGAAAGCAGTCACGCCGATCACCGAAGTTGGTCTTGACGTCGAGTCCGGTGATAAGCGCATCGAGGGAATCACCATTGCGGGCATCTGGCCAGACTGGCACATGGTGCAGAATCGATTCGTCGAGGAAGGTCGGCCATTCACTTCCATTGACGTCGACAGCGAGCGCCAAGTTTGTCTCATCAACAGTGACGCGATCAAGGAACTCGACCTCCCGGCCAATCCAGTGGGCGAAGCCATTTTGATTGGTGGGCGGCGCTTCCTTGTGGTCGGCATTGTCGAGACAACGCAGGCGCGGTTTTTCGGCATGAACACATCGAGCGCAGAGATTTTCATCCCGTTTTCGGTCGCCGAGAAAATGCAAGATCGCAACTTCTTTATGCGCATTGAAGGCATGTTTACAAGCCCCGAGGTTGCTGAGCAAGGCGAAGATGAAGTGCGGTTTGTGCTGCGTCGCATGCGCGGGCTTGCGCCAAGTGATCCGCAGACGTTTCAGGTCGCAGCGATCGACAAGTTCATCGAGCAATTCAAGGCGCTTGCGACGGGCATCACGGCGATTGCGGGCGGCATCGTGGGTATCTCGCTGCTCGTTGGCGGCATCGGCATCATGAACATCATGCTCGTCTCGGTGAGCGAACGCACACGCGAGATTGGTTTACGCAAGGCTGTTGGGGCGACTCCGATGGCGATTCTCCTTCAATTCCTGCTCGAAGCCGTCACGCTTTGCCTCGTTGGTGGATTCATCGGAATCGCGATCGGGCGTATTGCCGCGTTCGGACTCACGCGTATCCCGGGCGCTCAACTCGAGCAGGCGGACATTCCTTTCTGGGCGGTCGCGTTGAGTTTCGCCTTCAGCGCGGTAACGGGCATCGTGTTCGGTATGTTCCCGGCGATCAAGGCGGCGCGGCTCGACCCGATCGAGGCACTGAGACACGAATGACCATGCGACGCGCACCCCATCTCCTCTCTGGATCTGCGCTCTTCGCGTCGCTTGGAGCGTCGCTGTTGGCCGGCGGCTGTCGTACGGGCATCTTCGACAACGAAGATCCGCGTTGGCGCGTGCCAGAAGCGGAGTTGCGTCGCATCGAGGCAACCGATCCAACGGCGCAGTCGACCGAGCCACCCGTCACGCTCGAAGACGCGGCGAAAGAGGCACTCGCGTCGATCTCGGTACCAGCCGCGCCTGCGGATGGCGTTGGTGTTTCGCTCGCGGACGTCCGCGCGGCGGTGCTCGCCAACAACTTGGATCTGAAGACGGTATTGGTCGACCCGGCGATCGCGCGAGCAAACCTCTCGGCGGAAGAAGCGAAATTTGAAGGCGTGTTCTTTGCCGAGTACGACCGCAGCAATAACAACGTCTTCGCGGATCTCGCGACAGGTGAAACGCCCGATGCCGACTCGTTCAATGCGGGCTTTCGGTTGCCGCTTGCAACGGGCGGCGACATCACGATTTCTTCGCCTTTGACGCGCGGTGCGACCGGTCTCACCTTCGGCGGATCAAACGATGACTGGTTAGCGGCGGTGAGTTTCTCGATGAGCCAGCCGCTCTTGCGTGGCGCAGGGGTCGATGCGAACACGCACTCGATCCGTGTCGCGGCGTGGCAGGGTCAAATCACGGATACACGCACGAAACTCGAAGCGATTCGCGTCGTGGCGAACGCCGACAAGGCGTACTGGAATCTCTATTCCGCGTATCGCGAACTCGGCGTACGACGTGCACAGTACGACGTCGCAGTTGAGCAACTCGAGCGCGCGAAGCGTCGTGTTGCGCAGGGCGACGCGCCGGAGATTGAAGTTGTCCGCGCGGAAAGCGGCATTGGTCGCACGCTCGAACAGATCATCGTGGCCGATTCGAACTTGCGCATTCGCCAGCGTGCGCTCAAGCGCTTGATGAATCGCACGGATTTGCCGGTCTCATCCGAAACCGCGGTCCGACCCGCAAGCGATCCGAACCCCGTCGGACTCAAACTCGACGGGAATGAACTCGCCGACAAAGCCGTTTCGAATCGCATGGAAATGCTCGAGCTCGAGCTCCAACTCGCGATCGATCAGAGCGAGATCAGTTTCCGCCGGAACGCAGCGTTGCCGCTCTTTGTCCTCGACTATGGCTACAACCTGCAGGGCACTGGTCCCGAGGCGAACGAGGCGTATGGAAACCTCGGAAACGACGACAGTTTTGCAGTCGGCTTGCGCGCGGAGATTCCGCTTGGAAATGAAGCGGCGGAATCACGCGTGAATGCCGCGATTTTGCAGCGCGTGCAGCGGCTCGGCACTCGTGAAGCGCGTCGGCAAGCGATTCGCACAGAGGTCTACGACGCGCTCGACAATTTGGCGCAGAGTTGGCAGCGCATTCTTGCGGCGCGCCTCGAGACGATTCTCGCGGCACGCACACTCGCCGCGGAAGAACGGCAGTTTGACGTTGGACTCCGCACAAGTACCGATGTGCTTGATGCGAACGCGAGTCTTGCGGATGCGCAGAGTCGTGAAGTTGCGGCGCTTGCGAGTTACCAAGTGGCGCTCGTCGACATCGCGTTTGCGACGGGTACGTCGCTCGGTGCTGCACGCATTCGTTGGGAGCCCTTCTCCAAAGAAGAACTGCCAGCGCTTGAGAATCTGCCGGGAGCGGAAGCGCCTTCCACGAAGGGCGGATTCCGCCAAAGCTCAGATCCTCCGGTTGGCACACCGATGCCTGCGGCCGACGCTGCGTCTCGCGACATGACCATGTCTGATGCGCCAACGTCTGGTACTACGCCCGCCGCGCAACCGTAAGCGCTTGCGCGGCGATCGCGCGGATCGCGTCTGTCATCGAGGTGTCTGCCTCAAGTTCAGAGAATGCGCGCACGAGCGCTTCGCCGCGCTGACTTGTAATTAGTTGGCCGTGTCGTACAAGCGCGGCGGCGATTGTTGCTGCGTACAGGCGCGCCGCGAGACTTCGCTCTGCCGCGGTCGAACCAGTGGTGCGGAGCATTTTGTAGGCACTCTTCAGTTGTTCGAGAGCATCGATCGTTGTAGTTGGTGCCACGATCGCTTCGAACGGATCGCGCGCATCTGGCACAATCTCTCGCGTGAGCCACGTCGCGCCGGCGAGGGCGGGGGAGGCATCGAGTTCGAACGCCCAGCGGAGCGTGTCGCCGAGTTGTGGTGAAGATCCGCTCGGGCTCTGCGCGGATTCGTTCGGGCTCTTGGCGGGTCCACTGGTATTGTCTTGCGCGTGCGGCATCGTTGATCTCAGCGGTTTCCGTTCCGTCGTTCACTACTTCGGCGCTCGCCAAGGAGCGCAAGGAGTTCATGCACTTCTTCGGCGACGTCATTTGGATCGTCCACCGTTGCGCGAAGTTCATCCATCAGAATCGTGGCGAACCGCCGCTTGGCGACGAGAAGCCTTGCGGCGCAGGTGCCCTTCTCGAGTCCAAATCGGGGGGCTATTTCGTCGTACCCAACCGCGACCCCTTCGGCGGCTGCTTGAAGCACGCGCAAGCGGAAGATCTCCCACGAAGCTTCGTCACCGGCGGCCAGGAGATCGCGTTGGAGTCGTTCGGCGGCGGCGCGGATGAGTGTTGCGACGAATCGCGCGTTGAATGCGCGCTCGGGCGAATGCGCGCCGTGCTCTGCTGGTTCAAGACCATGTTCCGACATCGCATCGATGGCAGCGATGCCGCCTTTCGGCATGCGTGTCCCCGCGGTTTTGCGGCGGTGCATGTCGGCGAGGTAGTTGCGGACGGAGCCGAGCAGCAGCGTGCGAAAGCGACCGCGCTCGGAGTTCGCCTTCTCAAGGAGATTGCGCGAAAGGAAGACGTCGCAGAGGAAGCCTTGTGTGAGGTCGGTCGCTTCTTCGTGCGTCCGGCCTGAGGCGCGGATGAACGCGTAGATCGCTGGCCAGGAGCGGCGTGTGATCGCGTCGAGACTCGCTTTCGACGAGGCGGAGTCGCTGGCCGCGTCGCGGATCAGTTCCCAGTTCGTCTGGGTGAGGGAGGGGTTCGCGCGTGGACCCATGTGGGACAAGGTACGCACGAGTGGCGGCTCGGTGAGGGTGTGGTGGTGGAAAATGCGGGAGGTTGAGATGGCTGCGGCGGCTCACTCTGGCACGATCCACGTCAAAGCGAGCGAAGGCGGCGCGTCGGAGCGAGCA
>CAIWCL010000341.1 GCA_903911205.1 uncultured bacterium
GGCGCGAAGACGCGCTTCCACTCGTCGTGGCGTGACATCGACGGATACGCGCGTGCCCAGAGTTCCGCCGTGCGCGGCGCCACGAGATAGCCCTCGCGCGCGAAGCGAACCGCGGGTTCCATGAGATCGGCGAACGGCAATCGACCGAAGCGCTTCCAAAGCGCAACCCAACCCGAGACGGCGCCAGGCACCGTCACCGGACCCCAACCACGCATCGACATACCCGCCTGTCCATCGAACACGCTCCGCGCTTGTCGCGCAGGTGAGCGACCGGAAGCGTTCAGACCCACGACTTCGCCGCCGAAAATCCCTAGGACGAACGCGTCGCCGCCGATGCCGTTGGTGGTCGGTTCGAGCACTGTCATCGCGGCCGCGACCGCAACCGCCGCGTCCGCCGCCGATCCGCCGCGTCGCAAGATTTCGACTCCGGCCTGTGCGGCAAGTGGCTGACTCGTTGCGACCGCCATCGACCCGCAGACCGCCGGCCGCCGCGCGTCGTGTGGAAGCGACCAGTCGAAGGACGGCGCGGGTGCGATTTCGCCACGATCGGGAAGGTTCTCGGCGCTTCGTTCCATGCGGCGCAGCCTACCCTCTCGACCCTGCGCGTCGGGCGACGCGGGCCCTGTGGTACAACAACCGCCCCGCGGCAAACCGCGTCAGAAGGAACCACCATGGCCGGAGTCAAGCAGCCCAACGACAAGAGTCACTTCCTCCTCCCCGACCTCGGCGAAGGCCTCGCCGAAGCGGAACTTGTGAGTTGGAAGGTGTCCGCCGGCGACACTGTGAAGGAATCGCAGACGCTTGCAGAAATGCAGACTGACAAGGCGCTCGTCGAAGTGCCGTCGCCATGGGCTGGCACCGTGAGCGAACTCTGCGGCAAGGCTGGCGATGTCATCAAGGTCGGCGCGGTGCTCGTGCGCTACGGCGCAGCGAAGGCCGCTGCTCCCGCGAAGGCGGCGCCAGTCGCGGCCGCCGCGGCAAACGGAACTACTTCAAACGGCAACACGGCAAGCGGCAATACGTGCATGTCGAGCCAGATCGCCGCTGGCGCGAAAGCCGCCGAGGGCGGCAAAGTTGAAGGGGATCAGGGCACCGTCGTCGGCACGATGTCGGGCACACTGACGGTGAGCGATCGATTTGCGCGGCGCGCAACGGAAGTTGCAGTGGCGGTACGTGAAGGCAAGGCGCTTGCAACGCCCGCCGTGCGCGGACTCGCCAAGAAATTCGGCGTTGATATTCAGAAGATTCCGGGCACAGGCCGCGGCGGACGTGTGACCGCAAGTGATGTCGGCGCATTTGCGGAAAACGGCGTTGCGACAACCGCGGCCGCTCCAGCAACTGCTGGCTTTGCACCGCGCGCAGCGACCGTCACGCCAGGCTCTGTCTACATCGACCAGAACGACGTCGCGCAGCGCGTGCCGTTCCGCGGAGTGCGGCGCAAAATCGCCGAAGCACTTTCGCGCAGCGTGCAAACCGCCGTCCACTTCACCGTGGTCGACGAAGCCGATGTCACCGCGCTCGAGGCAAAGCGTAAGGAATACTCGAAGGTTGTCGGCGAGAAGCTCTCCATGCTTCCCTTCATCATGACGGCAATTTGCCGCGCGCTGAAGAAGCATCCGTCGCTCAACGCCGTTGTCGACGATGCGAAGGGCGAAATCATCTTGAAGAGCGCGGTCAACCTTGGTTGCGCGGTCGACACGGATGCAGGGCTCATGGTGCCCGTCATCAAGAACGCGGGATCGATGGCGCCCGTCCAACTCGCGCAGAGCGTGAAGACGCTCGCCGCGAAGTGCAAGGACCGCACGATCGCGCGTGAGGATTCGCTCGGCGGCACATTCACGATTTCGAACGTCGGCAGTTACGGCGGCATGTTTGCGACGCCGATCATCAACTACCCCGAGGTTGCGATTCTCGCCGCTGGCCGCGCGAAGGAGAAGGTTTGCGTGAAGGACGGCAAGTTCTACGCAGGTCTCGTGCTGCCGCTCTCGCTTTCGTGCGATCACCGCGTCGTCGACGGAGCCGAAGGTGCGCGCTTTCTCAACACCGTTGTGAAGTTGCTCGAAGATCCAGACGCGCTGCTCTCGTAAGCGCGACGAAAGGACTCCCTCTATGCAGGTGTCGAATACTCGGCGATCGTTGATTGCGAGCGTACTGCTGTTTTCCTTTGTTTCTACGCCCGTTTCGTTTCTCGGCGCGTGCGCGAACAAGCCAGGTCCACGCATGGCCGTGATGCGCGTCACACATCGATTGACCGAAGAGAAGAAGCACGAGACCGAGGTCGCTGTCGGCGGCGAACTCGCGAATGAATTGCCGTTCAACGCGGGCACTGGCTACTCGTGGACTGCGAAGGGTTTCGACGCGAAGGTGCTCACGCTGGTCTCGCAAGAGTCACGCTCGGAGACAACCGACGGCCGCACAGGCGGACCGATGATTGAGCACTTTGTCTTCAAAGGCGTGAAGGAAGGCGAGACGACGATCACGTTTGAACTTCGACGCCCGTGGGAGAAGGATGTTGCCCCGGCGCAGACGCGCACGATGAAGGTCAAGGTTGTGAAAGCGGCAAACTGAGCCGGTTCGCACACCGAAACATGGAGGAGGTCCGGGTGGAACATGCACGCGACGCAAGCAGCATTCGCGTTGTTGGCGAGTGTCGTGTTTTTCTCGCGTTTGAAGCGGGATTTGCGATCGATCTCGCGCGCGCTGCTGCACGACTTCCTGCATCCGCTCGTGAAGCGCTTCCTGCAAGTCGTCGCGTTCCGGCCGATTCTGACTTCGCACAGAAGCCACTTCGCGTGGTGATCGAGCGTGCGCCGATCGTGGTTGGTGCTTGGCGCACCGCGGTTGCCGTGGAAGCGACGCTCTACGACTTTGGCGCTGTGTCGATTGCGTTTCGCATCGCGTTTGCCGACGCGCCCGACGCGTTGCGTCCGCTGGCCGCGCTTCTCTGGAACAACGCCGCGCTTGCGAGCGCAGCGCGCG
Source organism: uncultured bacterium (assembly GCA_903911205.1). Lineage (GTDB taxonomy): Bacteria > Planctomycetota > Phycisphaerae > Phycisphaerales > SM1A02 > QWPT01. The sequence continues at coordinate 2,980 of CAIWCL010000341.1, forward strand.
CCGCTGTCGAGGCACTGCTCACAACGCTCGGCGATGCGGTGACGCGCCCCGAACTCCGCTCGGGCGCTGAAGATTACGTCGTGTTCACCATTGAACCCGCGTCGTGTGATGTGGAGCATTCGATCGACGTACTCGGCCGCGAGACAGTGGCAGCACTCGTCCGGCTGGAAGATGCTCCACTCGCCACCGACAGTGTTGCAGATGCTGTTGCATCGCCCATCGCATACGGGCCGCATGATCTCGCTGTCGTCGATTGGGCGGCTGCCATCGTCATTGACGCTGCACCCGCCGCAACACTCGCCGTCCTCGAACTTGCGAATGTGCAAGTTGTAGAACTGAAGCATCTTGATGCAGAACTTGATCGTGGCCTCGATCAGGTATGGCACATGGCAAATGATCGCGCGTTGTTCTCGCGATTTCGACTGCGCGCAAATTTGCGTCGACTTGCTGAGTTAGAACTTGAAGGAGCCGCGCTCTTCGACGGCGTGACCAACGCGCTCAAGTTGTACGGCGATCAGCACCTCGCACGCGTGCAGCGCGCAGCGGCGCGGCGATTTCGTATCGAAGACTGGGAGAAATCGATCGCCCGAAAGCTTGAAACGCTCGGTGCGATCAGCGAGCGCCTCGAGGCGCGACAAGCGCAATATCGAAGCGAACTGCTCGAGTGGATCATCATCGCGCTGATCGCGTTTGAGATCGTGCGGACGTTTTCGTAGCGCTCGCAACCTGCTTCGCAACTTGCTCGCTCTGGCGTGAGCTACACGAAGGGAGCGCCCGCAGGCGCGACCGCAACAACAACCTTTGCTCAGCTCACCCCGTCCACGCGTTGAGTAACGCCGACATATCCGCCGCATTCGTCGTGCCGTCTCCGTTCACATCGCCCGCCGGCGTACCCCACGAGCCAAGCAACTGCGCAAGATCGCTTGCGTTCACGGCACCATCGCCGTTGAGATCACCTGGAATGGCGCAGGTGTCGTTTGCCCGATTCACGCACAGTTCGTCCCACTCAATCTCGCAGCAATACGAGTCCGCCGTGCAAACGGCCACACAACATTCCTCGATGGCGCAGCCGGGTGTCGCATGCACGGCGCGGCAATCGCCCGCTGTTGGCGAACCACAACCAGCACACAGTGTCATTGCAAGCTCTGCGCACGTGGCGTCCCATTCAAAGTGACCGCAGGTGCTGTCGACGGCCGTGACGAGCGCACAGCAATCGGTATCCGCGCAACCATGTCCCGCATGCGGTGCGAAGCACGTCGCATCGGTATCGCCACATTGCGCGCAGAAATCGTTCGCCTCATTGACGCAGGTTTGATCCCACGTTGTTTCGCAGCAGAAGGGATCGATGCCACACACGGTTCCGCAGCAATCGAAGTTGTTGCATCCACGCACGGCGTGTACTTCGTAACACGAGCCGGTGCCAATGCCGCAGAGACCGTTCGAGGTGAAGTCGTAGCGCAGCGTGCCCGTGAAGACCGCGTTGCCTGCACACGAACAACGGATGTAATACGTTTCACCGGAATACACCGAGAATTGCACCGCCGACGCAAACTCCGACGCACAGAACTCAAAGCCGTAGGTTCCTGCGTCGGATGCGATGCGTGTTCCAGCGCACGAATCTTCGTACACCGCGAGCGTGGTTTCGGTTGTCGCGCTCGTTGGGCACAATCGCAAGAGCACGCGCCCGTTCGCTGGTGCCACGAACTTTGCCCACACATCGTTGTAGTCGCTGCCCGCGACGGCGTAACCAGAAGTTCCGTAATTCGTCGCGTGATCGTTGGTCACCGTCAGGAAACCGCCGTCCGCGATCGTCGTTGCCGAGATGCACTCGTCGTTGTCGGGCACCGTGCTGCAGACGAAGTCGCAGAACGTGGTGCGCGTGTTGCGGATCGAGCGTGCGTTGTCGCGGTCGGCCGTGCCCGTGTCGACACCATCGAACTGGACGAGCGGCGAACTGAAGTACGGGATGCGCGTGCCCGGGTTGTAGGCCATCACGGTGCGGTAGTTGCTGCCGCTGTCACCCGTGAAGCGATGGCCGCGCGAGTAGGTGTAGTACGAATCCGACGTGCTATTGCAGCCGCCGCCGTCGCCCGGCGCATGGCAGCAGCCCATGTTGTGGCCCATCTCGTGCGGAAACGTGAGGTTCGAAATGGAGTACTCCCACGAGTCGACGCTGAAACCCGCATTCGCAGGCGTCGTCACCGAACTCGTGAGTATGTACGCGAGTCCTACCACGCCGCCGGCGCCATCGACCGGATCGTCGATGCGCATCAGCTTGATGAGATCGGCGCCCCATTCGGCGCGACTGTCGGTGCCGATGTCGAAGGTTCCGTCGGTCGCGTTGCTGAGCCGCGCGAGATCGGTCCCGAAGTTGTCACCCTGGAAGAGCGCATCCGCGACGATGCGAATACCAACCGTGCGCGCGCGCAGCGTGATGCCCGAGTTGACGTACGCCTCGTTCGAGACCTCCATCGCGAGCAACACCTCGTCGAGCGCGGCCACGAGTCCGCCCATCTCAACGACCGCGTCGATGTGTACGAGCGTGAATACGTCGACGGTATTGCCGTCGTTGCAGGTTCCCGCGAGGCCGCCGTCGCCGCCCGCGCCCGAGTCCATTCCCTTCAGCGGACCTTCGCCGTTGGTCGGTGCGCAACCGCCGCATTCACCGCGATCGATGTCCGCGAGAAACTGCCGAATCATGCGTCCATCATCAAGCGTGCGCACGCTCTCTGCGTTGCCCTGACCATCGCGGACGACCGCGGTGACGCGCGTGCCATGCTCCGTGGTTCGCACGAGCACGTCGCTCATCGCGCCTGGATTCTTCGGATGGCGGAAGTGGATGAAGATGCCGCCGTCGCCGCCTGCACGAGTGCGCCA
>CAIWCL010000342.1 GCA_903911205.1 uncultured bacterium
CCGAGCGAGGCCGGCCAGAGCGAGCAAGTTGCGAAGCAGGTTGCGAGCGCTCAAATATCGAGGTTTTTCACTTCAAGCGCGTGCTTCTCGATGTACGCGCGGCGACGCTCAACGTCTTCGCCCATCAAGAGGGTGAATAGCGTGTCAGCCTCGCTCGCACTCTCGAGCGTGACGCGTACAAGCGTTCGGCGCGCTTGATCCATTGTGGTTTCCCACAGTTGCTCGGCTTCCATTTCTCCGAGACCTTTGAAGCGCTTCACTTCGATGCCGCGTCGACCCACTTCAAGGAGCGCACGGACGATGCCAGGCACGCTTGCCGCTTCGACAATCGCGCCTTCGCGCGCTGCGGGCCGTTCGCTTTCTTCTTCGGCATCCTCGCCTTTCGGTGTCGCCGATGCTGCGCCCGACTTCGCGCCCTTCGAGTTCTCGACAAGCCACGCATAACGCGTCGGCTCTTTGTCGCCAGTCACGGTTTCAACTTGAACGCGATCCCAGTCGGCGATGTCGATATGCCACTGTGCGAGTTGCCCCATGATCCGCTCAATCTCGCGGTTTTCGTGGAGTTCGCGGAGGCTTGCGATGCGTCGGCGATCGACCTTCACTTCGCTCGTGACGAGGTCATCGAGCACGAGATCTTGTGTCGTGAGCGCCGCGCGCGCTTCAGCCTCGCCAAAGAAGAGGAGATCTCCTTCAGGCCAAGCAAGGTGCCAAGATGGGAGGCGTCCCTTCCCGGTGGGATCCTCGCCACGCATGGCGAGCAACTTCGTAAACGCGATACCGCGTCGCTGCGAGACCGCCACGAGTTCATCGAGTCGATCAAGTGCCCGCACCATGCGTCGAATTTCTTCGCCGGCAACGGTGTGCGTGGTCGTTCCGCTCTCGTTCCGTACTGCGAAGGTCGCGTGTCCGAGCGCAAGATCGACAAGCGTCTCGTTCATCCGCTTGTCGTTCAGCACGTAGGTGGCCGTCTTTCCGCGCGCGATCTGATAGAGCGGAGGTTGCGCGATGAAAATCTTTCCTTGCCGCACGAGCTCGGGCATTTGGCGGAAGAAGAAGGTGAGAAGGAGCGTGCGGATGTGCGAGCCGTCGACGTCGGCGTCGGTCATGATGATGACGCGGCCGTAGCGAAGACGCGCGATATCAAATTCCTCGCCGATACCGCACTGAAGTGCCTGGATCAGCGTGCGAATTTCTTCAAAGCCCAGCACCTTATCGAGGCGCGCTTTCTCGACATTGAGCAGCTTTCCGCGCAACGGAAGAATGGCTTGGTGCACGTGGTCGCGACCGCCCTTGGCGGATCCACCTGCCGAATCACCTTCGACGATGAAGAGTTCCGTCTTCTCAACATCATCCGAAGAGCAGTCGCTCAGCTTGTGCGGCATGCCGCCTGAATCAAGTGCGCCCTTGCGCTTAATGAGTTCGCGCGCCTTGCGGGCTGCTTCGCGCGCTTGCGCGGCGAGTACTGCGCGCATGCAGATTTCGCGTGCGTCCTTCGGATGCTCCTCAAGCCAAGCGCCGAGTTTTTCAGCGATGGCGTTGGAAACAAAACCCTCGACTTCAGGGTTGAGAAGTTTCTCTTTGGTTTGGTTGTTGAACTGCGGATTCGGCAGTTTCACGCTCACAACGGTGACGAGGCCTTCGCGCAGATCGTCGCCGGAAGGCACGAGATCCTTGAGGAAGTTGTTCTTGCGTGCGTAGCCGTTCACGACGCGCGTGAGCGCTGCCTTGAAGCCTTGCACGTGCGTGCCACCGTCTCGGTTTGGAATGTTGTTGCCGAATGCGAGCGTGAGTTCTTGGCTCGAATCGACGTACTGCATGGCGAAGTCGAGTCGCAGTGTTTGTGCTCCGTCGTCCGCGGAGAATGAAATCACTGGGCTCTGCGTGGTTTTTTGCTCGTTGCGCCAGGCGACGTAGCCGCCGATTCCATCGGGGCTGTAGAACGATGCCTCGCGTCGTTGACCACTGGCGTCAACGCGCTCGTCCACGAGCCGAATGCGCACCCCTGGATTGAGGTAAGCGAGTTCGCGGAGCCGACTTTCCAGCGTTTCGTAGCGGAATTCGGTGTCGGGGAAGATTTGCGCGTCTGGCAAAAACGAAATGCGCGTTCCGGTCCGCTTGTCGGTTGCGGGCGATTTTGCGAGGGTTTCGACGAGTTCGAGTGGCTTCGTCACTTCGCCGCGCGCGAATCCGATGTGAAAGGTCTTCTCATTTTTGAAGACCTCGACTTCAGTCCACTCGCTGAGCGCGTTGACGCACTTGATTCCAACGCCGTGCAAACCGCCAGAAACCTTGTACGCGTTGTCGCCGAACTTTCCGCCCGCATGGACCTCGGTGAGGATGACCTCGACCGCGGGGCGGCCGTTGATCGTCGGGTTTTCATGCTTCATCGGGTCGACCGGCATACCGCGACCGTCATCGATGACGGTGCATGAGCCATCCACGCCGACGCGAACAGTGACGGTCGTTGCGTAGCCGGCCATCACCTCGTCGATCGCGTTGTCGACACACTCGTAGACAAGGTGGTGCAGTGCGTTGAGCCCCGTTCCGCCCACGTACATTCCGGGGCGCTTGCGAATCGCTTCGAGGCCCTCAAGAACCTGGATCGATTCCGACGTGTAGTTCGCCGCGTCCGCGGGGAGCGCTGAAGGCGACGAGGATGGAATCTGGGTCGTTTCGCTCATCTTTCGGTGGTCCGGAAGGGGGCCGGAACGTGTCCGGCGAGGCGCTGGAACAGAGCGCTCCAGTGGGTCTTGGATCTTACCAAAAATGGGCGGTTTTCGCCCGTTCTGGCGCGTGGCCAGAGAAAGGCTTGCGAGACGAAAAACCCTTGAAATTCAGGGAAAATCTTTCGGAACCCGCGGTGCTCGTGTGCATCGAAGTTCCGGTGCTGCCGCGCGACGGCGCAAAGAGCTCGAACCACGCCTGTTCCGTGGCGTAGCGACGGTTCTGTGCATTCACGCGCGACGGTGATTCGGGCCGATGCTCTTCAATCTCCGTCACTACACTGCGGCCCCCGGAACGGAATCCCGGAAGTGTGTCGTCGCGCGCATGGTCGGTGGCGAGGTGACAGCAGCAAACCGCGAGAAACATGCGGCAAACCATGCGGGAGATCGTCCGCTCGAGCCAGCCACGGACGAAACCACGGACGAAACCGCGGGCGAAACCGCGGGCGAAACCGCGGGCGAAACCACGGACGAAACCGCGGACGAAACCGCGGACGAAACCATGGAAAGAACTATGGAGCCAGCCGACGCAATTTCCAACGCCGAGTCGAACGCGGGGACACCGCCGCTCGCGTTGCTGCACGAGGCGATCGCG
>CAIWCL010000343.1 GCA_903911205.1 uncultured bacterium
AAGGACCTTTGCTATGGATTTCATCACTGCCGAAGAGAAGACGATGCTCGAAGAGAAACTCTCCGAGCTGAGGGTGCTCGACAAAGCGCTCATCCAGCGCATTGCGGAGGCTCGGGCTCTTGGCGATCTCCGTGAGAACGCCGAGTACCACGCGTCTCGCGAAGACAAGGCGATGAATGACGCAAAGATCAAGGAACTCGAAGAGCGACTTGCGCGTGCGCAGGTTGCGGACTCGAGCGGCCTTCCTGAAGACATGGTCTTCGTTGGCGCGATTGTTCGCTTGAAGGATGAGGATCGCGGCGACGACGATCTCTATCGCTTGGTCGGCCAAGCAACTGGCCGATTCGACCTCGACTATGTCGAAGTCACCACGACGAGCCCGATGGGCATGTCGCTGATGAAGGCTCGCATTGGCGAGACGATCCGCGTGGATCTGCCTCGTGGCGCGAAGCGCTTCACGATTCTCGCGATTGAAATCTGACGCACGCCTCGTGCACGCGATTTCATCGCGCATCCTGTCAGGCTGCGGCTTGCTCGTTGCGTCACTTTCGTGAACGTCACTTCAGTTGACGGCGCGATCCACCACGATGCGGGCGCCACGCGCGACGGCCTTCTTGGTGACCATCGTGCCGTCAGGGAAGATCACTTCGAGATCGACAGGCCCGCGCGATTCGCCAAGCCCAAAGTGCACCTCTGGCGCGACGTTCGATTGAAACGGTCCACCACCGACGATCCACCGCCGTTGCGTTCTCCCATCACAAGTCAGCCGAACTTCCGCGCCAACCGCAGATCGATTTCCCACTCCAGATCGTGTGTCGCGAGGGGCAACGATCAACCAATCGTCATGGCGAGCCGCAGCATCGATGTGATCGTTGCGAAGAACGCGCAGTGGCTCATTGAGTCCGGCGATGACGACATCGATATCACCATCGAGGTCGAAATCCGCGAAGAGCGCTGTCCGATCGACGTGCGGTTCAAGTTTCCACGAACCAGCCTCAAGAAGCGGTACGAAGCGTGCGCCGCGACGCTCCATCAGTAACGACCGTTGCGCGTAGTCGGAGTCCATCGACGCCTTGGTGGCCTGCGGATACACATGACCATTCACCACGAGCAGATCTTCGTCTGCGTCGTGGTCAAAGTCGTAGAAGCCCGCGCCCCAACCGACGAGCGGACGGCTCGGCGCACCGAGACCAAACTGATTCGTCCGATCGTCAAAGTTTCGACCATCGAGATTGAGATGCAGCGTGTTCACGTCGCTCGAGAAGTTCGTTGTGAAGACATCGGGACGCCCGTTCCCATCCACATCGGCAATTGCAACCCCCATCGTCGCCTGTTCCAGTCCTTCGCCGTTCACCGCGATTCCCGAACGAAGTCCGATGTCACTAAAACGCCACGACTCGGCGGGCGTGAAGAGGTTGTTTGCCTGTGAATCGTTGCCGACGTAGATGTCGGGTTTGCCATCGCCCGTGAAATCGAGGATCGCGAGGTTGAGACCGAAGCCAGGCTTTCCGGCGCGGATCCCGCTGTCGGCGCTCCGGTCGATGAAGGTTCCGTCGCCGCGATTTTCAAAGACGGAATCATGCGCCGGCGGGTACCCCCGCGGCCCGGCGATGACGGGCATGCCTTTGAACGACGCGGGCGGGAGCGGCGTTGCGGGATCAAAATCGAGGTAGTTCACAACGTACAGATCGAGATCGCCATCGAGATCGATATCTGCGAACGCCGCACTAGTGCCCCACGCGGGGTCGCCAACGCCAGCGCGCGCGGTGACATCTTCAAACGTCCCGTCCCCGCGGTTGCGGAGCAGCACATCAGGACCGAAGCACGCAATGAAGATGTCGTCGTGACCATCCGCATCGACATCACCGACCGTCGCGCCGAAACTCCACCGCCGATGGGTGATGCCGCTGGTCGCCGTGACATCGCGAAAGCGCATGCCTCCCTCGTTCCGAAAGAGGCGTGCGCCCGGGCCCAACTCAGGATTCGTCAGTGTTGCACCGTTTGGAACAAAGATGTCGAGGTCGCCGTCGTGCTCGAGATCGATGAGCGCCATGCCCCCACCTTTCACTTCGAGGACAACGGACGAGGGTGACGCACCACTGGTCGGAGTGCACACGAGGCCGCTCGTTGCAGTCACGTCGGTGAACCGGATCGCGGTCGGTTGATCACTGCGCGAGGTCGACGGAAGCGCTTCGGTCTGTGCAGCAACGGATTTCGTGGCCACGAGGGGCGCGATCGAGGTTCCGATCACCGCGAGACACGAGAGAGAGAAACGTCTTCCGACGGCGTTCATGGTTTGGTCTGCGCGGGCGTTGAGGGCGCGGGTGCCGAATCAGAAGCTGCGTTCTGCTCAGGCTTCGATGCGGGCGCGGCATCCGTCGTCGGCTTCCGTCCGAGTGCCGTCAGAATGCGGTCCGCGTTTGCGCGCGCCGCGTCTGCCTCCTTGTCTTTCCCGAGTCGATCACACACGCGTGCGAGTTTCGACCATGTTTCATGCTGCACGGCGCTCGCCTCGATTGCGCGACGCAACAGCGCCTCTGCGGCCGCGGGATCGTCGCGGCGGAGCGCGAGATCGGCCATGCGCGTGAGTACGCGCGCGCGATCTACGGGCGAATCGCGAGGTGTGGTGAAGCCCGCGAGTGCGACCCCAAAGTACCGATCCGCATCGTCAAGACGATCTTCACCAAGTGCGACGAGCCCGAGTCCGAAGGTGGAATCAGGCTCACCCGGGACCGCCTTCAAATGCAGTTCAAACGCTGCCCGCGCCGCGGGAAGGTCACCGAGGTGGAAATGACACCAACCGAGAAAGTGCGCCGCGTGCTTCTGCTCGGGAAATGGCTGGTTCGAATCGCGCGCGCGCTCGAGGAGCGGCTTCGCCTCCTCGTAACGCTTCATCTTGTTCAGCACGATGCCTTCGATGGCGACCGCTCGGTCACAATCAGGCTTGGCTTTCTGGACGGTTTGTGCCGTTTGCCGCGCTGGCTCGAGTGCCCCCTTGCCGAGCATTCGAAGCGCGGTGTCGAGCCGGACGTCATCCGGATAGCTCGGAGAAGCGGTTGATGGCGACTGCTGCGGAGGAGCCTTCACCTCCGTCGGCGTGACCCCCTCTGGAACAACCTGCGCGGCAAGTACAACGGGGCTCACTCCGAGAGCGCACACGACCGAAACGCAAGCGAGGCGAATTGGGCTCGAGACCGAAGGGAAACGGGGCCCGACAGCGCGAGGGGTCGTCCGTGGACTGAAAAGGTTGTCTTTCGGGAACAGCATCGGAATTCTCAGTCGTGGACGTCGCGAGGGCGAGAGCGGAAGGTGAGCCTATCCGGACGGGGTGCCCTCTGGATTCAAGTTGTCGTGCATCCCAAGCAGAAGGGTCCCAAGACGAAGGGTCCCAAGAAAGGCAGCCCACGAAAAGGGGCCCAAACTCAAGCATCCTTCCGAAGGGCAGTTTGGACGGGAATTGTCACCATGCCGATGAGAAACCGGACGTTGTGAATCAAACTTCGAGCGCGCAGGCACCGAGAATGGGTCCTCCAGAATCCGGCATCTTCGTGGTGCCAACGAGCAACCGACCATCGTCCGGAAGTCCCGTAGTCCGAGAGATTTGCGCAGACGCCATATTCAGCCCATTTCTGAATGATCCGGCAGAATCGATTTCCCTCCGATGAGTCCCCCGATAACTTGACCAAGCCCCATGCACTTGAAGGGCGCAATCTCAGAGTTCGTTGCCTCCTCCGCGCAACAAGTGACGTATACCCCCACCTCGCGCGCGCGAGACGGCAATCCTTGAAGGCAAAAGAAGATCTCATGAAGCAATCTCCTGTGAACTCCTACGGGCATCTCGGCAACCGTCACGGTCATCTGTTTGCCGGACTCGCTGTCGCTTCGCTGACGGCGGCATTCTCTGCTAGCGCACTTGCGGGTGGCGTTTCGCTCCAACCGAAGGCTGGCGATCCCCTTCAGGGTCTCTCCAAGGTTCAACTTGCGCGTTGGACCGCGGGACGCGTCGCGTACGTGACTCCGTTCGGCAACGCGAGCGGCTTGGGACCGATCTTCAACAAGTCGAATTGCCAGAGTTGCCACTCAAACCCCGTCGGTGGATGGGGCTCGATTTCCGTCACCCGCTTCGGCATGGAAGAGAAGGGTGAGTTCTTCCCGCTCGAGGAATTGGGCGGTTCGCTGCTGCAATCGCTCGCAATCAGCGACCCCTGCCGCGAAACGATTCCAGTCGAAGCGACCGTCACCGCGGTTCGAATGACGAACTCCTCGATGGCGTTCGGCTTGATCGAAGCGATCCCTGATGCGGCCATCGCGGCCAACGAAGACCCGACCGATGCAAACGGTGACGGCGTTTCGGGCCGCGTCCATTGGGTGCTTCCGTTGGAGGCGTCACCCGCAAGCCCGCTTCGCGCCGGCCGATTCGGCTGGAAGGCGCAGATTGCAACCGTCCTGAGTTTCTCGGGCGACGCAACTGCGATGGAGATGGGCATCACCAACGCACTGATTCCTCATGAGAACGCGCCCAATGGCGATGCGACGCTGCTCACGTCCTGCGATACGGTGGCAGACCCTGAGGACGTCCCGGACGCGTCCGGGTTCACGTTCATCGAGCGTGTCACGCACTTCCAACGCTACCTCTCCGAGCCGCCGCAGATGCCGCAGAGCGGGATGTCTGGAGAAGTGATCTTCAACGCGATCGGTTGCAATGCCTGCCACGTTCGTGACTGGACGACCTCAAGTTCGCCCACGCTCGAAGCGGCCATTCGGAACAAGGCCATTCGTCCGTATTGCGACTTCCTCGTGCATGACATGGGAACACTCGGGGACGGCGTGCAGGATGGCGATGCGAACGAACTGGAAATGCGCACGCCGACCCTTTGGAATCTGCGCACACGCGATCCAATGCTCCACAACGGTTCGGCGGGTGGTGGAACTTTCGCGGATCGCGTGACCATCGCGATCAATGCACACGGGCCACTCGGTGAGGGCGCTGCCTCCGCAGCGGCGTTCGCCGCGCTCAATGCATCCGACAAGAACAAACTGATCGCGTTCCTTGATTCGCTTGGCCGTGATGAGTTCGATATCGATGGCGACCGCAATATCACGATGGACGACTTCGCGATTTTCGTCGGTTGCCAAGGTGTAACGTTCAATGCCGACAGCCCGTGCGCGATTGGCGACATCGACCAGAACGGCGCCATCAACGCAACCGACATGGAAGGCTTCCTTCTTGCGGCGGCCCGCGATGGTCTCGATATCAACCTCGACTGTGACAGCGACGGGACCGTCGACCTCGTCGAGATCTTCAACGGATCGCCCGACAAGAACCTCGACGGCGTCCCCGACGACTGCATCGCCTGTGTTGGTGACTTTGACGGCGACGGCTTCGTTGCCGCAGGCGATTTGGCCACGATGCTCGGCGGTTGGGGCGGCAGTGGCTTCGACCTCGATGGCGATGGCTTCACTGGCGCAAGCGACCTCGCAATCGTCTTGAGCAATTGGGGGCCCTGCCAGTAAGCGATCCGTGTTCGGTCGCTCGTGCTTTCACTTTTCCGATTCCCTCTCGCCTTCTTTCTTTCGTCGTCCACTTCCGGACCCCGGAGTACTCAACGCATGCGACTCTTCTCGACTTTGACACACAACGCGCTTCCCACGCTTGGCCTCAGCGCCATGGCGTTGATCGCATCGCCCGCAGCTGCGCAATGGGTGAATTACGTGAACGAAACCTCGACGCGCCTCGTTGCGATGTCGAGCCTGCTCGTGAACGACAACCTCGAGAAGGACTTTGGTTGGGGCGACTTCGACAAAGACGGCGACCTCGACCTTGCCTGCATGCGCAAGTTCCCCGGCTCGATCCAGGGCGGCTTCCGTGACATTCTCTTCATGAATGAAAACGGTGTCCTTGTCGACCGTACAGCTGAGTACGGAACGGCCTCCGATGCTGCCGGAAGCCAAGGCATGCTCGACTCGGCGAACGATCGTGATGTGAAGGTTGTTGACGTCGACAACGACGGTTGGCTTGACCTTGTCACTGCGACGACGATGAGCGACCAAGTTTCGACACTGCTCGGCCAACCCCGCGTGTATCGAAATCTCGGAGATGATGCGAACGGCAACTGGCGCGGCTTCCGCTTCGAAGACGCGCGCATTCCGCAACTCTTCGCCATGAACGGTACCGCTGCGAACCCGCGCTTCTGCGACCTCGCCGTGGGTGACTACAACGGCGATGGATACGCCGACCTCTTCTACACCGACTACGACACGCCTGAGACAAGCGGCACCATCTGCATCGACCTCAACGCCGACGGCGACACGAACGACGCGGGTGAATGCCAGCAGAGCCCTGGCGAAACGGCCGCGAATGACTTCAACAACAAGTTGCTTTACAACCTCGGTGCTGCGAACCCCGGACACTTTGTCGACACGACCACCACGCGCATGACGGCCGCGCAACTTGCGTCGGCCTTCGGCAACGCCGCCGCCGCTGCCGACCTCAACAACGACGGCAAGCTCGACATTGTGCGCATCAACACCCTCACGGGTGGCCAAGACGTTGCGACCATGTACGCGAAGCCGGATGGCCTCGGAAACTCGTTCGACGGCCCCGACCAAGCGGTCGCGGGTGCGCCATACAACCTCGACGTCGGCGACCTCAACAACGACGGTCGCCTTGACCTCGTCATCGTTGACGACGGTCAAGACAAGATCCTCATCAACACGGGAAATGGCACCGACGGCTTCGCGAACTTCACCTCGTACACCATCTCGGCGAGCCCGCCGGAGTTCGGGAACGCCGTGCGCATCGTCGATCTCGACAACGACGGTTTGAAGGACGTCATCGTCTGTGACGTTGATGCCGACCTTGGGCCCTTCTGCCCGTCGTCCGGCCGCACCACGAAGATTTGGCGCAACACGGGCGTCGTGGGCAGCAACATGCTGTCGAACCAGAGCACGATTCTCCCGACGGCAGCGATTTCATCTGTCTTTGACATCGCGACCTTCGATATCGACGGCAACGGTTGGCAAGACATGGTCATCGGCCGCTGCGGCGGTATCGATGTCTACATGAACCGTCCGCCGGTTTCGCTGTCCTTCTCGTACCCATCGGGTCGCCCAACGACCTTCAACCCTGACACCACCGCGTCGTTCCCTGTGAACGTCACGATC
>CAIWCL010000344.1 GCA_903911205.1 uncultured bacterium
CGACAACTACCTGCAGATCGATGCGAACGAGATGTCGGACGCCGCGCTGGTCGCGCAGCCGAACGACCGCATCCTCCTGCGCTCGACCGCCTTCAACGGCACCGGCACGGCGAATCTGTCGTCGAAGCCGCTGCAGCTGCGCGCCACGGAGCACGTGACGATCGGCGCTGACATGCTCGTGCGTCTCGCGGACGGCACATCGATCACCGATGAACCCGGCACCGGCGAGCACGATCTCGTCGTCGCGGGCGAACTGGTCTCGCCGACGTCAGGCACCGTGACCTTCGACGAACTCACGACCGTCGCGGGCGGCCAGTTCCTCCTGAACGGCGCCACGATGCTCGTAAACCGCACCTTCGCGACGACCGGTGGCCGCAGCTACCTCAAGGGACAGATCCTCGCCGAGAGCGTGTCGACCTCGGGCTCGGGCCAGAACCGCGTGGCCGGCGACGTCGACTGCTTCGCCGACTACAACAACGCGGGCACGACGATCATCCAGCGCGGCGTCCTCTACATCTACGGATCGCTCGTCAACACCGGCACGCTGACCGGCGAGTACGACCTCGGATACCTCCCCCCGACCCCGGGCGACGGCTACTCGATCGGCGGCGACTACATCGTTGGCGCCGACGCGTCGCTGATCCTGCCCGATGCTGTCTGGCGCCTCGGTGTCGGCGGCGACCTCGACATCGCGATCGACGATCCGGCGCGCTTCTCGATGGCCGTCGCGACGATCGAGATGACGGGGCTCTCAAAGAGCGCCGCGCAGTCGTTCGAGGCGATGAGCGCGAATCTCGGTGCGGTCGATGCCGGCTTCGCCGCGTCGAACTTCCCGATCGGCACGCTGCGGATCGCACCGGGCTCGATCACTTCGATCGTCGACACACATGACAACGCTGTGGGCGCGAAGGGTGCGTGCGAGGTCGTGTACGTGAAGCGCCTCGAGGTGCCCGCGGGTGCGACGCTCGTCACGAGCGGCTGCCCGATCTACGTGCGCGAGGCCGCGATCGCCGGAACCGTGTCGGATCCGTCCGACATCGTCATCGTGCCGGAAGCGCCCGCGTGCCCTGGCGACGTGGACGGCGACAGCGATGTCGACGCGGCCGATCTCTCGGGTCTCCTCATCGCGTGGGGAAGCGCAAACGGCGGCGGCGCCGACGTGAACCGCGATGGCCAGGTCAACGCCGCCGACCTCTCGCTCCTCCTCGTGAACTGGGGAGCGTGTGACTGAGTGCCTGTGCGACTGAGTGCCTGTGCGACTGAGTGCCTGTGAAACTGGGACAAACCGTCGGCCGCTCAGCCGATGATCGTCCGACGCATTTTCACATAGTCCCACACGACGAAGCGGTCGAGTTCCTCGCCTCCCGCGAAGAGCACGCGTCCACCCGTGCGTTCGGCCATCCGGTGTGCGAACTGCACATCCTCTTCTGTTTGCGACCAACTCGGCAGTAGGAAGATGTTGATCACGATGCCCTCGCGGCGGCAGCGCTCGGCCTCGCGCATGGTCTCGGCCTCGGTGCGCGGGTCGGGCGGGTAGAGCATGAAGAGATCGCTCCCCTCAAAGTGCGCGGTGGGCAAGCCGTCGGTGAGGAGAAAGATCTGTCGATTCGGCGTGTCCTGCGCCGAGAGCACCTGACGCGCCAGTGCCAGCGCGCGTTGGATGTTCGTGAAATGCAACGGTAGATCGAGTTCGCCGATCTCGGGGTCGGACATGTCGGCCCGCAGGCGCACGACCGGATCGTTGATTGAGACGGGCTTCGGCAGCATCTCGACGATCTCGCCGGCAGGGCGCAACTTCGCGATCGTGTACATCTCGATGGCCTGCAGAAAATCGCCGGGATATTCGCTCCGAATGAGCGCATCGAGTGCGAGCGCCATCTTTTTGCAGGCGATGTACTGGCCGCCGTAGCGCATCGATCCCGACATGTCGAGGATGAGCGCCGTCGCGCACTTCGGAGTGCGGCGCGTGCGGTGGACGACGAGGTCCTCGCCCGCGGGGCGCGCCTGCCCCGTGCGCGCAACCGCGTTGAGAATCGACTGCGGCATGTCGAGATTCGCAGGCGAATCGCCGAATTCGTACGCGCGTGTGGAAGGAAGTTCGATCGCGCCGTCGCGTGACAATACACCGTCATGGCGACCGCGGCGCGCGTCCGCGAGTTCCGCAAAGATCGTCGAGAGCAGACGCTTCTGATAGGTGCGCAACGCACGTGGCGAAGATCGATAGCCCTCCGGGCTACGCTCGAGCCCCGCCTCTTCCGCCATCTTTCGAAGGAGTTCGTTCACCTGCCGCTGCACGCGATCCAAGTCGGCGAGTTGCTCCTCGCTCGCAAACTCGCGCAGCGCGGACATGTCGATGATCGCGGGCTTCGCGTTCTTCAGCGCCTCCTCGATCTGCTTGAGGAGCCGCTCGATTCGGTCGAGTTCGCCTTTGACTTGGATCGCCTGCGCGACCGTCATCTCCTCGCGGCCCGTGAATGCGTACTTCGACGCGAGCTGCTCGACCGTGAAGCGCTCGCGAAGCCGCGCGATCGCGCGCATGAGCGATTGCGAGAGCGGCGATGCATCAGGCACACGACGATGGATCTTCTCGAGTTCCGCAAGTTGCCCCGCCGCAAGCGCGGGCGCGAGGCGCGGTGCAAGTGCCGCCGGAATCTCGACCTTCGCAGCCGCTTCGGCAGCGCTTTCGTGCGCGAGTTCTTCGGCGCGGCGTGTTTCGTACTTCTCAAGAATGCGACGACGGCGCTCTTCAAGCATCGCGCGCAGCGCATCGAGGCTCGGCCCGAGACCGCGGACTTGCGATGGGTCGAGACGGACGGCCTCGGCGAGTTCGCGCTCGGTGAAGCGACGACGCGAGCCGTACATCAGCATGTGGTCGAGCATCGCGTCGGCGGCATCGCCGGAAGGCGGGCGCGTCGGCGGCGGGAACTCCTGCGGGTCGTAGCCGAGATAGGTGTGAACCACGCCCCCGAAGGGCGCGGGTTGCGATGCGAGAGTGGGCATGGGCGTGGGCGTCGTCGGCGGCGTTGGCGTTGGCGCGCCTTGCACAGGATCACGCGGAGCTGGCACGTCGTCGGTGCTCACAGCCCGCGAACCTCATAGGAAACGCGGCCGTGTTTTTCCGAGCGCGAGATGCGCTCGGTCGCCCAAAGTCCCGCGAGCACGAACTCCACGCAACTCGCACGAACGGCAAGATCAGCCGACGCGTTCACTTCGAACGCCTTCTCCCACGCGGCGGGTACTTCGCGCAACGCCGCGGCGTATGCCGACGATGGCAGCATGTCGCCGACCTCGATGCGCACGCCCTTCGCGAAGATATCTGCGATGTCGCCGAGCCCGTGGGCGTCGACGTACTCGTTGAACACCGCTGCGATCGCTTCAGCGACGATCGCATCGATCGCCTGGCGCTCGGTCATTTGGTGCGACCCCATGAGGTCGAGTTCCAGTTTGCCCGTCGCGCTCGCGTGGAGGTGTGCGAGGTCGCTGATGCGCGGCACGGCCGGCCGCTCGCCGTGCGCGATACCGCGACGGCGTGCATTCGCGACCATCGTGCGCCAATTCGACGCCGCGAATCGCGCAGAAACGCCGCTTGCGTGATCGACGAAGCGTGATTTACGCGCGACGCGCGAGATCTCCTCGCAAACTTCGTCCATGAACGGCGGGACGAGTACGGGGTACGCGCCGCCAAGATCGACGCCCGCTTCTTGCCGCGTGATCGCCATGCCAAGTTCGCGCTCGCGCGGATAGTGCGTCGCGATCGTGCTGCCGATGCGGTCCTTCAACTGCGGGATCACCTTGCCCGAACGGTTGTAGGTCGTGGGATTCGCGCTAAAGAGAACGAGGACGTCGAGCTCGAAGCGGATCGGATAGCCGCGGATCTGAACGTCGCGTTCCTCGAGAATGTTGAAGAGGCCGACCTGCACGAGTTCGTCGAGATCGGGCAGTTCGTTCATCGCGAAGATGCCGCGATGCTGGCGCGGGATGAGACCGAAGTGGAGCGCTTCCTCGGCCGACATCGATGTGCCGGACATGAGGCGTGCCGGATCGATTTCACCAATCACGTCGGCGAACTTCGTGCCGGGCGCGAGACGTTCTGCGTAGCGCTCGGATCGGTGCCACCACGCGATGGGGACTTGCTCCGGCGGCGTCGAGGCGACGAGTTCGCGGCCCGCGCGCGTGATCGGGCGCTCGGGATCTTCGTGGACCGGCGCGCCCGCAATGTCGAGGTACGGAATCCACTCATCGAGGAAGCGCGGAAGGAGGCGCATGAGGCGGCTCTTGCCTTGGCCCTTTTCGCCGAGGAAGAGCATGTCGTGCCCCGCAAGGATCGCGTTGATGACCTCGGGAAGCACGGTGTCGTCGTAGCCGACGATGCCGGGAAAGAGATCGCGCGGCGAGCAGCCGGGCGTGGCGAGGGCGCGCACGAGGTTGTCGCGGAGTTCGTCCTTGACACTTCGCGACCGCCAGCCCGAGGCTCGGAGTGCGGCGAGGGTGGTGATTGCAGGGCGCGAAGCGTTGTCGGAAAGCATGGCGAGCATCTTCGCAAGCCCCCGAACTTGGGAGTCAAGCCAACTTCCGATTTCCGGTGCACGGCACGTGCCACTCAGTGCCTGGCACTGCATGGCAC
>CAIWCL010000345.1 GCA_903911205.1 uncultured bacterium
CGGAACACCCACTGACCATCATTGGTGAAACCGTCACCCGTGCTGCCAGAGAAGTCCTGCAACCAATCCGCACCACTCGTCGCGAAGTCACCGATCGGCGTGAACGCGTAGCCGAAGTCGGTCGTCCACTTCACATCCTTGTTGCCATCGACGTAGTAGTTGAAACCAGCCGTCACAATCGAGTCCAGTTCAAGTTCAACGCCTGGCTCAACCGTGCGGAATTGATCCGTATCGGTATCGCCGACTTCGTATCGTGCGAACAGTTCAATATCGTTCGACACGAACACGCCGCCCTGCACGACTGCGCCCCACTGGTTCATGCCGTCGGCTTCGCCATCGCGTGTCGTCACATCACCTGTCAGATTCACGCGGCGATACACGCCGTACATGAAGAGATTCGCGCCTCCAAAGTCCATCGTGAGGTCGGCGGTCACGCCCCACATCGACTTCGTCGTCTTGTCGCTCACTTCACCTTCGTTTTGCGGGCGAAGCGACTGACCCATACCGCCAACGCCCGCCATCCAACCAAACTCCTCGCCACGGAAACTGTTGAGATCGCGGAATTGCTTCCAATTTCCGGCACCGAGCCACTCAAGCCGTCCTGCAAACGCCCAGTTCGTCAGGTTCGCGTTGAACGGCGTTGTGTAGCCGCCCGCGAATCCACTCGCTTGGCTCGCCCACGATGTCGCCGTGTTCGTTGGCACGTTGGTGGCGTTCGCACGCAAGCCGTCGCCGTAGAAGAACTGCGCCTTCAGCGGATCACCGGTGCGGCCGCCGTATTCGAACTGAATGCCCTGTGAAAACTTCGTCGTAAACATCTCGCTCACGAGCGAGCGTTCGACTGCCAGTTGCGACGTGCTCGACACCAATTCTTCGCGCAAGAACGGCGACTTAAACTGTCCGACGCGCACGTTGAAACCGTTGTCAAACGTCTTCTGAATCCACACGTTCTCAACGCTGCCGACGATGTTGCCGCTCGAGAACGATTGGTCACCTGACGTCACCGTGCCGGGGCTTCGGTTGAAGATCGGCTGGATTTCATAGGTCCAACTCGGATCCATCACGAAGCCGGTAAATGCGAGTTTCGTGCGGCGATTCTCAAAGCCCCAGACGTTCTCCTTCGGAACGGCCTGCGTGCCAGTGCCCGGTTGGTTCGTTGTCGTAATGCCCGCGTTCGAGCGGTGGTCGTACGCCCAACGGAACTGGATTTGGCCCTTGATGTTGAGTTTGAAGTCGCCGTTCGGGCTCGCGATGAAGAACCCACCCTGGTCCTTGTTCCAACCAGCGGTCGCACCAGCGGATTGCAAACTCGTACGCGAGTCCGCATCGGCAAGAACGTCGGTGACGATCCCGCGAATCTCATCCGCGCGCTGCTCGGTCAGCCATGCGTCGCCGTCGGCGCTCGCTTCGAGTCGCTCGACCTTCGCGGCAAGCGCCTCGTTGGACTTCTTCAGTTCCGCAATCTGTCGCGCGAGTTCTCCGTCGTCCGCGACCGCGGCACCCGCAAACGACAGCGTCGTTGCACCTGCGAACACCACACCGTTTCCAAATTTTGACATGCGCTGCTCCTTTGATTGTTTCACGTGCCTTGCCTGTGTTTGCGCTCAAGCCGTTGGGCCGCGAGCAAGCGCTCGGCGACCGCCACGGACCTGCGCAAACTAGAAGGAGCGCACATCAAAGGGGCACAGAATCTTCACATGAAGACTCTTCATGATTTCTAAACATGAAGAGCGCATGCAGGACATGTTTGCAAACCCGCGAAAACCCCGGGAAAACCGGGCGTTCGTGAAGGTCACATTTGCGCCTTCATCAAACCTGAACACAACTCCAACACGAATCCTTGTAGATGTAAAGGAATGTCCCTGCGTTCGGTTCAGATGACGGAAGCAAGCGCTCCGCGATCACGGAGCGCGACAACGCTCAAAGAGACACTGAAATCACCACGGAGTCACCGATGCATACGACGATCTCACGCGCCATCCTCGCGAGCACTTCGCTTTTCCTCCTGACCGCGTGTCAAACCACCAACTCAACCACTCCCGCTCCCGCGCCGCTCGCGTCCACCGTATTGCGCACCGAGCCCATTGTGCTGGTAGAGATGACTTGCCCAGTCACGGGTGAGACCGTGACCTGTGAGAGTGAAGTCGCCTACTTCGAGAGCTATCCGGTGTATTGCCTTGATCGCGCAAGCGCTCGACAGTTTGCGTCGCTCGAGATGAAGCAACGCGCACGGCTCGCCGCCGAGCAGGTGCTGGCACAGAAAGGCATCCGCAACACGACCTGCCCGATCACGGGTGAGACGCTCACCGCCGCGGGTTCACCGGCGATCTTCGAGGGCGAAGTCATTGGTTTCGCTTCGGCTGCCGACGCGAACCAGTTCCGTTCGCTGCCGCCGGAGAAGCGCGCGAAACTCATCGAGCAGTGGCGGGCTTCCGAGAGCGCGTGATGCACCAGTGTGCCCCGCGGGCGCGGCTCGCTCCGGCTCGACACGAACTCATTCGCCACGCATCTCAACTTCGCACCGACCAAACTCGGGCGCGAGCGTTGACGTGAGGCTCTCCAGCACGAGTTGATCGCCGAGATTGGACGGCACATTCGCCGCCACCGTGAACGAGCGACCGGATCCACCGACGCGCTGTCCGATCACGCGACAGCGCATCGCGCGCAGTGCTTCAGACACGACCAACTGCGCTTTCGCACGATCGGCTCCAGCAGGAACGCGGACTCTGATGCTCGCCGCGCGACGCGCATGGAGCCACCAAATCACAATCCAACCAGCAGCGGCAACGATGATCGCCGTCATGAACTGCGTCAATCCGCACGCGAGGCCGATCACAACGACGAGAATTGCTCGACCCGTCATGTGCGGGTTTCCGACAACTGTACGGAAGCGAATGAGCGATCCAATGCCGAAGATGACAAACGCCATCGCCTGATCGATCACGACCAGCGCTGAGACCACCGCGCCAATCACGCCGAGGATGACCAATGTCTTGCGCTCTTCCGCGGCTTCTGCGAGATCGCGTCGGCGCGAAGAACGCGGGTGATATGCGAGCAAAGAAGCGAGCGCGACCGCGAGACCCACGCCCGCGAGCAACTCCGTCCAACTCGCCCACATCGTGAACTGATGCAGCGCGTGTTCGAGACGTTCAAGCGGCGTCTCATGCACCGAACTCCGCAGCAGACTCTTCGAGATACCTTCTTCAGACGCAATCGCCTGCGAGGCTGTGGCCGCCGACGCGATCAACGCGACAACCCCAACCATCGAGCGCGCAAACCACGGAGATGCAGCGCGCACGCGAGTTGCGGAACGGCAGAACGACGCACGGGATGGAGTGGATGATGACGATCGCGATGGGTGAGATCGCGATGCACGGAGCCGTAAGGAATGAGACATGGAGACCGACATCACGGAGGATGTCGGCAAAACCTGCGCGGAATCGCGAGAAATCCGAGCGCGCTGCCAAGACCGCCCGCGCCGAACCCGGCCGATTCGCTCGCTCAGCGGCGACGACGAGTGCCCAACACCGACGGAACCGCGATCTTCGACTGCTGTGGTCGACCGCGATCGCCTGCCGCAATGCGGTCGGCGTAGGTCCGGAACTGCTCGTTCACCTTCTCGATGCTCTCGCGCACTTTCTTGACCTTCTCGGCATCGAGGCCCTGCAGGATGGCGCTCGCCATGCCATTCGTTGGATTGAATACGCCAAAGCCGAGTGTGTTGTTTTCAAGATCCACCCTCATGTGCGTCACACCGAAGTCGGACAGCATGCACAGGGCGGTGCGGACCTCGACGTCGTCGAATGGCTTGCCCTCTTTGAGGAGCATTCCGAGGACGCGCCCGGCTGTCATGAAGATTGGCTCGTTGATCTGCTTGGCGGCCGAAACCTTGTTCGCAAGCGATTCCATCGCTTCGCGCCCCTGACGAATCACCTGGTGCGGCTGTTCGTTGACGTGAATCGTGCGGCGGAACGCGTTGCACATGGCAGCGCCCATCGCAAGGCCCGATTGAATCGCCGCAAAGCCAAACGCGGTCTCCAGACCCGCCGCCGCGTCGGTCGCGACTTCCTCCGTCACATTCGCACTCGTCCCGTCGACCCAAAGATTTTTGATACCGAGCGATGAGCAAACCTCGAAACCTGCCTGCACGGTCGGATCGGTGTGTGGCTTTCCTTCTGCGAGGAGACCTGCGAGCACGTTCGCCGCGAGGTGCGGAATCGAGCCCTCCGGCGTGATCCGCGCAATGCAGAGGTTCACGAAGGCGACGTAGTCCTTCTTCTCGGGATCCTTGATGAGGACATACTGGCCGTTGACGCGAAGCGAGCTCATGCGAATCCTTTGGCGCGTGGCGCCGTGCCCCGAACTTGCCCTGAGGTCGACCCGTCGATGGATCGACGACTCGGCGAGACGGGGCAGCGATGGTAGCACCTCCCCGGCCCACGCCGGAGGCCGCTTCCCGTAGCATCGCGACATGCCGAACGACGCCTCGCAACCGCTGGTCGGGATCATCATGGGCTCTCAGTCCGACTGGGAGACGATGCAGCACGCTTCCACGACGCTGGAGTCACTTGGCGTGCCATTCGAGTGCCGCGTGGTGTCGGCGCATCGAACGCCCGATCTCCTCTTTGAATACGCATCAACGGCCCGCGCACGCGGCCTGAAGGTCATCATCGCGGGTGCTGGCGGCGCGGCGCATTTGCCTGGCATGTGTGCGTCGAAGACCGACCTTCCCGTTCTTGGAGTTCCGGTCGAGTCGAAGGCACTCCACGGCATGGACTCGCTCCTGTCGATCGTGCAGATGCCCGCGGGAATTCCCGTTGGCACACTCGCGATTGGCCGCGCGGGTGCCGTGAATGCCGCGATCTTCTCCGCGAGCGTCCTTTCGCACCTCGATGCTGGCATTGCCGCGCGACTCGCCGCGTTCCGCGCAAAGCAAACCGCGGATGTCCTCGCGAACCCCGTTCCAATGCCAGCCGCAGGAAAGCCCGCGTGAACATTCGCACGATCGGCATTCTCGGCGGCGGACAACTCGGGCAAATGCTCGGGCTTGCGGCGCGACCGCTCGATCTTGAGTGTGTCTTCTTCGATCCAGCGCCCGATGCGCCCGCACGCGTTGTGGGGCGCCATGTCTCTGCGCCGTGGAGTGACCTCGATGCACTCGCGCGATTCGCGGATTCGGTCGATGTGGTGACGTTTGAATTTGAAAACGTGCCGACGGCGAGTTTGGCTGCGGTTGCCGCGCGGCGTGCGGTACATCCGGGGATGCGTTCACTCGAACTCACCTGCGATCGCATTCGAGAGAAGGAGTTTCTACGCGACGCCGGCGTGCCCGTGCAGCCGTTTGCTGCGGTATCGACCACCGCCGATCTTGATCTCGCGCTCGCGGCGGTTGGGTCGCACGGCGTGTTGAAAACGCGATCACTCGGGTACGACGGCAAGGGCCAGCGCGTGGTGCGCAGCGCCGCCGAACTCGCGCCCGCGTGGGACGCACTCGGCCGTGCGCCATCGATTTACGAGGCGTTTGTGCCGTTTGATCGCGAAGTCTCGGTTGTCGCCACGCGCGGCGCGGACGGCGCGTGCGTGGTGTACCCCGTCGTCGAGAACTTGCACACGCAGGGCATTCTCTTCCGCTCGATCGCACCAGCGCCGATTTCTGACGCGCTCGCCCACGCGGCCGAGCGATACGCGCGGCAAGTGCTCGAAGGCCTTGGCCACATCGGAACACTGGCGCTTGAACTCTTCGTGGCGGATGGCACGATCATCGCGAATGAAATCGCGCCGCGTGTTCACAACTCTGGACACTGGACGATTCAAGGCGCGCGCACGAGTCAATTCGAGAACCACATCCGCGCTGTCGCTAGATTGCCGCTCGGTGACGCGGGCGCGCCCGAGCCAACCGCGATGATCAACCTTATCGGTGGATTGCCGCCACTTGGCGAAATCCTAGCGATTCCCGGCACGAGCGCACAGTTCTACGGAAAGGCGCCGCGCCCCGGTCGCAAAGTTGGTCACGTGAATATCGTCGCGCCGACGCGTGCGATGCTTGCCACACGACTTGCGGATCTCGAACACCTCGCTCGCACACACAATCGGCTCGCGTGAGAGTCGCGATGAAAGTCACACCGTGAACACTGCCGTTTCGACAACCACTCTTGCTCGTCGCACACCTTCGTGGCGGTTCACACGCTCGCGGCAGATCACGCTCGGAGCTGCGCTCATCTGGATGAGTGCGTGCGCATCGACGGTGGATACGGCGGAAGGCGAGACGAAGTCGGAAACCCTCGCCGATGCGCCATTTGTTGGAACATGGATGAGTGAGCTCGACGGCGCAACCGCGATGATCGAGCCGACCGGCATCTTCTCGATTGATGTACCGGCGCGCGGCGAGAAACCAGCACGAAGCGCTGTGGGACGTTGGACCTTCAACGGCGAGGTCGTGGTCTTCACCAACCTGTCGAATACGGCGAACTGCGCCGATGTTCCGGGTTCATACAAAGCCGAGGTCGTGCGCGACGTTGTGCGCTTCGAACTCGTGCGCGATGAGTGCGCGCAGCGACAAGAACACATGGCATGGCCGTGGAAGCGCGGGAACGTCAATTGAGCGCTCGCGACTGAGCGGCCGGTTGAAGCTTCGCTTCAAGTGGCCGCTTTCGCTCGCTTTCTTCGGCTCCCCTCGGAGTGAATCCGAGGGGGCCGAGGTGTGTCGTTTGAGTGCTCACGACGAAGAAACAACACGCGCCCCGCGGAGAACCGCGGGGCGCGTGTTTGTTCGTACCAAGTTTGTCGACTTCCCCGCGAAAGCGAGCAAGTTGCGAGCGCTCAGGTTTTTCGCGGTCGCCGCTGCGGCGGCGAC
>CAIWCL010000346.1 GCA_903911205.1 uncultured bacterium
GATCGCAAAGCCAAGCGGATTTCCCGCGGCTGAATGTCCGGCGATCGCTGTTGCCTCGCTCTGACTTCCCGCTGGAAGAAGCGTCGTGACCGTGCCGTTTCCGAACCACCACACCGCGCGGCCGCCCGATGACCCAGCCGAAGTTCCGTCGAGTCCGACGGCGAACGCCTCAGTTGGAAGGCCTGGTTTGAGCGGCGGCAGCACGGTGGCGACGCCGCCCGGACTCCAACGCACAGCCTGCCACGAACCTTCGATGAACGCTCGACCTACTGCCGCACCAGTCGTCGATACATCCATTGCTTCGATGCCGCTGCCGCCTGCGTACCCGAGCGGTTCGAAGACACCGTCAGGGCGAACGCGCCACGCATCGGTCGGGCTCGTTGCGCCAAAACCAACGGACCAACCCGTTTCCTCGACATCATGGGCGATGCTGGCGCTCACGGCACTCGACGCAAGCACCGAGACGTTCCCAAGCGACGACGGCACCGAGGTCGCAACGGCGGTCGTACACGCACCAGTCACGGGCGGACACCAATCGCCAAGAAGAAGCAACTCGTTGTTCGGACGAAACCCGACCGGCGTTGCGAAGGTGAAGGTCCCGTGCGCGTAGGCGACAACCTCGCCCGTCGGCGCGACAACGAATGGCCGCGCACCACCAGTGGTCGATCCGCACTGCGCCACGCACGCGACGCGGCCATCGTTTGCGAGAGCGACGCCAAGAACAGGTGCGGCGGAGTTCGGATTCGCCGGGTTGCAGAGATATGTCACTCCCGCAACGGGGTTCGCAAAGAAACGAGGGGGCGTGGCGTCCGCAACCCCGACAATAAAGGTGGACGCGCCGAGGAGCGACGCGCGGCGCAGGAGTCCAAACTTCGCGAGCGCGACTCGGGTCGACTCGTGGCAGATCATTTCTCGAGTATGACGCCGAAATGGAACGCGGGAGTTGGTCCGGTCAAAAGTTCATTCGGTCGTCCGACGATCAGGGCGCCCAAAATCAACCGAGACCACGTCTGACCGCTCCGACGCTTCTCGGAGGTCCGAAAACATGACGAACTCGCGCGAGACCGTGTTGAATTCTGCCGCCGATCCTTGGCTTTGATCGGCCCTGTAGACCCCGCAGCGCGCGCCGAGCGATTCCCGCCCATCGATTCGTCGATTCGTCGATTCGTGGGTTCATGGGTTCATGGGTTCATGGGTTCATGGGTTCATGGGTTCATGGGTTCACGGGTTCATGGGTTCATGGGTTCATTGAGGCCCGATCCCCACTTCTTCTGTTTCTTCTTTCGAAACCCACCTTTCTCGTCGTAGATTCGTCGTATGGCCGTACCTCAAACCCAGCACACCCTGATCGCGCGGCTGCGCGACCCCTCCGACGAGGTTGCGTGGGCGAGGTTTGAAACGGGCTACCGCGAGTTGGTCGTCCGGTTTGCCATGAAGCAGGGTTTGCAGCAGTCGGATGCCGAAGACGTGGCCCAAGCGGTCTTTCAGTCGCTGCTCTCTGCGATGCAGGGGTTTACGCTCGATCGGTCCAAGGGGCGTTTCCGCGACTACCTCTTCCGAGCGGTCCGAAATGAGATTGCGAGACAATCTGTAAAACGGCGTCCAAGAGCGGCTTCCGAGGCCCTAGTCGAAGTGAAGGGCGAGGGAACCGGCGGCCGCGCGTGCATCTCCATAGAGCAGGCGGCCGATCAGACATTGGAATGTGCAGCGCAAAAGGCCTTTGAAGACGAATGGATCGACCACCACTTCAGGATGGCATTCACGGAGATCCGGCGAGTATTCTCGCCGGACAGCGTTGCCATCTTCGAGAGGCTCCTTGCGGGGACGTCGATCGAGAGCACGGCGGCAGCGTTCGCGACCACGACGCAGGCCGTACACAAGGTCAAACAGCGGATTCGCGACCGGATGCAGGAATTGGTGAGCGCCCAGATCGCGGAGGAAGACGGTTGACGCTGCGCCGTGACGAAACGGAACCTCAGCGACCCGCGCCAAACCCCGTTGAGAACGCAGTGACATCCGCGGAGGACGTCGAACCGAGCGTGGCGCGTGCATTCATGTCCGAGGAATGGATGCACCGGACCGCGCAGGCTGTTGCGGGCCAGGAACTCGGACAACTCGCCGGCTACCGCCTGCTCCGCGTCGTTCAGCGCGGCGCGCAGGGCACCGTCTACGAAGCGATGGAGCCGCGCACCGAACGTCGCGTGGCGATCAAGCGCCTGCCGCTTGTGGATGCCCGCGCCGTCGAAACTGATCGATTTGAACGCGAAACAGACGCGCTTGCGTCGCTTGGTCACCCCAATGTGGTCGCGCTGCTCGCAGCGCCCGTCGATGACGGCGCGCGCATCATCGTGATGGAGTGGATCGATGGACTTCCACTCGACCGTTGGGCCGACGAAACGTGGACACGTCTTGCACCGCGTGAGGCGATTGTCGCGATCGTGACGTGCGTGACCAAGGTTGCGAACGCCGTTGCGGCCGCGCATGCACGCGGCATCATGCACCGCGATCTCAAGCCGACCAATGTGTTGGTGCTTCCATCTGGCGAGCCAAAGGTCCTCGACTTCGGCCTCGTCAAAGGGCTCCACGCCAACGCAGAAACGGCGACACGCACAGGCGGATTCGCTGGAACACCCGCGTGGGCTTCGCCCGAGCAAATCGCCGGCAATGCACGAGATGTCGATGCGCGCACCGACGTGCACGCGCTCGGGCTCTTGCTCTATCGCGCGCTCGCCGGACGACCTGCGTTTGATGCGTCGCTGGCGATCTTGCCGCTCTTTGAAGAGATTCGCACTCGGACTCCCGAACTTCCTTCGAAACTTCGCCGCAGCGTCGCGCGTGAACTTGATCTCATCACCATGCAAGCGCTGGCGAAGGATCCAACGCAGCGCTATCAAAGTGCCGAAGGATTTGCGCGCGATCTCACGCGGTATCTCGTCGGGGAACCGATCGACGCACATCCACCCAGCGCACGGTATGTCGTCCAGAAGTTCATCGGCAGACACCGCACCGTCACGGCGCTCGCGGCGGTCACGGCAATTGCGGTCCTGAGCGGAACTGTCGTGTCCGCGCTGCTCGCGATGGATGCTCGCAACGCTCGTCAAGCCGCAGAGCTTCGTGCCGAAGAAGCCGATGAAGCGCGCACGCGAGCTGAGCGCATGAATGGCTTCTTCCAAGATCTCCTCGCGAATCTCCGCGAGCGCGAGGTTGCTGGCGATCGCGCCGGCGCGAAAGAGATTCTCTCACTCGCGGCCGAGAGCATCGAACGCGCAGGAACGCCGCGGGAATCCGAAGTCGATCTCCGAACAACGCTTGGGCTCGCGTTCTATGAAATCGGCGATTTCGCGCGATCCGCCGCCGAGTACCAACGTGCTGCACAACTGCTGACGAACTCAGGCGACGGCGTGCGCCTCGCGCGCACATTGATCGCCGAGAGCCAATCACTCTTACGCACAACCGACCGCCGACGAAGCACCGATGCAGCCCGTCGCGCGCTGTCGATCCTACAAACAACCACGCCCAATTCCGCACTCCTCGCGGAAACGCACGCGGCCCTTGCGCGATCACTGCATTACGAGGGATCGCAGGTCGATTCCCTTGCTGAGTCGGACCTCGCCATCACGATCGCACGAACGATCGACGACCAATTGACACTCGCGAACGCACTCTCCACGCGCGCGTTGGCGCTTGATCGACTCGGTCGGGCTCAAGAGGCCACCGCCCAAGCCGTCGAAGCTGCAACGATCGCGGAGACGATTCCTTCGATCCGTCCGCTCGACCACGCACGATTGCTTCACAACGCGGCCTATCTGCTCGAACAATCGGGCGACGTGAACGCAGCGCTCGTGTTTGCCGAGGCATCGCTTGCCATCCGAGAAACGCACTTTGGCCGCGATCACCCCGCAACCGCAACGGCGATCGCTCGGGTGGCGACGGTCTTGCGTCGCCAGAATCGTCTTGATGAAGCGATCGCGACCTACGAACGTGCCATCGCGATTTCGTCGGATCAAACCCAGGAATCTGCAGCGATTCGAGGCAACACGCGTCGCCACCTCGCACGCGCGTACGAGTTGCGCGCCGCAAGCGCACGCAGCGATACTCCGACGAGTTCGAGACTTGATCGCGATCGCGCCATCGACGCGTACACCTTGGCAGCAACGGAGCTTCTCGCTGGGGAAATGCTCCCTTCGGACTCGCTTCCGTCGACCATGAAGTTCCTCGCGCGTGCGATTGAGGCGCGTGATGGACACGACGCATTCTTGACCTTCGTGCGAGATTTTCCGAGAGAACTCGCAGCTGGACAAACTCAAGTACGAGAAGGACGCGCCCGCGAGATTGAAGCGTACGCTCGCAGCGCGCTCGCGCAATCACTGGTCTCGCCGCGCGGCGCGCCCACGTTCGCCGCTGATCGCGCGTGGATCGAACTTTTCCGCACAGACCTCGCGGCGATCGAATCGAGCCCCGAAGCCGACGCTTCTTCGCGCTTCACCGCTGCGCTCGCGCTCTGTACGGTGCTTCGTACGAGCACCAACGCTGTCGATCAACGCGAATCGATCGCGCGCGCCGAAGCACTTCTTCCCCAGTGCCGCGCACTGACGGGAGAACTGTCGTTGACCACCAAATGGTGTGAGTCGCTGTTGAAGCCGTAACCGCGGCGCGCGCGCCATTTCGCAAATTTCACCATTCCTCCTGAGAGGCGCCACGGCTTCATCCGGAAGCCGATTGCAGCCGCACGGTCTCGTCCGACTACCCACGGGCTGCGAGGAGGACCGATGTCTGACCGTCGCAACGCGCGTGGCGTGATCGCCCGCACTCGTCAATCTGCAGGCATTCCGATGCCCGCCGCACCGATTTCAATCGATGTCGCGGGCAACGCGAGCCAGCACCAACCCGCTACAAGTTTCGCGGAACTCGAGCGCTGGTCTGCGGGGCTCAACCTTCGCGCGCTGCTCGCCGAGCACGGATCGAACGTTTGGATCGTGTCCGAAGCGCAACTTCTTGCGAACCTTGCCGACTGGGCGCGCCTTGCGGGTTCTCCCGCGCGCATCCTCTACCCGGTAAAGGCGAACCCCTCGCCCACCATCCTTGAGATCCTCGCGGCCGCCGGTGCGAGTGCCGAGTGCGCCTCCCCCGCCGAGATCCTCCTTGCACGACTCGCTGGTTTCAGCGACAACCGCCTTGCGTACAACTCGCCCGCGGCCGATCTCACGACCGCGTGGAGATTGCTCGTCGCAGGCGGCACGGTTGTCGCAGATTCGCGTGAGTTCCTCGCAGAGCTCGATGCGCGCGCTGCGCGTCACGTCGCCGCAGGCGGCGCACTTCCGAGCGGCCGGCTCTTGGTGCGGGTCAATCCCTCGATCGATATTCGCTACCGAAAGAGTGAGGCGTGGAGCGAACTCACCTCGCACGCGAAGAAGTCGGGAAAGTTTGGTATTCCCGCCGAAGAGGTCGTCCTCGCGGTTTCCGCACTTCGCGTGCTGCGCGTGCATGGCCTCCACGCGCACGTCGGCACACAAATGGATCATGTCGAACCCTTTGTGCAACTCGCTTCCCATCTCAGCGAGATCGCGGACGCGATCGCCGATCGTACGGGAGCCCTGCCCGCGATCCTTGATCTCGGCGGCGGCCTCGGAATTCCATTCGCGCAGTCGGATCAATTCCCATCGATCGACGCGCTTCGTACGGCGCTCTTCTCCAAACTCGATCCACGCTTTGTCTACCTTTTCGAGCCTGGTCACGCGCTTGTCGGTAACGCGGTCGCACTGCTTGGCTCCGTCGTTGCTGTGAAAAGTGTGCGTGGAAAACGATGGACCATCGTCGACGTCGGGACGGATCAACTCGCCAAAATCACGCTGCTGTCGTGGCACCATCCGGTGCTCGGTCCTGATGGCTTCTCGCTTCCGTCGGAAGGACAAGACGCACTCGGTGGGCCGCTCTGTTTCTCGGGCGACACGTTGCTTCCATCGACCGATACCTCAGGTCTTGCCGTCGGAGATCCCGTACTCATTCAACACACCGGCGCGTACTGTGCATCGCTCGCGAGTACCTTCAACGGGCGTCGCACCGGCGGCACCATTCTGCTTCGCGCGAATGGCGACCTGCAACGCGCAACGCCGCGTGCCGCCGGACTCGATGAGCCGCTCGCGCGCGGCCATGCTTGGAATGCGTTGCATGCATCGCGAGCAGAACGAGCACCGCTCGCGCTGGAGACGATTCTTCCACTTTCAAGCAAGGTTCTCCGTGAAGATCTCTGCGAAGAGCGCTTCTCCTATCTCGCCGCCACGAGTGAAGGTGCGCACGCCTACGAGTTCGCCTTCGCGGTATCGAGTCCGGTTGGCTTCGTCTCGATGCCACTTGCAATCCGTCTCGCCGGCGACGCCGCGATCGTCTCAACGCTGCGCATGCTCGGATACGCGACGAAGGCTTTCCCGGTTTGGGGCACTTCGCTTGACCTTCGCATGTCAAAGCAGATTTCGACGCACGAGCCCGTGCGTGTGCGCATCGAACTCTCACATGCGGCCCAACGCGAGGGACCAAAGAGCCGACGCTTGGCTGTCCGCTTCATGATCGATGGCGATGCGGCCGCCGGATCATTCGAAATCATGTTCGATGAAGGTGGTGCGGGCTGCTGAAGAGAGCACGCGTGCAGAAGCATCAACCGCCGTACATGTCGGCGTATGGATCTTCTTCTTCGCCGCCACCGCCTGCGTTCTGCGAGGAATCGAGTGCGATGGCCGCGCCAAGAATCGCCACGCCCGCGAGCGCTGCGCCGAGGGTGCGCCAAAAACTCGCAGCCGCGATCGACGGCGCGCGCAAGGCTTGCTTCGTGAAAATCAGCGCGAAACCGGGTACGAGCGGCACGAGCCACCAGAGCCAATCAGGCGTCTGTGATTGGTCGTACGCATCGCCACAGCGCGCAGCGAGTGCGATCATCACGGCACAGACAACAAGCGGCGCGCCGGCCGCTTCCATGGGCTTCGCGTCCTTCGCAAACTTCCCACCGATCGCGGCGAGTATCGCGATAAGAAGCGACGCCACACTCACAGCACCACACATCACGGCGAGTGATGCGAAACCACCAAGTCCAGCGAGCGCCGCGACGATTCCAAACGCGCCCCACGCGATCCAGTAGATCGCGCCGCCTGCAAGAGGGAGCGCCACACCGGCCGCCAGGACGAGGGCTGCGAGGCCGAGTTGTTTGAGAAGTGTCGGCTGCGGAAACTGCACGAATTGCGCCGCAAGCGCGCCAGCGATGCCAAGCGCGACCATGGTCACGATCGGCGCTCCACCGCGCGGCATGCGCATGCGCGCCACGACGATACACACTGCGCCGACCATGAGCATCAGCGCAGCAAGCCCAAGGCGATGCCAACGCTCGAACGGCGCGTCGTCACCTTCGATTGTGATGACTTGCCGCGCAACCGCTGTCCACCCGAGTTCGTTCGTGAAACTCACGAGAAACGCAAGCGCCACCGCCATTGCGGGAAAGCACTCCACGGCCCACGCGCGACGACGCAGCGGCGTGACCAAAGCGATCGACGCAACCGCGGCCGCGACGAGCGCGGGAATCACCACCACCGACACGATGTAGCCAACGACGCCGTCCATCGATCAACCAGCCGCTTTCGCCACATCGCCCTCGAGCGAAATCGTCATGCGCACTTCGTTGCCAAGCGCACCCTTCGGCGCTTCGATGCCCCACTTCATGCCGTAGTCGGCGCGCATGATCGTAAACATGCACTCGAAGCCGACTTTCTGTCCGGTCGGACCTTTACCCACACCAGACACCGTGCAGTCGACTTCGATTTCCTTCGTCACGCCGCGCAGCGTGAGGTCACCCTTGACCTTCCAATGCCGCTCGCCAACGCGTTCCGCCGACTTCGACTTGAACTGAATCGTCGGGAATTCCGCTTGATTGAAGAAGTTCGGGCCTTGCAGATTGCCATCGAGTTTTTCGCTGCCCGTATCGACCTTCTTCACTTCAGTTGTCACATCGAAGGTCGGCGCGGCGCTGTCATCGAGCGGCCACGTTGCGGTGCCCGTGAGTTCATTGAAGCGGCCGTAGAAGTAGCCCGCGCCGAGATGTTGCACGCGGAAGATCGCCATCGAGTGGATGGGATCAAACGTGATCGCACTCGCTGCCGCAGCAGCAGTCGCGTCCTGCGAGGAACGTGGAGCGGATGCCATCGCAGGAGCGAGCGAGAGCGAGAGCGGAGAGGCCGCCAGCGAGATCGGAGAAGCGACGAGGGCCGCGAGAAGGAGTGCGTTTCGCATGGCGGCCATGGTAGCGCGGCACGCGACGCACGATGCCTATTACGGCGCCAGCTTGATCGATCGAAACGCGATGCGCTTGTAACCAGCACCTTCGAAAATCACACCGACCTCGTTGGGCGCAAGCAAGACCGGCACGCTGTACGCGAAGCCCTCAGGCTCGATGAGCATTCGATCCGGCGAGCCGACCGCGGGCCACGTTCGTCCGCCATCACGCGAAATCCACAACGTGCCGCGCGCGCGACGGTTCTCGCTGTCGGGACCCGTGTAGTACACGGTTGCGCCGTCCGCAGTCACGATCCCGCCCATGCACTGCGGCTCGACGAGATTCGGCTCGTCCACGAGCGTACCCCACGTCACGCCACCATCGAGCGACACCGCACTCTTGCGGCACTTTGCGCCGAGATGCTGTCGCGCGTTGAGTACCACCGCGCCGTCAGCTCGTTCAAACATCTGAACCTCATTCGCGACGCCCTTTGATCCGTCCGGCGCGGGCTCGCCAAAGCGCCACGTCTCGCCACCATCATCGCTGATCACGGCATATACCTTCCATTGATCAAAGGGGCCTTCGTTGAACGGCATCACGATGCGGCCTTTGTGTGCACCACGCGCGAGTTCAATCCCAATGCCGGGTCCTATGGCCGTACTTGTGGCGCGCGCAGGACGCTTGACCTCACGCGTCACTTCACGCGGCGGACTCCACGTCAACCCGCGATCGTCAGAGCGCGTGACATAGGTTCGACACACAAGATCGTCGGCCGCATCGGGCGAAACGCCGTAGCCCTCGACAACCTTCGTCTCGTTGCGGTCCTTCGGATACGACTGGAACATGAGGATCACGCGACCAGCATGTGCTCCCTGACGCACCTCAACCGCGGTTGGATTATTGAGCGAGCGACCAGCAATCTCCGCGATCACGCGCTGCCCACCCCACGTCCGTCCATCGTCATCGGATGCGCGCATCACAAGATCGTTTTCACCAACATCGGCGAAACTCCCGCGCGCCTCAGCGAACGCGAGAAGCCGTGGGGTCCCGGTTCCATGCTGAAGCCGCACAATCGATGGAATGCGATAGACCGGATAGCCGCTTTCGCCGCCGACGAAGACGTCGACGGGCTTCGTCACCACAGGGGGCGGCTCGGGGTCGAGTCGCTGCGTGCTGGGGTCGGAGGCGCCAACGAGGGCAACGGCGAGGGTGAGGACAACGATCGGCGCGACAGTCATCCGCACAGTATGAACCCATCGCGCGACCCGTGCAGCCCTCGACCTGTCGCAGAGTGGCTATTCCCGCGCGAAGCACGCTTTAGGGCGATTCCGTTCGACTTGCGCCTATTGAGGCGCACTCTCTGCAACGGAAACGCGGCCCGCGCGAAGCCCTCCTCCGCCAACGCCCGTTCGGCGCGCGCACACGCGAGCACGACTCGCCAAAACATGCGCTCGATCAAGTTCTGTCCCTCTCCGTTCCGGATCCTCTCTCGTACTCCTCTCACAGCGCACCGCCATGACTCGACCGACGACCAATCTTCTCGTGCTCGCGAGCGCCCTCGGCTGCAACCTGCCGCTGCTCGCCGACAGCTCGCTACCCGGCCCATTCGCCGTCGCGCAGCGCAACGTCACGGTCACCCGCACGAACGGCACGACGTTCTCCGCCCAACTCCGCTATCCCGCGACGTCGACTGCCGCGAACGCACCGTTCGCAACGGCTGCCGCGCCCGCGCCTGCCGTCACCTTTGGCCACGGCTTTCTGACATCGGTCGATCGCTACGACTCAACACTCGACCATCTCGCGAGCCACGGGTACATCGTCATCGCGACCACGTCGGGAGGCGAACTCTTCCCGAATCACGCGAACTACGCCGTGGACATGCGGCAATGCCTCACGTGGCTTGAACAACAAGATCAACTTGCAAGCAGCTTTCTCTTGAACGCGGTCGATGAAATGGCCTTTGGTGTTTCGGGCCACTCCATGGGCGGAGGTGCGTCGATGCTCGCCGCTGCAGCGGACGCGCGCATTCGTTGCATCGCCACCCTCGCGGCGGCCGAAACGAACCCATCATCTGCCGCCGCATCAAGCTCCGTTCAGTTTCCGCTGCGTGCCGTCGTTGGCAGTGCTGACACGATCGTTGCTCCATCGACCACCATCAGCCAATTCAACAACTGTGACGCACCACGGCAGTTTGTAACGATCGCCGGCGGTTCGCACTGCGGCTTTGTCGACGCGAGTTTCCTCGGATGCGATTCCATTGCGCTCGCGCGCGAGGAACAACTCGCGATGACGCGCGCACTTCTCGTCGATTTCTTCGACGCGCATCTGAGGCGCGATGGAGCGGCGTTCGCTGCGACGTGGGGCGCGCCTCCGCTCCCGGGGATCACGATGACCCGCGACGGACGAACAAACGCTGCACTCGCCGAAAGCGCGCTCAACGGTCCTACAGGGACTGAACTCGCTACCACGCTCACGGTGACAAACATGGGCCCCGATGCCACATCCATTCGCCCACAAGCAGCAAGCGCCAACGCGACCGTCGTGACATTTGATCCCTCCGAGAGCACTGTGCTTGCTTCGGGTTCAAGCGCGGTCTTCACGGTGCGCGTGGCATCGGCAATTGCCACAACTGACACGATCGATGTCCATGCCGTCCGCACGCGTGACGGCGCTGGAGCATCGGCTGCACTCGCAGTGTCATTCACCGCTGCATCGAGCCCCGCCGATCTCGACGGCGATGGCATTGTCGCCGCGGGCGATCTTGCGTTCCTACTCGGAGCATGGGGGCCGTGCACACAAGGCAAAGGCCAGCCGTGCCCTGCCGATCTCGACGGGGACGGACAGGTCGGTGCATCCGACCTCGCGGTGGTTCTTGGCGCGTGGTCGACGTGACCGCGAGCTTGGTCGACCTGAGCGCGTGCTTGATCGACCTGACCGCGAGCGTTGGCGGGCGTGATCGCGCGATGGCGATCGCCACCAAGTCTGCGGTACGAAGTCTCGTGTGCCACGTGTTTCTTGCGTGTTTCGTGTGTCCTCTCGTGTGTCCTCTCTCGCGCCCTCTCACGCGTTTTTCGGGTACGCCTACAGCCGGGTTTGCGTTGCTGGCATGCGCCCTTCGTCGGTCATCGGCTCAGCCGAATCGCCGCTGAGTACCTTCAGAAGTCCCTCACGAATATCCCATGCCATGAAGGCGCGTTGTTCCGCAAGCGCAAGGCCGTGCCGCGCGTGCCGGAAGGCTTCTCCCGGCTGACCGAGTTTCCGTGCGATCTGTGCTTCAAGCAGCGCACGTTCAGGGCTCTCTGGAATTTCAGCAACGATGCTGAGCGTTCGAGTGTCGACCACACCCGCGGCAAGAGATGCGGCGATCGCGAGCATCGCGCCGTCGACAGATCTTCTCTCCGAGTTTCCGCCAAAGCTTCCATGCATTTCCGCGTCAGCGGCTCCCTCCAGTGCTCGCGCTCTCGCAATGCAATCAAGCGCGCGCAGCGGATCTCGCGCGAGTAAGAATGCGCACTCCTCGCGAAGAAGGGCCGCCTCGCGGCAACTTGCGTCGTTCGCTGTCACCGTGTGTGAATCGTCGGAAGGCGTTGCGAGGATCCTCGCGCGCAACGACTGTATTTCCGTCGCATCTTCACCCGCGGCGAGCGCCGTGCGAAACAACGCCACATCAAGCGACGCATCGCCGCTCGTAGAACGGACACGAGAGATCTCTGCGCACGCGCGGCGCGCGAGCGCGCGCGTTGTGTCACTCTCAACGCGCCGAACAAGATCGGCTGCGAGATGCGCCGTCACGCGCGTATCCGCGTGCTCCGCGATCATGCGCTCGACGAGTTCCGCATGCGTGATCGGCGACGTCATGCGCGCCACGGGAAGAACACGCGCATCAAGAGCGCGCACATCGACCTCAGAGATACGCCCCGCACGCACGAAACTCAACGCTCGCAAGGCGCGCGCCGCATGCATCGTGGCTTCATCTCGGATCATCCCAGGAGCTTCGTCGAGCATGGCGAGTGCTCGCGATGCATCGCTCGAAGCAAGCGCGATCTCGATTCGCACAATCCACGCTCGTCTATCGACCGACGGAACCGTTTCGACGCGCTCCGCAGCAAGATTGAGATCGCCAGAAGCAAGCGCGGCGCGCGCGGCGAGCAACGCGACGGCCGCGTCAGAAGGGGCAGCCTGCATCGCGTCACCGAGGAGCGCGCTTGCACGATCGACATCGGTGCCACCAACAGCAAGCAGCAACTCACCCATCGCGACAAGCAGCGCCGCATCGCGTGATCCATCGGCGCGGGCCTGCGCCGCGCGCGCGAGTGCATCAGAGGGATCACAGTACGCCGGGTGCATCCGTGCGCAGTAGAGCCGCGCGAGCGTCGCGATCCGTGGATCATCGGAGGTCTCGAGGGCAGTGAGTGCGGCGAGTGCGAGCGCCGGGTCCGCCGCCGCGGCACCTGAAGAGAGCGCGGTGCGCGCGCCCTCCGGAAGCGACGCACGCAAGAGGGTTGCGGCAATGGCAAGTCCATGTCGATCTGCAAAGGCGCCCGCCACCGCAATCCGCGCATGATCACTTCCCGCGCCTTGGGTCAATCGTTCGGTCGCGCCCACCATGTCTCCGCTGCGCTCAAGTGGCAGCGCGTCGAGCAACGCGAGCGCCCACTCGCGATCCCGCGTCGTCAGGTTTGCAGAGGACGCGATACGGCTTCGCACGCCCGATGCAATCGACATCCGATCAAGCGCACGCGCAAGTTCAACCGCAGTCTCGGCGAGTAGCACCGTGCCCTCCTCGACTACCTCGAGTTCCTCCGTCATCTTTTCGAACGCCCGCACGGCTTCTTCGTGCAAGCCCCCCGCGATGAGCGCATCGATCGCGACACGTTGCTCATTCTCTCGCGCGTGGGCGGCATCCAAGATGCGACGCGCGTCGGCGACGATTTCCTCACGCGTCCGCGTCACCCGCACATCTCCAGCTCGATCGCGCGCCGCGCGCAATTCACATCCCACGCGCGCTGCGATAGCCGCGATCGATGAAGGACTGCGCTCCACCTGTTCCTCAGCACGTGCGAGCGCCTCGAGCGTGCGTCCCTCGCAGGCAAGTGCCTCGATCGCAACCGTGTCTGCTGCGTCAAATGCACCGCGGGCAAGGATACGTGCGTCGTCTGCGCGCTCACGCGCAGAGGAGAAATCGCCGCGCGCCAAGTGGTTGCGCGACTCCGCCACCGCCAGCGCTGCGTCGGCGACCGCATCGAGCGGAGGTACGGATGCGGGTTTGCGCGGAAGACCAGCTGCATCTGCAGAGAGAACGAGCGCGAGTCGATTCGCCCACGCGCCGAACCGAGGATGTGCCGCGGGAATCTTCCGCGTCGCAACTATCGCTTCTTCGCGCGACCCATACACGGCGAGCATCGCCGCGCGAAAGACCGCACGGTCGCACGTGTCGTGCGAACCCGTAAATGCGGTCGGCTCGCATTCGAGGAGTTCGAGTCCCGCGGCGGAGAGCCCTGCAAAGAACGCATGGCGCAACTCCTCGCGCGCGACCTCATTCCGCTCGTCGCAACCAGATGACAGGCTCGTTCGGAGCGTTGCAAGCACCGCACACGCATCGCTTCCTCGACCGAGATTTCGGAGGAGCGATGCGCGCATGCGCGCTTCCTCGAACGTGTGCGCGAGACGCTCTGGTCCTTCGAGTGTCGCGCGCAGCGATGCTCGTGAAAGAAGTCCAAGTTCGTGCTTCGCGGCCGCAACGATGTCCACGATGCCCGCGGGTGCTTCTGGTTCGCGCGACCAACTTTCGATTTCCTCGACAACTTCCCTCTTCGCGTGAGAAGCCTGCTCGCCGAAGCCCGCAGCATCCCGCTCCAAGACACGACGGACAAGCAACTGCGCCAGCGCCACCCGCGGCGCGAGATCGCGCGGCGCATCGGCGATCGACGCACGCAGCACGTTCTCCGCCTCGTCGAGCCTTCCTCGATCAGTAAGCACATGGACGAGGACACGCCGAGCCTCGGGGTCTTCGGGTCGCTCCTCGAGCATCGCGCGCGCGATCTCCTGCGCTTCGGCAAGCATGCCATGACCAACGTACAAGCGAAGCAGCCGCGCATCGCATTCCGCTGAATCACCGCCCCTTCCTCGCGCCGCACGAATGGCCGCTGCCGCCTGCGCAATGTGCCCGCCGCTCGCGATGGGCAGCCGCGCACGCGCGTCTGCGAAGGCGAGAAGTTCACCGGCATCCGCCTCGCCTCGCATGACGAGTACACCAAGATTGCGCACCGCGCGCTCCCAATCGGCCCGCTCCACCGCGGCATGACCATCGTCACGCGCACGCGCGATTTGCCGCGCGCTCCTCCAAGACCGGAACGCAAACGCTGCACCCACGACGCTGCTACAGACGACGAGCGCTATCAAACTTCGGAACAACGTGCGGCGCGTTCGCGACGACATGCGCTTCACTCGGTGTAGTGCCATACGTTCCTCCGCCATGCGTTCCCCGCCATGCAGTCCTCAACAGTCCTCAAGGGCATGCGCGACGGATTGTGCGCGTGACGGCTGTGCGATTCCTGCGGGAAAATTCCCGAACGCTTGTGTGCACCACTCGACGAGACTTTTGAGGAGGCTTTTGAGGAGGCTTTTGAGGAGAAGGCTTGTCGATGTTCTCCGTCGATGTCCTCCATCGATGTGCTCCATCGATGTGCTCCGTCGATGTGCTCCGTCGATGTCGATTTCGCAAAGCGTGATCTCACAGGAGTGATTTCGCATCGCTGATTTCGCATCGCTGATTTCGGGGAGCAATCCCCCGGTCACTGCGGTCGATCCACGTACGAGGCTCTCCTAGGGTTCGCGCTCGACTCGTCCGGCATGGCTCGTCGCTGTGTATCGGGCTTGACGCACTTGACTCACTTGTGAGAGAGGGAGAACCCACATGCAATCAGTCACTTCGCACTTCAGAGGGAAACGCAGCGCCACCGCGCGAGCGGCGATCGTGGCGCTCACGTCGCTCGCCGCAGCGTCGGGTGCACACGCGTCGTTGATTTTCGGTAGTTCAAGCAGCCTTGAAGGCCTCGGAAGTTACACAGGCTCGATGACGTGGACCTACGGAGGCCTCGGCTCTGGCGCAGGCACGCTCGCCATCTCGCTCACGAACACGTCGCCCGGAGCAAACGGCGGTTTCCTCACTGGATTCGCGTTCAATGTTGTCGATGGCGTTGGGCTCTCGCTCACGAGTGCGCCGAACGCAACGTGGTATGGCGTGAGTCATGTTCCCGCAAACCCGTTTCCGAACTTCGACTTCGGCGCGGCACTTGAAGGGAACTGGCTCGGTGGTCACTCACCAAATCCGGGTATCGCAGCCGGCTCTACGGGAGCGCTGACATTCCGTGTTTTGGGAAATGACGCGCTCCTCGCAAGCCTTTCAGACGCGAGTTTCTTCGACACCTCGAACGGGTACGGCTTCGCCGCACGCTTCCGCGGATTTCAGGATGGCGGCAGCGACAAGGTGATGGGCGATGTCATCGTCACGCCGCTTCCGCAGACACTCGGCCTCGCGGGCGCAGGCGTCCTCGGGCTCATCTTCTGCCGTCGGCGCGGGTGACGAGCCGATTCTGCGCAAGATCGAGAGGCGGGCGGAGGTCGCAAGGGCATGCACACATGAGACGTACATGAGACGTACATGAGACCCGCAAGGGGCGCATGCGACGAGACATGCGACGAGACATGCGACGATGTATGTCACAACGTCTTGAAAAGTGCATGGAAGAAAAGTGATGAGGCCGACGCGCACTGCGTCGGCCTCATCATTTACTGCTTCATCAACATGCAGTCATCCGAAGCGTGTCACTGCAGCCGATATTCGCCCGGCTTGCGTACAAACGGCGCAGGAGCGTCCCCTGGAATCTGCACCAACTTCGGCATGAGATCCAACTTCGACTTCGTCGTCATGAAATCCCACGTGGCAATTTGGCCAGAGTACGCGGCCTCGCGACCCATCACCGCCATCATGGAACTCTCTGCGGTCTGCCGCAATTCGACGATCGGCTTACCCGCGACGATCGATTCGACGAGTTCCTTGTGCTCTTGGCGATACGCCGCGCCGAGGTTGCCCTTGATCGAGAAGAGCTCCTTGCCGGAGTGGTCGTAGATCTGCGTGCCAGAATCGAAGGCGCGCAGATACGCAACGCCTTTGGATCCGTAGACGACGTTGTCGAGTTGATTGTCGGAATTCGGCCAGTGACGACCGGTGAACGAGCAGATCTTTCCGTTCGCCCATTCGAAGTCGCACGACACGGAATCCCACATCTCGCTGTCCGCGGGACGATTCCAACGCGAACCCGATGCGAAGCAGCGCGTCGGAGGGCCGCCCATCACCCAGTGGATGATGTCGATGTTGTGCACGGCTTGCTCGGCGATCTGATCACCCGAGAGCCAGATGAAGTGCATCCAGTTGTAGATCTGGTACTCCATGTCGCTCATGCCCGGCTGACGTTCGCGGTACCAAATACCGTTTGAGCAGTAGCGCGCCGTCATGCCGACAACATCACCGATCATGCCTTCACGAATGCGCTTGATCCCTTCGATGAAACTCGGTTGACGTCGATACTGCGTGCCAGTCACGATCGCGGTGCCCTGCTTCGCGGCGAGATCGTGCGCGGCGCAGCAGATGTGGTAGCCCGCCGTATCGACGCACACCGGCTTCTCCGCAAAGACATGCTTGCCCGCACCAACGGCTGCCGCGATGTGGATCGGGCGAAAACCAGGCGCGGTCGCGAGAAGAACAAGATCGACGTCCTTCAAATCGCAAATCTTCTGGTAGCCATCGAGGCCGCCGAAAATGCGTTCGTCGGTCACGTCCACGCGCTCACCGTGCGCTTCCTTGAGCGCATCACGCGCGGCCTTCGCCTTTGCGAGATCGATGTCGGCCATGGCGACAAGTTTGACGTTCGG
This sequence comes from uncultured bacterium, assembly GCA_903911205.1. Classification (GTDB taxonomy): domain Bacteria; phylum Planctomycetota; class Phycisphaerae; order Phycisphaerales; family SM1A02; genus QWPT01. The sequence continues at coordinate 17,189 of CAIWCL010000346.1, forward strand.
GTTCGCCGTGAGCGAATCGTTCGCAGCGCCTGAGCCGCGTCCTCCGCAGCCAACAAGGCCAATGCGAACAACCTTGCCGGGTGTCGCGCCAGCCCCGCTGCCGACCGACGTCGGCTTCGCGTCCTGCGCAGAGGCCATGCGAAGGCCGAAACCTTCCGGAGCAACGAGTCCAGCAGCGCTGATGGCTGCGGTCAGAGCGAGGAATTCGCGACGGGTGTGATCTTGCATCTCAATCTCCTCAAAGGTCAGGCGCAGAACGAGTCATTCGCTCGCGCGCGTCCGCAAGATAACGCCGCGACCTTCGTGAGCGAAGCCCAGAAGCGGTCTGGTGCGTAAATCACGTGGATTGGACTCGTGCGCGACCGCGCCTTATTCAAGATCCGCGAGCGACTTGTAACGAACACGCGAGAGCGCAATGGAGACACCCGCCATCAAGCCGGACTGATCACCCACATACACCGCAACGCCATGGTCGAACTGCTTCGATGCGGCCGTTCCCGCCTCAGCTGCGACAACGGTCGCGGCGATATCACCCGACCACGATCCGTCTTTGAACTTCCGCATCGTGTCTTCGTTTTCGAGGACAATCGCCATTTTCTGACCCTGTACGCCAAGCGTGACACCAAGCGCGGTGCGATTGATCGCGGCCCAACCAGTTTGCGTTCCGTCGGCACTGAACACCGCGCCGCGACCAAATGTTCCGCCGACGAAAATGATTCCCCACTCGCCGATATCTGGGAACACGATGTAGCCGCCACTTTTCCCGACTTGCTCGCGGAAGCCGGTGACGTTTTCTTCAAACCACGCTTCGGCCGCCTTCGCTTCGAGCGCAAACGACTTGCGGTTTGCGTACTTCGGCGCGGTGTTGCACCCCGCGAGAACACCTCCAACAGTGAGTGGCATCATCATCGCGAGGGCGAGCGACCGCGACGCAGGCACAAACGCGGCGAAAGGGCGAAGAGTCGAAGCGCAAGACGAGCGTTGAGGCATGGTGGAAGTTCCGAAAAGTGTTCGATCGCGAGTGTATTCGCAGCGAAGTTCAGGGGGCGTAGCGAAGTTCAGGGGGCGTAGCGCATCGATCACGCACAATCCTGCGAAGATGGTCGCTCAGCCGCGCACCACGCGCCCAAACGCCCGGACGACCATGCCACACGATCTTCTTCTCAAGCCGCTCTCACTTCGCTCACTCGCCTGCCCAAATCGCGTGTTCATGGCACCGCTCACCCGGCAACGCGCGCAACAGCCAGGTGACATTCCCGGCGAACTCCAAGCGGAGCACTACGCGCAGCGCGGGTCATATGGCCTGCTCATCTCGGAGGCAACGCAGATCTCGCCCGAAGGGAAAGGCTATCCACAAACGCCCGGCATCTACTCGGAAGCGCAGATCGCGGGCTGGAAGTTGGTCACCGACCGCGTCCACGCCGCGGGCGGACGGATCTTCTGTCAACTCTGGCACGTCGGTCGCGTGAGTCACGTCGCGCATCAGCCCGATGGTCAGCCGCCGGTCGCGCCCGTCGCGGCGCGCTCGAAGGGTTACGTCAGCATTCGCCACGAAGATGGCCGTCGTGAGCGCGTCGAGGCAAGCATGCCGCGCGCGCTCGAAACACACGAGATGGCGCGCGTCATTGGCGACTTTGCGCACGCCGTGAGCTGCGCGAAGGCCGCTGGCTTCGACGGTGTCGAAGTGCACGCCGCGAACTCGTACCTCATCAATCAGTTCCTCTCGGGAAGCCTCAATCAGCGCGACGACGCGTGGGGCGGCTCGATCGAAAATCGCATGCGACTTCTCATGCATGTTGTGGACGTCGCGGGCGAAGCGTTCTCGTATGAGCGCGTCGGCGTTCGGCTTTCGCCGATGGGAAGCGCGAACGATCTTCCGCACCACCACGACGATGAAGCGTTGATGGAGCGTGTCGCCGAGGAACTCGGCAAGCGTCGCCTTTCCTATCTCCACCTCTTCAATCACTATTGGGGGAAGGACGGCTGGAACGGCCACTTCTCCGAGCGACTCGCGCGCGAAATGAAGGCGCGTTTCAACGGCCCGATCGTGCTCAATGGCTACGGCAACAACGTCGCAGCCGCGGAGGCGGACATCGCAAGCGGCCTCGGCGATGCGATCGCGTTCGGCCGACTCGCGATTTCGAATCCCGATCTCCCGGAGCGCTTCGCGGCAGGTGCTGAACTCGCGCCGTGGGACGACACGACGTTCTACGGCGACTGCGCGCGCGGCTACAACGACTA
>CAIWCL010000347.1 GCA_903911205.1 uncultured bacterium
AAACCTCCTGCGAACGCAGGCGACCAGCAAGAGAAAGTCCCACACATGGGTGCCGTCCGTAACGAACTGCTCGTCCCCCTCTCGATCAACCACCGCGGCACGACCCCCGGCGAAGGCAAGCGCGCTTGGATTTCGTGGCTCGAGGCGATCATCCGCGTCGAAGGCTCGGACTTGATTGTGAAGAGCGGTCTGCGCCCCCGCGTTCGCCATCGTGGCGTGCTGAAGGATCTCGAAACCGATCTTTGCACGCCTGATCTGATGATGCAGGTTGCGAAGGACATTCTCGATCCGAACCAACTCGACTATTTCGCGCGTCACGGCTCGATCGACTTCGCATACGACTACAAAAAAGAGGGCGATACCGACGGAAGCACGCAACGACGCTTTCGCGTCAACCTCTTCATGGCCCGCGGCAATCCATCGCTCGCCGCACGTCTCATCACGAGCCAAATCAAGCGCTTCGAAGAGCTTTATCTTCCGCCGATCCTTGGTGATGTGTCGATGGCCGCTCAGGGCCTCATTCTCTTCTCCGGCGTGACCGGCTCCGGCAAGTCGACCTCGATTGCATCGATGCTCGACTACGTGAATCAGCGGAAGAAGGTGCACATCATCACGATCGAAGATCCGATCGAGTACATCTTCAACGACGCGAAGGCGACCATCAACCAGCGCGAAATCGGTATCGACGCGACGAACTTCAACGATGCGCTTCGTGCGCTCGTTCGCGAAAACCCCGACGTGGTTCTCGTCGGCGAAATGCGCGACTACGAAACCTTCGAGGCCGCAATCCGCGCCGCTGAAACCGGTCACCTTGTGTTCGGAACGATCCACGCAAGTTCTGCATGGCAGACCTTTGGTCGTATCTACGACCTCTTCCCCGAGAACGAACGCGACCAGATTCGCAAACTCCTCGCGTACAACCTCCGCGCAATCATCTATCAGAAGTTGCTCCCGACGCTGCACGCACACATCGCTCGTATTCCAGCGCTCGAGATCCTTCTCAACACGCCCGCGGTGCAGAAGTACGTTCTTGAAGGTCGAGAAGGTGAAATTCTCGAACTCATCAAGCAGAGTCACGACGAAGGCATGGTGGACTTCACGACCTCCCTCGTGCGGCTCGTCGAGGAAAACTACATTCACCAGCGCATTGCACTGGAAGCGACACCGAAGCCAGAAGAACTCAAGATGCGCCTGAAGGGCATCGGTTGATGCGGCAGGCGAGAATTCTCGCCATCGATTGTTGATGCCGCACATTGCACAAAGCCGCCCGACATCTGCGAGTTCTTCGCGTGAGATTCCGAGTGAGACACCCGCGCCCAGTGCGCACGGACGACCGACATGCACGACACGATTCTCTCAAACACTCCGATCCTGATCGCACAGGGCGCCATCCTGTTGAGTATTGCCAAGCCGATCCTCACCCTGGCCGTGTTCATCGCGTTCTATCGGTACGTGGCTCGCTTCGAGGTTGACGCGCGCACCTACAACCTGCCTGTTGCCGCGTGGAACTGGGGTTACTTCGGCGCCGGACTCGTTGCCCTCGCAGCGATTCTCTTGATCCCGATCTTCTGGATCGGCTGGATTCTCGCGATCGCACTTCTCGCAGGCACGATGTACGGCTACATGCAGTACCGGAACCCGCGTGTTCCCGCGGGTCGCCAGTACAAGCTCGGTTTCGACGCGCTCGCGACGGCCATGGCCGCTCGCAAGACTTCGAGCGCCGAGAAGGCCGCGACGGTCCTCTTCACACGCGCGGATGGAACGAAGGAACCGGTCCCGCAGAAGGAAGATGCCGCGCTCGCGACGTATCTCGCGCTTGAGCAGATTCTCGTCGGTCCAATTGCGGCGCGCGCGAGCAGGGTCGACATTGCAACTGCACAGCAAGGCGTTGCTGTCTCGATGATGGTGGATGGGGTTCGCACGAAGCGCGACCCGCTCGCACCAGAAGCGGGCAATGCGGCCGTTGACATGCTGAAGCGTCTGACCGGCTTGGATGTTGCCGATCGGCGACGCCGGCAGGCCGGCGCGTGCACCATCGACGGCGCGACGGGCAAAGTTCGGATCAATGTCACCTCGATCGGCTCTTCAAGTGGGCAGACGATTCGCGTCGATTTCGACCGCGAGTCGCGCCTCGGAAAGTCCATCGAAACCATCGGCCTCGCGTCAAGCCAGCTCGATGCGCTTCGCGTCTTCGAAGATCCGAAGCACCGCAAGGGCGTCATTCTCGTGAGCGCTCCGGTCGGCCAGGGCCTTTCGACATTGGGCTTCTCACTGCTGGCGCGTCATGACGCGTATACCGCGAACATCAAGACGCTCGAGAAGGAGCTCATCTATCGCGTTGAAGGCATCGATCACAAAGCCTTCGCTCCGGAGCCGGGTCTTGAGGATTTCGGCGCGATGCTCACGAAGATGATCCGCCGCGACCCAGACATTGTGCTCGTCGGCGATATCTCGGAGCCCGGCGCCGCCAAGGCCGCGACGCTCATGGGAATGAACGCGCCGCTTCTCTACGTGCTCGTGCCCGCGGACAGCATGGCGACCGCCATCGCGACCTGGATGCAAGCCGTCGGTGATCCGAAACTCGCGACCTCCTGCCTCAGTGGCGTGGTCCATCAGCGGCTCATGCGCACGCTCTGCCCGAACTGCAAGTCACCCTTCACGCCGGCGCCGGAACAAGCGAAGAAGCTCGGTATTCCTGCAGGCAAGCAAGTGGAGTTGTTCCGCCCGAGCGGCAAGGTCCAAGTGAAGAACCGCGTCGAAGATTGCCCCGTCTGCCAAGGCAGTGGCTACTTCGGACAAACCGGCATTCTCGAAGTGCTCTCGCTTGATGACGAGGGACGACGGCTCCTTGGTGAGAATGACTTCCGCACGGCGTATGCCCGCTCTGTGCGCGAGCAGAAGATGATTCAACTGCAAGAAGCAGCGCTCCTCAAGGTTCGCGAAGGAGCGACAAGCCTCGAAGAAGTCCAGCGCATCTTTGCACCGAAGCAAGCTGCAGGTGCGCCGGCTCCAAAGCCCGCGACTGCGTGACCAACTCGCAGACTGCTTTCGCACGCTCGCTCCAACATTGTTTGCTTTACAACGAATGCTCCGCGGAACGCTCAACGCCGACCGCTCCAATGCTGAACCAGGCGAAACCCGCCTTTCGAAGGACCTGAGATGGACGCAATCTTTAACCTCCTCGTGATCGCATTCATCGGCCTGATCGCCTACTGGTGGGCGAATCAGGGCATCTTGAGTGCGCTCTTGCATCTCATCTGCGTGGTCGCCGCCGGCGCTCTCGCGTTTGCCGGTTGGGAACCGATTGCACACATGCTGCTCGGCGTGCCTGCACTCGTGCACTACGCATGGGGTATCGCGCTGCTCTTCCCGTTCGCGTTCTACCTCTTCGTACTGCGAACGATCGCGGACAAACTGGCGCCGGACAACCTCAACTTCCCTCACGTCGCAAACCTCGGCGTGGGCGGCATTCTTGGTGCTGCAGCGGGCGTGCTCACAGTGGGAATCGCCATCATCGGTGCTGGTCACACGCACTCCTCCAACGAGATCCTCGGCGTGGTCGGTGTGGCGCGTACGGCACAGTCCAAAGGCCAGCCGAACATGAATGTGCAGCCGCTTTGGGTACCTGCACACACGATGACCGCGCGCACCTTTGAGTTCCTGTCGTCGACCTCGATGCGTCCAACGCTCTCGACACCGACGCTTGCCTCCGAGCAACCGTTCCTCGACAAGATGGCCCTCGGACTCTTCCGTGATACGTACTTGAAGGACGGACGCATCGGCCGCGTGTCTGCCGCTCCTGGCTCGGTGCGCATCGACCAGGCGCTCTTGACGTCGTCGGCTGGACAATCGCGTTACCTCGTGAAAGTCCACCTCGAACCGGGCGCGACGACCGCGGGCGTCGGCTTTGCGATCTCGGCGTCGCAGTTCCGACTCGTTGGCAAGCCACGTGCTGCTGGCGGCCCTGGGAGCGGCATCGCGTTCCCCACGGAGTGGTCTCAACCGCTGCCGAACGGCGGCAGCGGGCTCTTCAAGTTCGACGACCGCTCACACTACGTCACCGGTCCCGCAGGTACACAAACGCTCGACATCGTCTTGCTCTTCCCTGCGGATGCGTTCCCGAAGGGTGAGCCGCCCCGCTTTCTCCAGTCCATGGGACTTCGTCTGCCCTTCCCTGCGATCGGCCAAGAGGCTTCTGAAGCCGAGGCGCTCGCCGTGGTCATGGGTGCTGAAAGTGGACAAGCGCCGGAGATCCCCTCCGACACGCCAGAAATCAGCGAACTCGATCTTGTGCTGAACGATCAATTGATGCCCGCGAGTGCGGACACCAATTCGCTCCCCTCCGGCATGGGTGTGAAGGATGGCAATTGGCTGTTCGAAGGTACCGGCGACTTCGAGCAAGGTGGCTTCCGCGGCAACAAGAATGTGATTGTGAAGGGCATCTGGTCGCCAGCGTCGACCCGCGTGGTTCGCCTCAACATCTCGCGCGGTGGATCAAGCTCGATCGATCTTTGGAACGATCGCAGTAAGGTTGCTGAGAAGGCTGGTCCGACCGCGAAGTTGGTGCTCATCGACGACCTCGGGCGCCGCTACTTCCCAATCGGCTACATGCACATCACGAAGACCGGCGACCGTCGCGTCACCATCGCGCTCGACCGCCAAGACAAGTACACCACACTTGACCAGTTCCCGAGTCTCTCAAGCTCGGGCGCCGACACCCTCTACGCGCTGTTCACCCCCGCCGTCGATCGAAAGATTGTTGGCGTCAAGCTCGGAGATGAGTGGGTCGCGCGAAGCAACCTCGCGATCGATGCGAAGAAGTAAGAGTTGGCTGCAAGACGCCCGCGCATCACGACACTTCATCACCACGGCCCCAGTTCGCTGGGGCTGTGTTGTTTTTGGAGCGTGTGGCAGAGCGACTCGCGTGCAGGCGAGCCAATGCGTCGTGCGGGAGAGCGCGTCGGAGTGCGTCGAACAACGTCTGCGCGTCGTGCCGCTGCGCTGAGCACAGGTATCTGCATGATCTGCAAGAAAATTGCAGCCTCAAAAATCGCTGCGGAAATTCTGCCGTGATTTGCGATTGGCCGATTTCGCATGACCACAATCGTGTGAGACATCAAGGCGCAGCGCGCAACTCCGCACGCTCGAATATCACGGGAAGAAGGGAGGAACAGGATGATGTGTTCAGACATCGCAGAGGACGCCTCAATACGACGCTCGCGTCCAAGGGAAGATTCTGGCCTCAGCGAGCCATGGCGCGGGCAAGGTCACGGCGCGCGAGACTCTCGCGATCCGATGCCGGAGGCGAGATTTCCCAACGACTACCGCGATGCGCGTGATCGGCAACACGGGCAGCAAGATGGGAAGCAAGATGGGAGGTTCGACGAGAACAGCCGTCGATCTCCCTATTCGAGCGACGATCGAATACGTCACCGCGCAAGCGACACTCGCATCTCCTCGGGTATCGCGCGGCTTCGATTCACTTTGCAGGTACTCAAGGAACACTTCGCGGCAGATGGAGCGTTGGTCGCAATACGCTTCTGCTTCTACTTGTGTCTTCACCAACTTCAACCACTCCGCATGAGGTTTGCGGTCCTCGTCGGGCGCTCGAGGATGGCGCGGCTTTCAGGAATCGCGAGTCTCTGGGAACGCTTCGCGCCTCGTGATCCGGGTGAACGCGCGGCAGAACGTTTTCTTCGAGCGCTCCACTATCGAACGCTCGCCCGGAATTGGCGAAGCCCTCGAGATCCACGCGACGAGGCTGACCTCATCATGCTGACTCCCGATCAGTCGACCGTGGTGCTTGTCGAAGTCAAACGTGCGCGTGGACCGTGGGATGGCCTCGATCGTGTCGACGTACGCAAGCGCGAGGTGCTCTGGCGCTTACTTCAAGACATCTCCGACGGGAAACGACCTCGAGCGCGCACAAGCATCCAATCAGTGGCGGTCGATCGCGCTCAACGCACTGCGCGCACTCGTGCGTCGCCGCCCATCAGAATTCCCGACTGCGCACGCGCTGTCCGCGTTGATCTCGTCGGCGTTCGCGGGGAAGGCCGAACAGCTTCCGCAGTCCGGCACGTGGTTGGACTGTTTGAACGAACACGGAAGCCCAGCTCTGTTCTGCCGGACAGATGACCACGGCGCGGGCAATCCCGAAGAGCAATCCCGACTAGAAATCCTGAGGAGACATCACTTCGACGAACAACCACTCGAAATCAGAGAGGTACCGCGAGAGCGATCCGCGCGTTCTCCCGATGACGAGGAGCCAAAAAGGAGAGGAGAAAATGACGCCGTCGGATGATGCCGACGGATGATGCTGTCAGATGACAGTCCCAAACCGCACCGCGTTCACGGCAGGACAGCAACACGAAAGTGAACGGGCCAGAGGGTCACGACGACGGATCAGGGTCAGCCGCGATACCGTGCAAACGCCCGATGGGAGGATCCACTCGGCCGAGACTAGGTTCTGTCTGACGAATCGCCGAAAGCCCGAAATCCGCGTCGGCGCCCGAGTGGCGAGGAGGCGAGTGGCGAGGAGGCGAGTGGCGAGACGAGACTACATCCGCAGCGATACGGTGAGTCGAAGCCGACAAAGCCAGAAATGGGGCCAGTTGGGATGCCGCGCGGATGGAAGCCCGGCGCATCCGTCAGACAGAACCTAGCGCCAGTATCGCTCGAGTGCGATCTCGACGAGCCGACGCTCCATCTCGCCAATCTCGTCGGTGACCCAACGACTGCGCAATGAATCAAGATATCGCTGCCGTTCAATCGCGCGCCGACGCCCTTCGAGTTCCGCGCGAAGTTGCAACTGCACATCTCGATCGAAGAGCGAACGACTCGGTGGACGGTCCAACGCAATGATGCCCAGCCAAACGATGAGTTCGCGCTGCTCAAGCGGAGGACTCAAGACATCAACGCCAAGCCCGGTCAGGCGCTCCTTCATTGCGTCTGTGAAAGGCATCCCGGCGATGCCGTCCGCGGGATAGTCGAATGTTTGCCAGAGGCCTCCATCCGGGAGTTTCAACTCCGCAGCGATCTCCGAGAACTTCTTCCCTTGCGCCGCCATCTCCTTCACCTTGGCGATCGACTCGGCATCAGTCCTCGGATTGAAACGAATACGCCCGAGCTTCAGAAGCGGAGGCGGGTTGAACTCCGCACGTCGACGTTCATACTCCTGCACGATGTCGCGCCACGAAACGATTGTTCGCGGTTCGATACGCTCGTTCATCAAACGGCGCACAAGTGCGATGTCACGCTTCTGTTGCACAAACTGCTCAAGGGTCTGCGACTCTTCCGCTTCCAGGCTCGCCTCGGCTGCAGCTCGACTTCCGCCGCGCTCAGCGATGGTCTCCTCCTGGAAACTTCGAAGCCACGCGAAGAGGCCTTGCTGCTGTTCGGGCGAGAGTTTCGATTCAGCGTCCGCAACGATGAGCTCGTTGTCAACAAGATCTTTGAACGAGAGACGCACGAGTTCGACAAACACACGCCTCCCCTCAACACGATCTCGCAGTGCTGCGGCGGAGAGCAGACGATCCGCGATCGGTTCGAGGAAGGCGTTCGCGAAGACAGGCCGACCATTGACTTGGCCCACGAGACCTTCGACTGGCCACGCCTGCCCGGGTTCCAACTTTCGCTCAAACGTCGACTTCGTCGCGTCAATCACGCTTCGACCATCTGCGTTTTGGGAAATCACCTCACGTCGCGTCTCGACGAAATCTCGATCACCCGACGACAGCTCCGTTTCTTCGGTCACGACTTCTGGCGGCGCGACAACCTCAGGTTCAATCTCGACCACATCCGTCTTCAACGCCTCGGGGGGACGCGCAAAATCACTGAGCGAGATCTCGCGGGCGTCGGGACGCACACTCGAGCCGCATCCCACGAGGACGACAATCGGCAGGGCGAAGAGCAGGCGAGCTCGATGCATGCCCGGAATCCTAACTCATGCCCGGGCGAAGGTGGCCCAACGCGGCTATTCTCGCGACATGAGCGACGAGACCCCGAAACTGCACATCGATTCGGATTGGAAGGCACAAGCGCAAGCCGAGAAGGAGCGCCTCGCCGAGAAGGAAGCCGCGCGTGCTTCGCAGGCAGGACCTGGCGGTGAAGGCGAAATGCCTCCTGCGAGTTTCCAAACTTTGGTGGCGACCCTTGCGAGTCAAGCGATGATGGGGCTTGGTGCGTACGGCGACCCCCAGACTGGTCGCGTTGTCATCGACCTCGTCGGCGCTCAGTTTGCGATCGACTTGCTGGGCGTTGTCGAAGAGAAGACGCGCGGAAATCTCGATCCTGAAGAAGCCAAGGAACTCGGAGAGGTCCTCGCACACCTCCAATCGCGCTTCGTGCAGATCGCGAAACTCGTCGCGGCGCAAATGCAGCGGGAAGGCGGCATGCCTGGCATGGGCGGCTCTCTCGGGGCGGGCGGCGATCCCGGCGTGATTGGTTCCATCGGTGGTGCTTCTGGTTCCGCGGTCCCGACCGAACGGCCGGTCAGCAAGTCCGGCCTCATCATGCCGGACTAATCGACCGAACTCGACATTCGTCCCGGAGCGCGGTCGGCGCCTTCACTGGAGATCAGCAACCACGTCATCTCCCGGATGGTGCAATATGCCGATCGCGCGTTGCCATGACTACGTTGCGCGCTGCACGTCTCAACGCCGCGGCGTTGCCGTTGCCGCGCGGCTGCTCGACAGATCGCGCCAGACTCCTCCTCTCGAGCGATAGCTCAAGCGATATCTCGAGCGATATCGCCTCGCGGACAGCGTGGACGGCTTGGAAGATGTCGCAGGTGTCGTCGCGTGTCGTAAAGATGTGATCCGCCGCGAGTTTGTCGGGGGCGCCCTCGATGTTTCTCGGTCTCTTGGGCAACGGTCGATCGCTCGCCAAGTCGTTGACCTTTCGCTGCACCGTTCCGACGCGTGGTTGTGCAAACGCGCGTGATTTCGGCGATTGCGAAGGCACCGTTTCCCGCGCAAGAATCCCTATACTCCGCGATTCACCGCGTCCGGAGATCGGACTCGGACGAAGCCCCGCGACCGGGACGCCTGTGCCCCTGAAGCCCTCGCACGGCGGATCGGCAACATCCGGAGATCAAGCCTTGTCGACCGAATCGACTTCTGCCACACCCGCCCACGCTGTTTCGAGCGAGTCGTTTTTTGAGCGCCACTATCACCTGCTCCGGCGCCTGCACTCGCTCAGCGGGATTTTCCCAATTGGGCTCTTCCTCATCCCCCACCTGACGACCAACTCGTCGATCGTTTGGGGTGACGTACTCAACGCCAAGAAATATGCTGAGGCGGCAGCGACAGCTCCTTCGGGCGCGGGCATTGCGACCTTCCAACATGAGGTCGACTTCATTCACAACTTGCCCGCGCTGATCTTCGTCGAGATCTTCGTGCTTTGGCTCCCAATTGCATATCACGCGATCCTCGGGGTCTATTTCGCAAGGACAGGGCGGTCGAATACGCAGCGTTACGCGTACCAAGGAAACTGGCGGTACAGCGCGCAACGTATCTCGGGCTACATCGGCGTGCTGTTCATCTTCATGCACATCTCGAGCTTGCGTTGGGGTTGGACCTACGGCGGCATCATGCCGTCGTTCGACGCGCATGCCGCCGCGAGCACAACCGCGATCCACATGCAGGGCGGGATCTTCCCCTACTTCAATGCGCTCTTCTACGCCGTGTGCGTTTCTGCCCTCATCTTCCACTTCGCCAATGGCCTTTGGACTGCTGCGATTACGTGGGGCCTCACGATCAGCCGACAGGCACAGGAGCGCTGGGGCTACGTTTGCGCGGTCATCGGTATCTCGCTCTGGGGTGCAGGACTCACCGCTGTCGTGGGCTTCACCAATCTCAACGTTGCGCAGGCTCAAAAGGTCGAGGCTGAAATCCAAGCGGCGAAGGCCGATGGCAATACCGCGACCGACGGCGATGCCCCACGCGTGATCTTCGATCCGAGTTTCAACCAAGGTTCCTCCGGCGAAGGTGAAAGCAAGGGGCTCCGCGAAAGCGGCTCGTAAAGCGTCTCCTACTCCGCCCTCGCTCATTTCAGTTCACCACCGTTTCACGAGTTCCGCACAGTCCGCCCGTCGATCTCACCCATTGATCCAACTCGGGCAACTCGCACGATCAACACTCGCACGATCAACACTCGCACGACTCACACTCGCACGAGAGAACTTCGGATTCCCATCATGGCAGCACACACCAAGCGTCGCGTCATCGTTGTTGGCGGAGGTCTCGCAGGTCTCTCCGCGGCCATGCGCATTGCAGAGGCTGGCGTCAGCGTTGACCTCTTCTCCATCGTTCCGGTGAAGCGCTCGCACTCGGTCTGCGCCCAGGGTGGCATCAACGCCTGCAACGAAATCGCGCGTCAGCAGGGCTACTCCGAGTACGAGCACTTCGACGAGTCGATCTACGGTGGCGACTTCCTCGCGCACCAGCCGCCCGTCTATGAGATGGCGCATTGGGCGCCGAAGATCATCGATCTTCTCGACCGGATGGGCGTGCCGTTCAACCGCACGCTCGAAGGCCAGCGCGACCTACGCCTCTTCGGCGGTTCGCTCTACAAGCGCACGCACTTCGCCGGCGCGACGACCGGACAGCAGCTCATCTACGCCTTCGACGAGCAGGTCCGCCGCTTCGAGAGCGAGGGCAAGGTCACGAAGTACGAGCACTGGGAGTTCCTCCGCCCGATCCTCGATGCGAACGGCGTCTGCCAGGGCATCGTCGCACAGGACCTCCGCTCGATGACGATCCGTGCGTTCCGTGCCGATGCCGTCGTGATGGCAACCGGCGGCAACGGACTTGTCTTCGGCAAGAGCACGAACTCGGTCATGTGCACCGGTGGCGCAGCGAGCCGCTGCTACCAACTCGGCGCGTGGTACGCGAACGGCGAGTTCATCCAAGTGCACCCGACCTCGATCCCCGGCGCCGACAAACTGCGCCTTATGAGCGAGTCGGCGCGTGGCGAAGGCGGACGCGTGTGGGTGCCGCGCAAAAAGGGTGACAACCGCGATCCCCGGCAGATCCCTGAGGCGGAGCGCTACTACTTCCTTGAAGAGCGCTATCCGAAGTACGGCAACATTGTTCCGCGCGACATCGCCACCCGCGAGATCTTCGAGATCTGCGTGAAGGACGGCCTCGGCGTCGGCGGCGGCAACATGGTGTTCCTCGACCTCACGCATCTCGGTCGCGAGTACATGGAGCGCAAACTTGGCGGCATCATCGAGATCTACCGGAAGTTCGTCGGCGAGGATCCAGCCGAGGTTCCGATGAAGATCTTCCCGGGCGTCCACTACTCGATGGGCGGATTGTGGACGACCTACTCGGCGAAGCCGGATGGCAAGGGCCTCGTGTACGGCGCGCCGAACTCGATGGTGACGAACCTCGAAGGCCTCTACGCCTTCGGCGAAGCGAACTATCAGTACCACGGCGCGAACCGCCTTGGTGCGAACGCCCTGCTCTCCTGCATCTTTGACGGCCTCTTCTGCGGCGCGGGCGTGGCGAACTACGCGCGCGACCGGAAGTCGGGAGCGGCCGAGGCCGATGCGGCGCTCTTCACCAACGCTGAGAAACTTGAGGGCGACAAGCAGCAGCGGCTCGTCGACTCGAAGGGCAGCGAGAATCCGTACACGATCGCGAAGGAAATGGGCGACGAAATGACCGCGGCGAGCACCGTGGTCAAGGATGCCGCCCGTCTCATGCAAGCGCGCGTCAAACTGGCGGAGCTTCGCGACAGGTTCAAGAGGATGTCGCTCTCCGACACTGGTCTTTGGACGAACCAAAATCTCTCGTTCGCGCGCGCGACGCACGACATGCTAATCCTCGCCGAGGCGATGATCGAGGGCGGCCTCGAGCGCAAGGAGTCGCGCGGAAGCCACTTCCGCACCGACTATCCGCAGCGCGATGACGAGAAATTCCGTAAGACGACCGTCGCGAAGTTCGACGCGGAATCCTCGCGTCCATCCATCTCGTTCGAACCGTTCGAACTTCCGCTCGTGCAGCCGCGCGCGCGCACGTACGGCAAGGTCGGTGGCTAAGCGCGAACGCGCCCACCTCAAACCTCCGCCAACAGCACACGTGAAAAGCGGATCGTTCGAGGAAGTCGCAACAAGACTTCAGAAGAAGACTTCAACCAAAGAATTCAAAAGGAATGCTTGACGGCCCGAAGCGCACCCGCGTTTCGGGCCGCTTTCTTCGGTCCACAGCCTTTCAGTCGACAGCCTTTCGGAGCGCAGCATTGTCCGATCCGTCTGTCGCGTGACGTTCGTGTCAGGTCGTGTCAGGTCGTGTCAGGTCGTGTCAGGTCGCGCCAATCCGGTACACGTTCAAAAGTGAGAGCACGATCGCAACGGCTGACATCGCGAGTATCGGCCACGCGCGAAGTCGCGGACCTGCCAAACTCGCGGCAGCGATCAATGCGAGCACCACAACCGGTGGTTGGATATAGCGCTCAAAGCACTGCGTGTTGGTCGTTTGCGCGACCGTCATCCCGACGAGAGCCAGCAGCGCATACATGCCAAGCCCGCGCGCGGCGTTCGAATCAGAACGTGACCAAAGTCGGAGATAGGCGCCGAGGACACCTGCGCCAAATCCTGCAAGCGGCACGATGACCAGTGAGCGCTCTGCGGGCGCAGGCAACTTGCTCGCGATCGTCCAAAGAATGCCGCCGAAGCGAACATGTACGAGATAACTCGATGGAAGGCTACAGGCGACCAACATCGCAAGCGCCGCGATCAAGAGCATGCGCCGCGAAACGAGTTCACGCAAAAACCCTGGTATTCCTGCGAAAATCGGCGTCGCCCAGACAGCAACAACTGCGAGTACGTAGATCGGCGTCACTGGATTCGCGCCGCCACCGTGGTACTTCTGAAAGGTCGGCGGAACGAGTCCGCCCCAGAGTTTGACGAAGATCGCAACGACGATCATTGAGGGTACGAGCGCGAGCGCTGCAAGCCCGAGTTCTGACACGCGCGGCATGCGTCGCATCGCGCACGCGCGTGCCACCACCGCGGCTCCCGGAAAGGCTGCCGCGTAGGCGAGGATCTGACGCACAAGTGCCCCGAGCATCGCGAACATCGATGCGATGACGCCGCATCGAAGCGGATACATCGCGCGTGCCGTTGCGATAGGTGCTGCCGCGAGGAACGCCGCGAAAAGTGCGATCGACGCCAAGTTGTCCGTCGTGATCCACACCGACGAACTCAAAACATACGGTGATGCGCCGAGCAAGCACCCAGCGACAATCCCAACCAAGACGCCGCTCAAGCGACCGACAAACCCTGCGACGATCGCGACCAGCACGACACCAAAGAATGCGTTGACGATGAAGAGTGGTAGGCCTTCAACCCCAGCGCGAACAATGACGGCCATGAGGATGTGGTACCCGGGCGTCGTTGCAGAGTTATAGTCAGCCACATCCGGGGTCGGCAGCGTGCGCGCGAATTCGAGAATCACCGGCAGGTGGTAATCGCGCTGATCGAACCACTCGCTCGCGCCGGTGATCCCCGCGAGAATGGCAATCAACGCGAGTACAAAGTGGATGCCGCCCGCAACGGCGGCGGCGATCCAACCGTCGCGCGAAACACCCTGCGCGCGATCCTGGATCACGCGATCCGTCATCACCCGACCTGTCATAACTTGGGTGCCCCTTGCTGGAGGAAGATCGCCTCGAGGATCGAACCCGCCTGCGGCGCGAACAGCACCACACCAAGGAGCCCGACGAAACAGAGAATCGCGGAAAGCACCACGGGATCGCTGCGAAGCGCGTCGAGCGGACTATCCGAACTGCCTTCATTCGCGCGCCGCCAGAAACGATGGATCGCAACAAGGACCAACGGCGTCAGCAACGCGAGCCCCGTTGCACGCGAACCGAACAGTGTCCACGCGTGATCGCTGAGCGTGTAGGAGAGGTACATCGAGACCGTCATAACCGCCGAGAGCCCGAGGAGCCATTGCAGCTCCTCGCGTCCTCGGTACCCAGCGGGTGACTTCCATGGGCTTCCTGCACGCTCGGCGCTCACAAGATCGCACATGCGCTTGATGAACCCGAGATAGAGACAGAGAAAGAACACGCAAAGCACAAGCCACACGCTGATCGGTACCGCGATGGCGATCGCCCCGGCAGCGGCGCGAAGCCCAAACCCCGTTGCGATCGTAGCGACATCGACGAACGCGACGCGCTTGAGTCCGCTGTTGTAGGCAACCTGCAACACCGCGTAGATCGCAACCGCAAGGACGAGGGTCGAAGAGACGAGCCCAGCAAGGATGAGCGCCAAGACGACGAGGAGTACACCAATCCCGATCGCGGTCGACGGCGAAATGCGACCCGCCGCCACCGGCCGCCGGCACTTCACCGGATGTTGGCGATCCTTCTCCGCATCGATCGCGTCGTTCACGCAGTAGAAGCCACTTGCGACGAGACAGAACGCGGCGAAGGCAAGACCCGCGGCCAGCGCCTTCTCCCAGATCGCGTCGGCTGTCTGCGTTCGCACCGCATTCGCGGCCCAGAAAATGAACGCCAACAGCACAAAACTGTTCTTGGTCCAGTCGCCAGGGCGGGCGAGTTTGAGCATGTCTCGGAGTTGGAGGCGTTCCGTGGGCGCAGCCATGGTGGATTTCTATCGGCGCTTTCGCGGGTGCATCCACAGGCGGAGGGCGAATCCGAACGAGTTCAACCGCGAAAGTTCGTCGGTCCAATGGCGTGGAGCCGCATCCGGGCAGGCTCCTCCTCGACTATCATCCGCGCCCCGCCGCTTCTCGGCCTTTCCACCATGGTTTCTGACACCACTTCCCACGCTGCATCGAAGTCCGCCACCGCCTCTGGCAACCGCTCGGTGAAGTTCCGAGTGAAGCGGCAAGAGCGCCCAGGCGAGGCTCCGCGCTGGGAGGAGTTTGTTGTCGATGTCGAGCCAGGTGCGAACGTCATCGCGTGCCTGCAGCAGATCGCGCGTCTGTCAAAAACCTCTGACGGCCAGCCGACGACGCCAGTCTGCTACGACTCAGGCTGTCTTGAAGAAGTCTGCGGTTCGTGCGCCATGGTCATCAATGGCAAAGTGCGTCCATCGTGCTCCGCGCTCGTCGACAAGGTTGTCGCCGAGGATGGAACGATCACGCTTGAGCCGATGTCGAAGTTCCCGGTGATCCGCGATCTCGCGGTCGACCGCTCGCGCGCGTTCCACAACCTCGAGCGCGTGAAGGCGTGGGTGCCTGTCGACGGTACCTATCACCTCGGCGCCGGCCCGAAGGACACGCCAGAGAATCAGGAGATGCGCTACACGCTTTCGACCTGCATGACCTGTGCGTGCTGCCTCGAAGCATGCCCGCAGTTCAACTTGGAAGAGAACGCGGACAAGTGGGACACGGAATTCGTCGGGGCCCACGCGATCTCGCAAGCGCGACTCTTCAACACACACCCGACGGGCGCGACGCTCGCGTCTGAGCGCCTTGATGTGCTGATGGCGAAGGGTGGCGTGAACGACTGCGGCAACGCGCAGAACTGCGTCAAGGTTTGCCCGAAGGAGATTCCGCTCACCGAGTCGATCGCGGCGATGGGCCGCGCGGTCACGGTGCACAGCGTGAAGAAGTTCTTCGGCGGACGGTAATTGAGCGGTCGCGGCTGCGGCCGCTCCCTTTGGTGCTTACCACGCGAAATGGAGCGGTCGCGGCTGCGGCCGCTCCCTTTGGTGCTTACCACGCGAAATGGAGCGGTCGCGGCTGCGGCCGCTCCCT
>CAIWCL010000348.1 GCA_903911205.1 uncultured bacterium
CAGGGGCGTGTTGCGATCGACGCGGTTCGCGCCGGGATTGCGATCTACGCGCCACATACCGCGCTCGACGCGGTCGTCGGTGGCATCAACGATTGGCTCGTGGAGACGGTCGATCCTTCCGCGAGTGACGTGCGAGCGCTTTCACCAGCGGCGGCCCACGGAGCGAACACCCACAAACTCGTGGTGTTTGTGCCGGAATCGTCGTTGGAAGCGGTTCGCACCGCACTCGCGGAGGCGAACGCCGGACAGATCGGCGCCTACTCGCACTGTTCGTTCACGGTGCGAGGCGAGGGCACGTTCTTTGGCGCGGAGGGTTCGAATCCGGCTGTCGGTACGCCAGGGCATCTTGAGCGCGTACAAGAAGTGCGTTTGGAGATGGCGTTTCATCGCCGCGATCTCGGCCGCGTCGTGGCCGCGCTTCGAGGTGCGCATCCCTACGAAGAGCCCGCGTTTGACCTTCTCCCACTTGCTTCGGTGCCCGGCGAGCTGCGCACGGGGGCTGGCCGCGTCGCGTCGCTCGCTGCTCCCCGCACCGCCGGTGCGATCGCGGCAGCGATTCGTCCGGCGCTCGGCGGTGGCGCGATACAGGTTTCGCGGGGTGCGAGTCGCGTGCACGCCCGTTTCGCGGTCTGCGCTGGAAGTGGCGCGAGTCTTCTTGAAAAGGCGGCGGCGGCGGGAGCAACGCTCTTTCTTACCGGTGAACTCTCGCATCACGATGTGCTGCGCGCTCACGCGCTTGGGCTCGAGGTGATGCTGGCGGGGCATACGAACACCGAGCGCGGCTACCTACCGAGGCTTGCCTCGAAACTCGCCGCGAGCGCGGGGATCGAATGCGTGGTTTCGGCGCGAGATTGCGATCCGCTTGCGTGACGGCGCGGCTCGCGCCTCGCGAAGTCGATCTGTCGGTACCCGCAACCCGTACCACGCACGGGAGCACGGTTGTTGCTCGGTTCCGCGAGAGGCATCGCGGGCAGTCCGAGCGAAATCGAAGAATTCTCTCGATCTTTGCGCGAGCAGGTTGAAAGGTCTGCGAACCAAGCCGACTATCCCAACGGAGTAAGACACATCAGCGGAGTTCTAGCCACAGGAGGGCTTGCATGCTGCACCAAGACCGCACGGATGCCGTGACCGAAGGCCTCGCCCGCACCCAATCTGCGCGAGCGACGGCGCGCAAGCACTTTGTGCTTGACACCAACGTCCTCCTCCACAACGCGCAGTCGATTTTCAAATTCGCCGAGCACGAAGTGGTGATCCCGCTCGCGGTGATTGAAGAGCTCGACACGTTCAAGAAAAACAACGATGAACGCGGCCGAAATGCGCGGCATGTCACACGTGCGCTCGACCGATTGCGCGCACAGGGCGCACTCTTTGAAGGCGTCGTTTGGAACGAGCAGGGGGGGTCGATTCGCGTTGCGCGGTGCGGCTCCCACGCTGATTTCTCGCTCGATCTCGACAAGGCCGACAACCGCATCCTCGGCGTCGCACACGATCTTCACGCCAGCGGGAAGCGCACGGTCTTCATCTCCAAAGACATCAACGCGCGTGTGAAGAGCGATGCGCTCGGCATTCCTGCCGAGGATTTTGAGCACGACCACATCGCGGCTGACTTCTTGCACGCGGGCTATCTCGTCGCGAAAGTCCCGGGCGAAATCATCGATGAGCTCTACGACGAACGTCAACTCCGCATCGAGCGACTCGCCGAATTCGAGGCGCGCACGCCGGACGGTGCCCACGTCATTGCGGTTGAGGCGGTCGCGAACCAGTTCATCCTGCTCGTCGACGAACTCGACGAGCATCACACGGGCCTCGCGCGCATCCTCGCTGATACCGGTGCGGCCATTCCCGTGACGGGACCACGCAAACCGGTCTACGGCATCATGGGCCGAAACGTCCAACAGACGATGGCGCTCGAGTTACTCCTCGACGACGACGTCAAGATCGTCACCCTGACCGGCCCCGCTGGTACCGGCAAGACGCTCTTGGCCATCGCCGCGGGCCTCCACAAGACCATCAAGGAAGAGCGGTTTGACAAGTTGCTGACCGCGCGGCCCATCATGCCGCTCGGGCGCGACATCGGCTACTTGCCCGGCGACAAGGATGAGAAGTTGGCCATGTGGATGCAGCCAATCTTCGACAACATCACGTACTTGCTGTCGACGCGCGGAAGCCACGTCGATGAGCGGCCCGAGAGCCGCACGGCTGAGCAGCGGCTCGACCAGTTGATGGCAACCGGGCGGGTGGTCATGGAGCCCCTCACCTACATCCGCGGCCGGTCGATTCCGCACCAATTCATGATCGTTGACGAGGCACAAAACCTCTCCCCGCACGAGATTAAGACGATCGTTTCACGCGTGGGCGACGGCACAAAAATCGTCCTTTGCGGCGACATCTTGCAGATCGATAACCCGTACCTCGATGCCCAGTCCAACGGCCTCGCACACGCGATTGAGCGCTTCAAGGGTCAGAGAATCGCGGGCCACGTGTCGCTTTCGAAGACGGAACGTTCGAATTTGGCGAGTTTGGCTGCCGAAATCCTCTGAATGAGTGCTATGTTGCACTCGCTCCGGTCCCCGGAGTCGTTCGACACCAACCGGCGAGTGGCCGAAAGTGGCGCCTGTCGTAAGCGCCCATCTCGACGCCCGTCGCACGGAACACGTGGAACCGCCAGCCTCAAGCTCTTGGGAGTTTGACGTAGGCGGAAAGGAAGCGCCAGCGCTCTCGGTTCCGAGAGCGCTGGCGTCTTTTTGCAGCCTTCGTTGTCTTTGTTGTGATCCCGTTCGCGCAGCGCGGCTGCGGAGCGAGCTTTCACGTGCGCGTCACTTGCGCGTCACTTGCGCGTCACTTGCGATCGCCGAACATCGCTGCGATACGGAACGCAAGCTTTAACGCTTCGAGATACACCCACGCGAGCGTGACGATCAGGCCGAAGGCAAGCACCCACTCCATCGACTTGGGGGCGCCGGACGCGACGGCTTCGTCGATCTGCGCGAGATCGACGAGGAGCCACAGCGACGCAATCACGAGGATGCCCGCGTTGAGGCCGAGGCCAATCCACGCGGCTTGGCCGCCGTTGAATGCTTCGCCGAGGTCGAGGAACGGCATCTTCACGCCGAACAGGCTGACGACCCACGCGATCAGCATGGAAACCATGAGTCCGAGCGTGACGAGCGAAAGAACCGAGGTGAAGCGCGGACCAGCGCGCAGGATGCCGAAGGTGTGCAGCGCGAGCATCGTCGCCATCAGGCTGCCCGTGATGACAAATGCTTGCAGTGCGAGGCCGCCGGCGGCCTCAATGCCGCGGGAAAGCAGCATTTGGTCGAGGAGCATGCTGAGTGCGCCTAGGACGACGCCCTGCGTGATCGAGTAGATCGGCGCGATGACAATCGCGAGGCCGGGCTTCGCCATGAGCGCAAAGAACGCGATCAGCGACACGACGAACGACCCGATGAACGCGACCATGGTGAGGGTCGGGTTTGCGGCGACGAACATGTAGCCGAAGGTGCCCGCGGCGATCGCGAGCACCGTGCAGATACCGGTCTTCGCCATGACGCCTTGGACGGACGCCGTGTTGGATCGGACAGCGCCGCCATTCATGGCGATCATCCGGTCGAGTGCGGAATCGGAAAGGACGGGGTTGGAAGATTGAAGGACGGACATAGTTCGGGAGTATAGGTCGGCGAAACGGGTGCTTTCGCGTCAATGACGAGGTGTTGCGACGCGATCTGTGCGAGGGTTTTCAACGAGGGTTCTGTACGAAGACTTACGCCACGCCAAGCGCAGACTGGCACGCGCGAACCGCCCGATCGCGGCGGACAACCGCCTCCACGAGCGGGCCAAGTTCGCGACGGCGAATGGAATCGATGAGTGCGCCAGACGCGCCGAGTGCGGCGGCAAGGGCCTCGGCAGATGCTTTCAGTTCGCCTTCGTGTACCCCGTCGGCTGCGAGCGGCGGCGAAACGGCAAGCCAGGCGGCGAGGTCCGCCGCTGCCGCGCGGGCTTCCGCCACGACGCGCTGGAGTTTGTCCTCGACGGGAGTGCCGAGGTACCCAAGTTTCTCAGTCGCGACGCGCACGGCTGCGGCTTCGAGGCGGAGGTCGGAGATCGCCGCGGACTTCACGCGGGAACTCGAGGCGCCAGGCGGGAGCGGGGATGTAGGGTCGGCGAGGCGGCGGGCGAAGTCGGGGAGTGGGGGCACGACGGAAGCGATCCCGAACTCGCGGAGGAGGTCGCTCGCCCGGGTTTCAAGGCGCGCGGAGGCCGCAATCGCACCGCTGAGGCCGCCATCGCGCACGAGGCGCGTGTCGAGCGTCGCCCGAAGTTGCGCGCCGTTCGTCCGCGCGATCTCGACGCAGTATGGGCAGAGGCCGGCGGCGGCCGACGCATCAAACGAGCGTACGCAGCGCGTACAGAACGGCTTCCACGCGGGTTCACTGCAGCGACAGGTGGTGGATGACCCAACCGCGCGCTCAGTGCGACAACGTTCGCAGCGCACAACCACGCGCGCGCGCAGACGTTCTTCCGCAGAGAGTGGGATGTTGGCCGACATCGGGCGCGAAGTGTAGCGGTGGGCGCTGCGCGTCGGCGGCGCTCGGGATTCGACGGATTTGCGAGTACTCCCGCGAGAAGTCATTGTGAATGGCAATTCCGAATGTGGTAATCTTCAATTCCACGAAATGACGTTTCGTCGGACCCTCAGGAAAAGAGTGTGATCGGCCATGCGTGACGAGCCTCCTCCTCCACCGCCCTTGGGTTCGGCCCCGCGACCATCGTCGTTCGGGGTATCCGCGTTCCTCGGCAACCCCAATGAGGTTGATCCCGTTGCGGCCGCACCAGTGCAGCCGCCAGCTGCTGTACGTGTTGCGTCGACGGGGGGTGATCCGACGGCGTCGGCAGCACCAATCTTGGCTCCCGCCTCGGTTGGCGTCCGTGATCGCATCGTCGTCATTGGTCGACGCCGCGCGGGCAAAACCATCTTTCTCGCGCGGCTCTATGAAGCGCTCTGGCAAGGCTGCACGCTCGTCGATGGATGCTTGCCCGCGAAGAGCGAACGCCGCGCGGGTGTCGAGACAAAGATGAGTTGTCGCGCGACAAGCGGTGCTGCGCACACACAGTTCATGCGCATCGCGGAAGAGTTGCGCGCGGGGCGTTGGCCTGCTGCGACGATTGGCAACAGCTACGCTGAACTCCGCGTTGATTACGGTGGCCGTGAGTACTTGCTGACGGCGCTCGACTACCCGGGCGAAGTGTTCCGCAAGGCGTTCATGGGCGATTCCACCGATCCAGACGCGCTTGAACTCATCACCGCGATCGACCGTGCGGCGGCGGCGATTTTCCTGATCGATCCGTCGGTCGTGGCCGCGGGAGGCGAAGAGGCACACGAAGACACATTCGGTCTGACGCAAGCAGCGACACGGATTCGTGAGGGTTCGGGCGGCGCGGCGGTGCCGATTGCGATCGTCTTTACGAAGTGCGATCTGAACGGCGCGTTCTTGCGTGAAGCTGGCGGCGTACGCGAGTTCGCGACCAAGCATTTTGGGCAACTCTTCAAAAGCGTCGAGAAAACAAGTGTGTTTGCGAGTGCCGCGGTGCGCAGTGTGCAGAATAGCCTTGGCAAACTCGTGCCGCGCGTCGATCGCGTACCTGACAACGTGGTCGAGCCGTTGCGGTACTGCTTCGACAGCATGGCGTCGGCGAGTGATCGGGCGCGCGTCGCGGAAGTGAAGCGCATGCGCCAAGAGACGTTGAAGAAGGTTGCGGCGGAAGAAGTCGCCGAGCAGAAGCGATCGACTGTGGCGTGGG
>CAIWCL010000349.1 GCA_903911205.1 uncultured bacterium
GAGCAACCAGTGCGATCATACGTACGCGCGCTTCGAGCTCATCTCGATGCTGGTGGCACCAAAGATCGAGTGCGACACCATCGACATACTCCATCACGAGGTACGGCGACCCTTCCGAAGTCGTCCCCGCATCAAGGATGTGCGCGATGTGCGGATGTTCAAGGCGTGCGAGCGCGACCTTCTCTGCTTCGAATCGCCGCGCGGCTTGGGCGCCGAGAGAGGCAAGTCTCAAAATCTTGACAGCAACCGGACGGAGTACCGGGTCGAACTGCTCGCCTTTCCACACTGTTCCGAAGGCGCCCTCGCCGAGCAATCGATCAAGTCGTACGCCACGCACGCGTGGCGGAGTGACATCTGCGCCACGTGCTGTGGCGTTTCGACCGAACAGAAAGTCGGTGGCGTGCGGCTGCGCGCCTTCGGATTCCATCGTGGTTCTCTGACGAAACGGACTACGGACGTTCTTCCGCATGCCGACAAGGTCGACACACCGGACAAGACCTCCCCACTCTAACCCGTGTCACAGGAAGACCAAGCCCCCGCGCGGGAAAGCGCGAAATCCAACCCGGGATCAATTCCAACCCACGGGCGACGAGG
Organism: uncultured bacterium; assembly: GCA_903911205.1. Taxonomy (GTDB): domain Bacteria; phylum Planctomycetota; class Phycisphaerae; order Phycisphaerales; family SM1A02; genus QWPT01. Next base: position 595 of record CAIWCL010000349.1, read on the forward strand.
GCTGAGCGAGCGACTCGCGTCCGGAAAGTCAGCCCGCAGTGCCTGCGGCCTGCGCCGCGCCGAGTTTGTCCAATCCGAACGCGTCGTGTGCGATCGCGACCGCGCGCGCGCCGTGTTCCTTATTCACGATGCACGAGATCTTGATCTCGCTCGTTGTGATGTTGTGAATCGGAATGCCCGCTTCGCCGAGTGCTTTGAACATCCGGCTTGCAACGCCGACGTGACTCTTCATGCCAGTGCCGACGACGGAAACCTTGGACAACCCGATCTCAATCGCAAGTTCACCTGTTCCGACGCGATCGAGCACCTGCGATGCCGCGATCTTCACATCGGCGAGTTCGCTGTGATCGACCGTGAAAGAGATTGACGCCATCTCGCCAAACTCTGTTTGAACGATGTCGTCGACGAGAATCCCCGCCTTCGCAACCGCTTCGAAGAGCATGCCCTGCATGCCAGGATTGTTCGGGATGCGTCGCAGACTTACACGGCCGAGGTCGGGCTTGAGTGCAGCGCCGACGACCATCACGTCTTCCATGTCGGGAGTCTCCCTGCAAATCAGCGTTCCCTCATCAGGTCGCTGGCTATGTCGCACATGAATCGGAACACCGTAGCGCTCGCCAAAGAGCACCGCGCGCGGGTGCATGACCTGCGCTCCGAGCAGTGCGAGTTCGAGCATCTCCTCGTAACTGATGCGCGCGAGTTTCGCAGCCTTCGGTACGAGACGCGGATCGGCGGTGTACACACCGTCGACATCGGTGAAAATCTCACACGCGCCGCCGTGCTCAGCGACGTGGAGCGCCGCCGCGAGCGCGACCGCGGTCGTGTCTGAACCGCCGCGACCGAGCGTCGTCAGTTCGCCGTCGTTCGAGAGACCTTGGAATCCACAAACGACTGGCACGCGGCCGAGTGCGATTTCGCGATCGAGGCGATCGCGCGCGACGCGGGTCACCCGCGCGCGTCCGAAGGCGCCATCGGTGGTGATCCCCGCTTGCCCGCCGGTCAGGCTCGTCGCGGGTACGCCGAGTTTCTCAAGGGCCATGGCGAGCAGTGCGACCGACACTTGCTCACCCGTTGCCATCAACATGTCCAGTTCACGTCGCGACGGTTTGTCGGTGACACGTTCGGCGAGTTCGATCAACTCGTCCGTCGTGTGTCCCATCGCGCTGACGACCACAACAACATTGTGGCCTTCATCGCGACGGGCCTTGACCCGCGCGGCGCAGCGGGCAATCCGCGTTGGATCTCCAACGGACGTCCCGCCAAACTTCTGAACGTATGTCGCCATCGTCGCCATGGGTGCATCCCTGCGCCAACCGACCAAACTCGGACAGACGCAGAGAATCTAACGCGTTTTCGAACCCATGGAAAGGCGACGAGACCGCCGCCGACGTTGGATTTGCGTCGGCTCAGGCCCCTGCCGCAGTCAACCGATCTCGCTCCGAACGCTCCGCGCGCTTTCGTGCGCTTTCGTCGAGAATCTTCTTGCGCATTCGAATGGACTGCGGAGTGACTTCGACAAGCTCATCGGACTCGATGTACTCGAGCGCTGCTTCGAGCGAGTAATCGCGCGCGCCACGGAGGACGACCGTCTGATCCTTGCTCGTTTCACGGAAGTTCGTGAGCGGCTTCATGCGGGTGATGTTGATGACGAGGTCGTTGTCGCGATTGTGTTCGCCGACAATCTGCCCGGCGTACACCTGATCAGCAGGCTTCACACACATCACGCCGCGATCGGCGAGACCTTCAATGGCATACGCCGTGACGCGTCCGCCTTCGAGTGCGAGCATCACGCCATTCTTTCGCGTTGCTGGCGAACCGCGGCCTGGCTTGTAGCACGAGAACGTGTGGTGCATGATCGCTTCGCCGCCGGACGCGTTGAGAATGCGCGTGCGCAGGCCGATGAGGCCGCGTGCGGGGATTACCGCTTCGACGTGCATGCGCCCAGCGCGCTCTTCCATTTTGAGAATCTCCGCGCCGCGCGAGCCGAGCAGTTCGAGGCTCGGCCCAAGGCCAGTGGCGCCGACATCGAGCGAGAGCCGCTCGTACGGTTCGCATTTCACGCCGTCGATTTCGCGTTCGATGACTTCGGGCTTACCGACCGTCAATTCAAAGCCTTCGCGGCGCATGTTCTCAAGCAACACGCCAAGGTGAAGCAAACCGCGGCCAGACACGTGGAACTCATCCGCCGTATCGCCAGGCGAAACGCGGAGCGCGACGTTGGTTTCGAGTTCGCGATCGAGTCGTTCCGCGATCTGTCGGCTGGTGACGAACTTGCCTTCTTTGCCACCGAATGGGCCGTCGTTGATACGGAAGACCATGTGCAGCGTCGGCTCGTCGACCTTCACGCGCGGCATCGGATCAATGTGGTCGGGGTCGCACACGGTGTCGCCGAGGTCGATCTTGCCGAGTCCTTCGACGGCGCAAAGATCGCCTGCGAGAATCTCGTCTGCTTCACGCTTGCCCAGACCCTCAAATCGATTCACTTTGAGGATACGCGCCTTGCGCGTTGATCCGTCGGCGCAGCAGATCGCGACCTGCATGCCACCCTTGATCTTGCCACGGAAGACGCGACCGCGAGCGATACGCCCCACGTAATCGCTCCACTCGAGGCTCGTGACGAGCATTTGAAGCGGACCACTCTCGTCGGCGGTCGGCGCGGGAACGCGTTCAACGATTTCTTGGAAGAGCTCGTCGACGCCCTTGTCGCGAACGTCGATCGATCGCGACGCCCAGCCATCACGGCCGGACGCGTAAATGATCGGGAAGTCGAGCGCGTGGTCGTCGGCGCCAAGATCGACGAGGAGGTCGAAGACTTCGTTGACCACACCTTGGATGCGTGCTTCGGGACGATCGCACTTGTTGATGACGACGATGGGCTTCAATCCAAGTTCAAGCGCCTTCGAGAGCACGAAGCGCGTTTGCGGCATCGGGCCCTCCAGCGCGTCGACGAGCAGCAAGCAGCCGTCCGCCATACGCAACACGCGCTCGACTTCGCCACCGAAGTCGGCGTGGCCGGGCGTGTCGAGAATGTTGACGCGGTACACCTCGCCGCGGCGCTTGCCTTCACGGATCGTGTAAGTCACGGCGCAGTTCTTCGCGAGAATCGTGATGCCGCGTTCGCGTTCGAGTGGATTGGAGTCCATCACGCAAACGTCGCTCGCTTCGCCAAGTTTGACAACGCCGGATTGAGAAAGCATGGCATCCACGAGGGTGGTCTTGCCGTGGTCGACGTGTGCGATGATCGCGATATTGCGGAGGTTCGGATCGGCCATATGGGGTTCGCTTCGGGGAAACGGAAGAGTGTAGCAGACTCCCCTGCCAATCCCAACGATGTTCTTCGCTTCATCGCGGGAAAGTAGACATCTCACCGAGAAGAACCTCAGTGTTTGCGATTTCCTCGCGATTCCCTCGCGATTCTCACCTCATGAGAAGCGTGTTCAGATCCCGTAGAGAGGACGCAACTTGCCCTCGAGGTGACGCATCAACGGCTCGGCAGAAAGCGGCTTACCCGTCACACGCTGAACCAGTTCAGAGGGGCTGTAACGTTTGCCGTACGCGTGAATGTTGCGATTCAGCCATGTCTTCAGGTTCGCAAACTCGCCGCGGGAGAATCCGTCGACGAGGCCGGGCATCTCGACGCACGCTGCTTCAAAGAACTGGGACGCGTAGAGATTTCCAAGCGTGTACGTCGGGAAGTAGCCCATCGCACCCATGGACCAGTGGATGTCCTGCAAGCAGCCGCGGCGATCGTCGGGAACGTCGAGACCGAGGAGTTCCTTGTAGAGACGATTCCACACCGAAGGAATACCAGCGACCTCGAGGCTGCCGCCAATGACTGCGCGCTCGATTTCGAATCGCACCATCACGTGCAGGTTGTAGGTCGCTTCATCGGCTTCGACACGGATGAAACCGGGCTCGACAACATTCGCGGCCCCGTACAGATCACCAAGTGAAAAGCGCTCGACGCCATTGCCGGCGATGCGCGTCATTTCGGGAGCAAGCCACTGCCAGAACGCGTGACTGCGTCCGACTTGGTTCTCCCACATCCGGCTCTGGCTCTCATGAATTCCAAGCGAAACGCTTTCGCCGAGTGGCGTACCGATGCGAGCGAACGGAAGGCCCTGCTCATAGATCGCGTGACCGGACTCGTGCATCGTGGAGCCGAGCGCGTCGTTCACGCAGCGTTCGTTGTAGCGCGTCGTCATACGCACGTCATTGCAGTGCGTACCCCCGCAGAACGGATGTGTCGACCGATCGAGACGACCGCGCTGAAAGTCGAAACCGATCTTCTCGGCAACAAATCGCGAAAGTGCTTCCTGTGCATCGATCGGCACGAAGTGATCGTTGAAGGCGTTGGAGGGCTGCTTCGGGGCTTTCGCGAGATCGGCGATCAAGTGTTGGAGTCGAGGGCGAAGTGGATCGAAGACGCCGGCGACGTATTTCGCAGTGCAGCCGGGTTCGTAGAGATCTGCGAGAGCGTCCCAGCGTTCGCCATCCTTCGCGAATCCAAAGCAGTCCGCTTGCGCGCGAAGAAGTCCAACAAGTTTTTCAAGCCACGGTGCAAAGCGTTTGAAGTCGCTCGCAGCTCGCGCTTCGGCCCACTCATGCTTTGCCATGCTCGAGGTTTTCGCCATCTCTTCAACAAGCGACGAGGGGAGTTTGGTTGCCTTGTCGTAGTCGCGTCGCGCCTCGCGAACAAGCGCCGCAGTCTCTCCATCCGCCATCGCCTCTCGATCCCCTTCGACGGCCGCGATGAGATCCCCGCGCTCCATCGAACTGGCTCGCTCGTGGACGAGTCGCGCGATCAGCGCCTGTTGGCGCGCGCGCCACTCGAGCCCGCCCGGTGGCATTGTGGTTTCTTGATCCCAGTCGAGGAGGTTGTTCGACGTCGACAGCAGCGCCGTCTCTTGAAGGTGAACGACGAGTGCTTCAACGGGGGTAGTCGCGGTTGTGCTCATGGTGTTGGATCGGTGAGATGCGAGACGCGAAGAGGCGAGTGTAACGCGATCAATGCAATGCACAGTGTGCGAAAGAACGCCGCGCACCCCAAGGGATGCGCGGCGTATGCAAGTTTCGATGGCGACTGCGCACTAACTGAGCGCCGTCGTCAGGCGTTCACTGCTTCGGAGCAACCGGAGGAGCCGCCGGTGCAGTTTCCTTCGACTGCGGCGCGCTCGACGCTTGTGGCGCCGGGCTGACCGGTCGGAGTACTTCAAGCAACTTCGTCTTGTCGCCCGCGGTGCGGTTCATTGCGTGGTCGATTGGTGCCCAACCCTTGGCATCGACGGCGGCAGGATCAGCCTTCGCCGAAAGAAGCTGTTGAACCTTCTCGACATTGCCGCTTGCAGCGGCGAGGTGAAGCGCCGTCTGTCCGGCCTTGTTCTTCACTGAGACGTCAGCGCCGGCCGCAAGGAGGATCTTGAGGCTTTCGGGCTTGCCGGTGCGTGCCGCGCGGAGGAGCGCGGTGTCGCCTGCGGTTTGATCGGCGACCGTGAGGTCCGCGCCGCTCTTCACGAGGATTTCAACCGTCATCGGCTGACCAAGACCAGCAGCCCAGATCAGCGGAGTCCAGCCATTGTCGTCGGTCGCCTTGACGTCCGCGCCCTGGGTGAGCAGGAACGCGACGGTTTCAGGCTTTCCGAAGCCAGCCGCCCAAAGAAGCGGCGTCGACTTGATGAGGTCGCGTGCGTTGACGTCCGCGCCCTTCTCAACGAGAAACTTCACGACTTCGACGTCGGTTTCGACGCCCGACCACAGCGGAGTACGGCCCTGGCGATCCTTCACGTTCGGATCGGCCTTCGCCGCAACCAGTGCTTCCATCGCCGCGCGGTTGCCGGTCTTTGCCGCCCAGTGCATCGCGGTCTTCTGACCTGCACGATCGCGCTCATTGACATCCGCACCGCTCGCGATCACGGAACTGACCTTGGCCATATCGCCGGAACGAACGGCATTCACAAGATCGGTGGTGCCAGGTCCGGCGACGGGCTTGTTCGCATCAGGGACGGCCGGTGCATTCTTGCCAACCATCGAGCGCTTCACCAACATCGTGAGCGCCCCGGCCTTCGGGTGATCCGTCTTGATCGTGATCTTGGGCGAGCGGCCAGCGCTCTCCCAATTCGCCCAGTCCACGGTGAGCGTATGGCGCTGCTTCGCGTCGGCGGGCAGGTCCTTGATCACCGGGGGCGACACTTCGGTGACTCGGAACGCCGTACCGTCGGCGCTCTCGAGCGAAATGATTCCCGGTGCGGTCGTCGAGCCATCTTCGCTTGGCGAATCAAGCATGGCTGGCGTCATCAACACGTACGCAACGACGTTTCCTTCGACGGAGAGGACGACCGGATTGTGGTTCTCAATCTGGAACGTGACCTTCTTGCTGAGCTTGATGCCCTGGGTCGAGCCTGGCTTCAGTGTGATTTCGCACGGAGCCATGCCGCCCGGCGGAATCGGGTCCTTCGGCCACACCGGAGTCGTGCAGCCGCAGCCCGGAATCGCCTTCGAGATGCGGATCGGTTCCGAGTGCACGTTCTTGATCTGAACCGTAATGGTCTTCGCCGTATCGGCTGCCATCTCACCCATGTCCGCGATCGGAGGAACGAACTCGATCACTGGTGCTTCGTTTGGGTTCACCGCGGGGGCATCCACTGCCTGCTTCGCGGGCACACCCGGTGCATTCGTCGGGCGAGTGTTGGTAATGAGATCCTTGGTCCGCTGCGCGTCAGACTTCACGGGCGCCGCAGGCTTCTGCAGTGGCGAATCCTGTGTGGAATCCGGGGCAGTCTCCGCCGCGGGGTTCGCAGGCTTGACATCTTGCGCTGTGGCGGGCCCGGCGAGGGCAACGGCCAACGCAAGGGCGGCGGCGCTTCCAGTGAGGTCGAATCGGTTGGTCCAACGGTCGGATCGCATGATCATGGTTCCTTCGTATCGAATTTCGGATCGTTGTCTACGTATCGCTTTGGAAAGGGTCTGTTGTTCGAACGCGTGCGTGTGCCGATGGCGAATCGTCACTTTGTTCATGTGTCGATCAGCTTGAAGGGCCTCGCGACCTCGTTCTCGCCGGTTCTACATCGGTCTCACTGGCGCCCCGTCAACCGTCACGAACTGGTCTTCCGGAACTCTCTTCGAGCCGAATGTACGATTCGGCTCCTCCCTCGGCTGCGCCTCAACCTTGGGATCCCTCTATCGGACTACCTACCGCCGTTGGTTCAGTCGAGTTGAGGGGAACGGGGATTCTAATCCACAGAAAGTTGAAATCGCGCGGGGTGGGTCAAAGGTGTTCGTTACACTCTCCGACCCTCCTCTCAAGACGAGCAGGCTGAAACCGAGATCGAGCGCCTATGAGCACTGAGACACTCCCCGAGCACATCGCCCGCCCCGCCCTTCGCCGGATCCATCCCGTGCCAGTCCAGGGTGAAGTCGCCGATCAGCAAGGAAATCGCCAGAAGGCGACCTTTCTCGGACTGCAAGACCCTTGCATGCTCTCGCCGCAGATGATGGTTGTGCCGCCGCAGGCGTTCCAAGTGATGCAATTCTTCACTGGCGAGAAGACCATCGAGGAGATTGGCGCGCAGGTCAAGATTCCGGATATCGCGCCGCTCGTCGACCTTGTCAAGAAGCTTGACGAGTTCGGGCTTCTTTGGGGCCCCACCAGCGAGGCACTCGAAGACAAGAAGAAGGCCGCCCTTCTCGAGGCAGGCGCCTTCCCCGCGGGCGCGACGCGGTCGCTCGGCGAGGATCCGGCCGCGATTCGTGCGCAACTTGAGAAGTGGCTTGACGAGGCAGAAGACGCAGGCATCGAGGAGCCGGTTTCGGGCATCGTGACCTGCCATCTCGACTATCAGCGCGGCTCGCCGATCTACGCGTCGAGCTACCGCACGATCGCCAAGGGGCCGCGTCCAGATCGCGTCGTCATTCTCGGCAACAACCACTTTGGTCTTGGTGACGGCGTCACCGTCGCTGAGCTCGGCTTCGAGTCGCCGCTTGGCCGTGTTCGCGCCGATGCAAAGGTCATTGCGCGCCTGCGCTCCGTTTCTGGCGAAGCGCTCTTCAAGGACATGCTCGACCATTTGCCCGAGCACTCGATCCAGTTGCAACTCCCGTGGATTCAACACCTCTTTGGTGACGTTCCGGTGATTGCCGCCCTGGTTCCAGATGCAAACGCACCGCTCGTGGCTGAAGACGGCGCGCGTTTGGGCATTGACGCGTTCGTGAAGGTTCTGCGCGATGCCCTCGCTGCGGAAGGCGGTCGAACCCTCGTTGTCGCGAGCGCTGATCTCGCACACGCGGGTCGAGCCTTCGGTGATCAAGTCGCCATCGGTGATTCGCAACGACGTGACGTTGAGAAGCACGATCGTGCGCTCATGAAGGCGTTCATCGAGGGACCGGAGCAGCTCATGACCGCGATGCGTGAGTCGAAGAACGTGACTCGTTGGACTTCGTCTGGCGCCCTCGTTGCGGCTTCGAAGTTGGCATCTCCAAGTGCTGTTGAGTTGATCGACTATCGCCAAACTGTGGACGAGCAAGGCAACGCGCTCGTTTCAGCGGCGTCGATGGCCATGCTTGCCTGATTGGGGCCTCCAACAGCGACCTCGTGGTACCGATCGATGAGAGCCGTCATTCAGCGATGTCGTCGCGCGTCCGTACAAGTTGACGGCAAAGTGGTCGGCGCGCTCGGCGATCATGGCGGGCTCGCGGTGCTCCTCGGAATCGAGGTGGGCGATACGTCGACGGAAGCGGTTCGCATCGCCGAGAAACTGGCGAAACTCCGCATCTTCGAGGACAGCGCAGGCAAGATGAACCTGTCGGTCGCTGACGTCGGAGGGTCGCTCCTCGTCATCAGTCAATTCACTCTCGCGGGTGACTGTTCAGGCGGCAATCGACCGAGTTTTGTTCGCGCCGCTCGCCCTGAAGTCGCTGAACCACTGGTTGCGCGCGTCGTTGAAGAACTGCGATCGTCGGGCCTTCACGTCGAGACGGGGCGATTCCGAACCGAGATGAAGGTCGAACTTTTGAACGACGGCCCCGTCACGATTGTGCTTGATGTCACACCGAACGCATGAGCGCGGCGAAGGCGTCGGCGTCTCAACAGTCTGGGCAAGAGTCTGGTACACGGGTCAACGCGATGTCGCCGAGGAGAAGGCGTGACTGAAGAGATGGCATGGCCTCGGAGATGGCATGGCCACGACATCAAGCCACGACATCAAGCCACGACATCAAGCCACGACATCA
>CAIWCL010000350.1 GCA_903911205.1 uncultured bacterium
CGACGACGTCGACACAACCGCGGATCCTTCGTCGATCTCTCGCCGCGAGGATCTCGCAGACTTCGATGTGGTGATCCTTGATGCGGGCGGCGGCGGATTGGAAGCGCTTCGAGCGATCCGCGCACGCGGCGACGGCACGCCCGTGCTGATGGCAAGCGGCGACGAAGTTGATGTCGGCGGAGATCCGCGAACCCGCGCGCTTGTGAAACCCTTTCCATTGGATGTGCTCGACCGCGAACTCTCTCGCTTGGCGGCGCTCCGGCTGCGACCAACAAAGGAATGAACCGCGTGAATGAACCGCGTGAATGAAAGACGTCGGCCGGTCAAGCTGACTCGTCATCCGCGCGAAGTCAGCCCTTGCATCTGCCGCGCAACAGCGGCGAGCGGCTCTGGCAAAGCGTCCGGCGCGACAAAACGGAACTCGTCGTACTCCCAACCAAGTTCCGGCGTGGCGCCGTCGGCCAGTTCGATGCGATGCACGATCTCCCAGGTAAACGCCACGGGGTCGTAGAGCAGCGCAATCGCAATCGGCGCGCCGCGCACAGCGAGGCCCGCCTCCTCCTCGAGTTCTTTCACCACCTGCCGCGCGGGATCAACTCCCGGCTCGAGCCCACCGCCCGGCACGAACTCCCAAAGTCCGGGGTAGAACGCGACGCGCGCCGATCGACGTCCAACGAGCACCTCGGTCGCCGTCTGTGGTCCGACGACGCGGCGCGCGATCCCCTTGACGCCAAGCGGCCGTACGCCACAGTCGAGCCCCGGCCAATCGCCGTCCGCGCGCTGTACGGCATAGAAACGGTACGAGCACTCCTGCACGTGGATCTGAACGCCGCCGTGGCCGTTGCGACTCGACCCGAGGACCTGCAGCATCGAGCCGTCGAAATACTTGGGATTTGCGGCACAAAGCGCATCCCATCGGCGGTCGACCTCGGTGAGATCCACGCCAGGCGGTACAAAGCGACCTTCGGTGGCTACAACCACCGGCGGACGACGCAGACGAATGATTCGCGATCCAGTCACGCTTCAGATCCTCACCTTCAGACCCGCGCCCGCCGGCCAGCACCGCCGATCAGTTGTTCGATTGCATTACACTCGACGACATGTCCCACAGCAGCGCACCGTACCGCACCGCCCCGACCGAGACGACCGGCATGCCCGGCGGCATCCCTTTCATCATCGGGAACGAAGCCGCAGAGCGCTTCTCGTTCTACGGGATGAAGGTCATTCTCGCGATCTTCATGACGCAGTACCTGCTGAACTCCGCCGGCGAGGCCGCATACCTCACCGACACGCAGGCGCGCGAGTACGTACACCTCTTCGTCGCGAGCGCATACTTCTTCCCTGTGATCGGTGCGATCGTCGCCGATGCGTTCCTTGGCAAGTACCGAACGATCATGCTGCTTTCGATCGTCTACTGCCTCGGCCACGGCGCGCTCGCACTCATCGATATGCCCGGCTGGTTCCTCTCCGCGACCTTGGACCCGAAGGGCTGGCTCATCGCGGGCCTCTTTCTGATTGCGCTTGGCTCCGGCGGTATCAAACCCTGCGTCTCGGCGCACGTCGGTGACCAGTTCGGAAAGTCCAACAGCCATCTGCTCTCGCGCGTCTTCGGCTGGTTCTACTTCTCGATCAACTTCGGCTCGTTCTTCTCGACGCTGCTCACCCCGTGGCTCCTCAAGAATTACGGCCCGGGCTGGGCGTTCGGCGTTCCCGGCATCTTGATGGCGATCGCGACGTTCGTCTTCTGGCTTGGACGGCACCGCTACATCCACATTCCACCGAAGGGCTTGGGCTTTGTGCGTGAGACCTTCTCGAAGGAAGGCCTCGGCGCGATGGCCGGGCTCATCTCGATCTACGCGTTCGTCGCCGTGTTCTGGTCGCTCTACGACCAATCGGGCGGCGCGTGGGTGCTGCAAGCCGCACAAATGAACTGCAATTTCATGGGCATCCAGTGGCTTGAGTCACAAGTGCAGGCGATTAATCCGCTGCTGATCCTCTGCTATATCCCACTCTTCGCCTACGTGATTTACCCGGTTGTCGGCAAGTTTGTGAAGCTCACCGCGCTCCGAAAGATCGGTGCTGGCTTCTTCCTGTGTGTCGTCGCCTTCGGAATCAGCGCCTTCGCGCAACAGAAGATTGATGTCGCGCAATCCGAGTTCGCCGCGAAGGTCACCCCCATGGTTGCTGCGTCTTCGATCGATTACCCGAAGACCATTGAGTCGCTGCGCGCGATCGAGCGCAACGCGACCGCGCGCGACATGGAAGACCTGCTCAAGGACGCAAAGCCAACCGAAACTGCATGGCAGGACAAGATGGCGAAGACGATGTCGGTCGGCGGCATCGCGATTGAAACGAACGAAACGCGTCACGATGCGAACTGGCCGTCGATCGCTTGGCAGCTCCTCGCGTACATCGTCCTCACCGCCGCCGAGGTGCTCGTATCAGTGACCTGCCTTGAGTTCAGCTACACGCAGGCGCCAAAGAAGATGAAGTCCTTCATCATGAGCCTCTATCTCCTCAGCGTCTCAGCCGGCAACTTCCTGACGGCCTTCGTCAACAAGTTCACGCAGGATGCCGAAGGGAACTCGACGCTCGTTGGTGCGAGTTACTACTGGTTCTTCACGTACCTGATGCTCGGCGCGGCCGTTGTATACATCTTCGTCTCGCTCTTCTATCGCGAGAAGGAGTACATCCAGACGGCGGAAGACGCGCAGGGGTAACGGCCGCTGGCTCCGGTTTAGCCGCGCACAAATGTGCCCTGTTTCGGGTCCTTTACCACGCCCGGAAAACGCAAGACGCGGTTGTGCATGGCGACATAGACGCCCGGGTTCAAAATCTGTACGGCCACGAGCGCCTCGGTCACGTTTTGCGTCGCATCGGTGCGGCGCATTTCGTATGGCCGCATCGCGCCGGTGAGCACGACGGCTCGTTTCGCACCACCCCTTCCTTCGAGGCGTTCGTGAATCCGATCGCCCGTCTTTGCGAGGCGATCCGTGCCATGGACGATGACCACCCCGTCGTGGTTTCGTGACATCAACTCGGCGGTGTCCGCGATGAGGTCGTGATCCGCCTCGCTCATCTCGAGCGAATCCTTGTTCATCAGCGGAACGCGATCGATAACGACGCCACGCAACTCGAGGGTCGCAAGCAGGAGGTCGAGCACGCTCACTTTGTTCGAGAGGACCCCTCCGAGTTCGTCGTAGGTCTTCTCGATGGTTCCCCCTGTTGAGATAAGGGCGATACGGAACGGCGTGTCAGTCGAAGGTGTTGGCATGGCGAGTGGCGCGCAGAATAGGCGATGCGCAACACGAGACGCTGCCAGTGACAAGCCTCCCCGGCCGAATGGAGTTCAGGAGAGGGGTAGAGACCACGCAGGAGCGCAGCCCCGAACGCGCACGGAGCCGCCACCGCCACCGCGAGCGCGGTATCTTGCACGATGGCATGGACGCCATGATCTCACACATCTCACCCAGCCTTGCGCAAGCTCTAAGCCTGACGCAAGCTTCGAGTCTTGCGCAAGCGCCAAGCGTCGCGAGCGCGACCTCGGAAAGTGTGGAGCGGCTCACCGAATCGCTTGCCCGCGAGTTTGCAACGCTTCCACTCCCGAGCCTTGTCCCTGCGTTTCTGCTTCTCGCAGGCGGCCTCCTGCTGCTCGTCTCGGGGCGTCACCTTCTGCGGCCGGTTCTCGTCGTCACCATCATCGTCGTCGGTGCATTGCTCGGCGCTCCCATTCTCGGTGCGCTCGCACCGGACTTTGGGCGGACAACCATCGGACGCGTCGCGTTCACGTTCGCCGGTGGCGTGCTCGGTCTGATCTTCGTGGCATCGACCTGGCGGCTTCTCTACGGCTGCGCCCTCGGCGTCGTTGTCGGTTTCGCTGCGTCGTTCATCGCGCTCATCGGAGTCGACGCAGGCATCATCGATGCGCGCGCGCCCAACGAAAGTGCTGAGATCGCGGTCGCCATGCACCCTGAGATCTCGGCGATCGTCGAACGCGCCCCGACACCGATTCGCCCTCTCATCGCCTGGGCCGACGCGCGCTGGCACGCGGAGCCGCCGCAAGCGCGCACCTTTCTCGGTGCCGCCGCGGCAGGCGGTGCGTTCATCGGACTCACCCTCGGCGCGTGGATGCCGCAGGCGTCGGCGGCGTTCCTCACGAGCCTCGTTGGCGGCATCTTCACGCTCGTTGGCGCGATGCCGTTCCTCGCACGCTTCGTCGATCGATTCGCAAGCCCGATTCCTCCGATTGCATGGCTCTTTCTCTGGCTCGCACTCGCGCTCCTCGGTTGGCTTTTGCAGACATGGCGTGGCGATCCTGACGAAGAAGCAGATGGAACGAGCCCTCATGCGAGTCCCGTTGCGGAGAATGACGCCACGGCCTCGCATGCTGCGAGTACCCGCGAAACCGCGCCCGCGAACAGGGTGAAGAACACGGGAAAGCCCCCGCGATAGTGCATCCATCCGACCTGATAGCATCGGGCGATGGATCTCTTCACCTATCGAAACGGCGAGTTGTACGTCGAGGACCTCCCTGTTCGCCATGTCGCGGAGAAGGTCGGTACGCCGTGCTACATCTACTCGCGCGGAACGCTCGAAGAGCACTATGACCGCCTCGTTGCCGCGTTTGCGCCGATCGCTCCGCTGGTGTGTTACTCCGTGAAGAGCTGCGGAAATCTCGGCGTTCTTCGCACGCTCGCCGCGCGGGGCGCCGGCATGGATGTTGTGTCGGGCGGCGAACTGGCCCGCGCGTCTGCCGCTGGCGTCCCGGCATCAAAGTGCGTCTACGCGGGTGTTGGAAAGACGGATGCCGAGATCGTTGCGGCGATCCACGCTGGAATTGGCCTTCTCAACTGCGAGAGCGAAGCGGAGTTTGAGAACATCGCGTGCCTGGCTGCACGTGAGGGTGCGACCGTCCGCGTCGCGTTGCGCATCAACCCCGATGTCGATCCAAAGACCCACCGCTACACGTCGACTGGCAAAAAGGAAACGAAGTTTGGGGTCGACCTCGAGCGCGCACGGCAGTTTTTCGCGCGATACGGTCGTGATCGTCACGCGCGACTCGAAGGGCTCCACCTCCACATTGGATCTCCGATTTACACCGTAGATCCCTATCGCGAGGCTCTCACAAAAACTGCGGCGCTCGTTGATGACCTCGCGCGCGACGGATTTGAGATTCGCTCCATCGATCTTGGTGGCGGTTTTGGCGCCGACTACGAGAGCGCACAATCGCCACCACTGAAGCATTACGCCGATGCAATCCTCGAAATCGCGAAGCCGCTGTATGACCGCGGCATTCGCTTCATCCTCGAGCCCGGCCGCACGATCGTCGCGAATGCTGGAATTCTCGTCCTCCGCGTGCTCTACACGAAGACCTCCGGCGACAAGCGCTTCATCATTTGCGATGCCGGAATGAATGCCCTCTTGCGACCTTCGCATTACGGCAGTTTCCACTTCATTTGGCCTGTCGCGCCCGATGCCGCGTATCTCCCATCGCGCCGCGCACTCGATCCCGAGATCCCCGGCACAGTTGCGCATGATGTCGTCGGCCCGCTCTGCGAATCGGGCGACTTCCTGGCGCTCGATCGAATGCTCCCGCAGAACATCGCGCGCGGCGACCTCCTCGCGGTCTTCACCGCGGGGGCATATGGCATGAGCATGGCGAGCCGCTACAACTCAACGCCGCTTCCAGCTGAAGTGCTCGTGGCTGGCAAAACTGCTGAGATCGTTCGTGCCCGCGAAACCTACACCGATTTGATGGCGCATGAACTCGAAACAACACCGATCGAAGTCGGAGCGGTCGATGCGGCACTGGCGGAGGCGACCCGATGATTCTCTTCACAAGCGACCTCCTCTTTGGAAGCAAAATTCTCGGCGCTGCCAAACACGCCGGTTTACGCGGTCAAGGTGTACGAAACCGAGCAGGCTTGGCACAACATGCCACGCTTGCGTCGCATTATTTCGTCGATCTTGAGGCCGAACTCGCAGAGGGCGAGTCGCCAGAAGAACTGCTCGATGCGGCGCTCGGGCACCCACATCTTGCGGTGTACGTCTTCGCAGGACATGTGCACGCCGAGAAACTCCGTGCCGCGCAAGCGAAACTCGCCGCTGCCGCTGCGGAGCGCGCGCGGGCATCTCAGCGCGCAGATGCAGCTCCGTCTCCATCAACGTCCACATCCACGCCTGCGCCCGATCACTCCGATTCGCTCACCCCGCCGCGACTCGAAGTTCACTCACGTGGCTCGCTCGCCTCGCGCCTTGCAATGATTCTGCCACCCCGCGCGATGGAGAACTCCTGATGGTTGGTCGCGAGAAGAACGGCGTTTGGATCACCCTGAAAGAGGAGATTCACGCAGCACCCGCAGAAGTCGCCTCGTGCATCGCCAGTGCCGCGGGCTTCTGTCGCTGGTTGGCGGTTGGATGCGAGATCGCGGTTGATGATCGCGAACTCGGGACAAGGCTTGGTGAAACCGCGCTTGGCACCGACTCTGACGGCGCGGGCGATGCTCCCAACGAACGCGTGTTCCTTTCGATCGCGTGGGATCGCGAATGGAACCACACATCCGAGGTGCGGATTCTCGAACACGATATTGCTGCCGTTGCCGATGGCATCGCGCGCATCAAATTCGAGTGGTTCCCATCACCGATCGACGACACCGCCGTTCCGATCGACATAACTGTGGCACCCTATGCTGAGCGCGGCGATGGCACCGCGGGCGCTCGTGTGATCCTCCGACACGGCCCGTTCGCGGAGGAAACCGACAACCTTCTCTTCATGGCCGACAGCGCGGAAAGTTGGCGTTGGTATCTCTGCAATCTGCGCAGCGTGCTTGAAGCGAAGCACGACATGCGCGCCATTCGCCCGCTCTAATCGACGGCATTTCCGCCGGAATGTGGCCTCCCGCCTTCCCTATACTGCGCGTCCCATGTTCGAGAACCTCTCCGAACGCCTTTCTTCCGCATTCCGCAACCTCTCGGGCCGCGGCACGATTTCCGACTCAAACGTCCAAGAGGCGCTCGGCGAAATCGAGACCGCCCTCCTCGAGGCAGATGTCGAACTCGGTATCGCGAAACAGTTCTGCGCCGACGTGATGTCGAAGGCGAAAGGCCGCGAGGTCACGAAGAGTCTCAAGCCCGGACAAGAACTCGTCGGTATCGTCCACGACGAACTCGTTGCGCTCATGGCGCCAACAGGTGAGCAAGAAGGATCGAAGCTTTTTCTCGTCGATCCCGCGCCGACCATCATCATGATGTGCGGCCTGCAAGGCTCGGGAAAAACCACGACCTGCGGAAAGCTCGCCGCCTATCTCAAGAAGGCGGGTCGCTCGTGCCTTGTGGCGGCGGCAGATCTCCAACGCCCGGCCGCCGTCGAGCAACTTCAACAGGTGGTCGAAGGCGTTGCCGCGAACGCGAAGGGAAGTTCGAAGATTGAGTTCTACGGCGAGCCGGACAAGTGCGCGGAGTACGGCAAAGCAGTGAACGCGGCGATCGGTGTCTGCCGACGCGCCGTTGAGAAAGCGCGCGCGGAACGCTTCGACGTCGTCATTCTCGACACTGCAGGTCGACTGCACGTCAACGATGAACTGATGAAAGAACTCGAGGGCGTGCGCATGGCCGTGCAACCTCACCAAATCTTGCTCGTCGTCGATGCCATGACCGGACAAGATGCTGTCCGCAGCGCGAAGTCGTTCCATGATCGACTCGCGATCGACGGCGTGATCCTCACCAAACTCGATAGCGACACGCGTGGCGGCGCTGCACTCACCGTGCGCAAGGTCACTGGCGCGCCGATCAAGTTCCTGGGTACGGGCGAGAAGTTTGATGCTCTCGATGAATTCAGCCCGAAGCGCATGGCTGGCCGCATTCTCGGCATGGGTGACGTCGTCGCCCTCGTCGAGAAGGCCCGCGAAGAGGTCAGCGACGAAGAAGCCGAGAAAATGGCTGCGAAACTTGCGAAGGGCCAGTTGACGATGGACGACTTCCTCTCACAGATGAAGTCGCTGCGCCGTATGGGCCCGATGAAGCAACTGCTTGGCCTCCTTCCAGGTGTTGGAAGTGCGCTCAAAGACATCAACATCGACGACAAGCAGTTCGATCGCCTCGAAGGCATGGTCCATTCGATGACGGCGGATGAGCGCAAGGATCTCAAACTCTTCAATAAGAGCCGCGCGCGCCGCATCGCAACGGGCTCCGGTACGACACCGAACGAAGTCAATCGCCTCGTCACACAGTTCGAAACCGTGCAGAAGATGACGGCGAGTCTCGCGTCAGGCGGCATGGGCGATCGCATCAAGGCTGCGAAAGAAATGGCGAAATCGGGCGGCATGCCGGGAATGCCTGGCATGGGCGGATTCCCTGGCTTCTCGCTCAAGGGTTCCAGCGCAACCCAGTCGATCAAGTCGAAGTTCAAGCAGCGAAAGAAGTGAGCGCAGGGCGCGGTGAACCCAAACGTCCGAACTCATGCGCACGTCTGAACTCGATTACGACTTCGATCCGACGCTCGTCGCGACCGAACCTGCGCATCCGCGCGATGCGGCGAGACTCATGGTGGTCGAGCGGGCGACACGAACGATCACACACGCGACGGTCCGTGATCTCCCAAAGTTTCTTCGAGCGGGCGATGCATTGGTCGTCAATCGAACGAGCGTCCTGCGCGCTCGCATCCTCGTGCACGACGCGGTCACAGGCCGCGCAACCGAAGGACTTCTCCTCGAACCGTGCGCAGAGCGCAACTGTTGGCGTCTCCTGCTTCGTCAGGCGAAGCGCTTCGCACCGAATTCCATCCTTCGCCTCATCGATCATCACGGGCGCGAATCGGATGACGCCGTCGAACTCGTTGTACGCGACAACGAAGCGTGGATCGCACGGCTTTGTCCAGGTTCGCATGGCGGCGACGTTGCGGAGATGCTCGAGCGCTCCGGACATACTCCGTTGCCACCGTACATTTTGAAAGCACGCCGTGAGGCCGGGATCGAAGTCGCCGACGACGAAGATCGCGCGGAATACGAGACCGTCTACGCCGATCACACCGCGCGTGGAAGCGTTGCTGCACCAACCGCAGGACTGCATTTCACGCCGGAACTTCTCGAAACAATCGCATCGCGAGGGGTTCCCACGCACGAGGTCATCCTGCATGTTGGCGCGGGCACGTTCAAGCCCGTCGACACGGAAGACTTGCGTGACCATCCGATGCATACGGAAAGTTTTCACGTCCCGGAATCCACACTTCGAGCGCTCGACGCCGCGCGCACAGATCGCTCGGCGGGCCGCGCGCGGCTCATCGCGATCGGAACAACAACCGTGCGCGCACTCGAGAGTTTGCCGGATCGGCTGCTAGGGTCTGGCGGACTCGGTGGCACGACGAACATCCTCATCTCGCCTGGCTACCGCTTTCGCCATGTCGATGCGTTGCTGACCAACTTCCATCTCCCCCGCTCCACGCTGCTTGCGCTTGTTGGTGCGTTTCTCTCAGAGCACACGGCGCCCAATCCGGGCGACGCGCGCAAGACGGGAATGGAATTCTTGCGCGAGGTGTACGCCGTCGCGGTCCGCGAGCGGTATCGCTTTTACAGTTACGGCGACGCCATGCTCGTGCTGTAATCGCGGTGTGATCGCCCGCCGCGCTTACGACACGAACGCTGCGAGTTCC
The DNA here is from genome assembly GCA_903911205.1 of uncultured bacterium. Classification (GTDB taxonomy): domain Bacteria; phylum Planctomycetota; class Phycisphaerae; order Phycisphaerales; family SM1A02; genus QWPT01. The sequence goes on from CAIWCL010000350.1 coordinate 9,647, forward strand.
GCTGGCAGCCGACGAAGACCGCGCCGCATTGCTTTCGCCACTGCATAGCGCATCGACCGGTCAAATCGCCGCGCAACCGGCCCCTCGGTATCGACGCCAAACTCAGCGAGTCGATCGATGGCAAAACGCCACGCGAGATACTCCTCAAGGCAGCGCGGACGATGGACGCCAAGCCCGAGCACATGGTGACCAACCTCATGGAGGAAGATCGCGAGCCGAAGCGCGCTTGTTGGGTACGGAGCCTCAATCGATCGATCCTCGCGGCCATCGCGGTAGATGCGAAGGACCGCGATCCCTGAAAGCGTGTTCCGCCAACGCTTCACGCGCAACGGGTGCCGGGAAAGCATTTCCAACACAATGGCGTCGAAACGCCGCTGCGATGGTCGTTCGTGATCGATGCCGCGCGGAGGCCGCGGTGCATCGGCAATCTGCGGCGCTTTCGAACGCAGGGCCGCGAGCGACGGGCGCCGACGCGTTCCAATTCTCGATGCGCTTGCAGTACCGGTCACGGTGGAGGGCGCAACGGAGGGCGCAACCACAGGCCTTTCAACCGGGGCCAATGACACGTCGACCTCTGCCCCACGGGCGAAGTCGAAGACAAGTTGAGTTCCGGAACGGAAGTCGAGCGACATCGGCGGGCCGAGTCTCTATCGGCCAACACGAGCGGTTCGCTCGACCAACGATCGACGTCAAGTTCCCGCTGCAACCACCGGCAAGACGGGAGATCCGATCAGCCGCGAACGTCCGGACAAAAACTCGGCAATGGGCATCGCGCGTTTCCCGACCGGTTGGATCTCGATCACCTGGATAGCACCTGAGCGGGTTGCGATGACGCCGTCCGGTCCGAAGACACCGGGTGCGCCGCAGGTGGTTCCCGCTCCCGCGCACTCGACGACACGGAGTAGCTTGACAGGAACATCGCCGAGGAGCACCGTGCAACCTGGCCACGAGTTGAGCCCATTGATGAGCGCGCGAGCGGTCCGCGCATCGATCGCCGCGAGGTCGATCGTCGCTTCCGCCTTCGAGAGTTTCCGCGCCCGCGTCGCCGTCGACTCGTCCTGCGGCGCACCAACAAGGGTGCCGGCGGCGTAACGCGCGAGCACATCCGACATCACCGCGGGGCCGAGCAACGACAGTTGATCGTGCACTTCGTCCGACGTCGCGCGCGACTCGATTGGGCGGGACGCTGTCGCATAGACAAGCCCGGCATCCATGCGCTCGGCGAGCGAAATGACGCTCACGCCCGTCTCCGCACATCCATCCATCACCGCGCGCTGGATCGGCGCGGCACCGCGATACGCAGGCAGCAGCGAACCATGCAAGTTGATCGCGAAGACGCCGTCGAGAAGTTCGCGCGAGAGTTTCTGGCCGAAGGCGATCACGACCCAGGCGTCGGCATGAAGCCCGCGGATCGTCTCGCGAGTTTCGAGTTCGTTGACATCCTCGGGTTTGATCACCCGAAGCCCACGTTCTGCGGCGCGCGCGGCAAGCGGCGTTGGCGTCATCACCTTGCCACGGCCCGCTGGACGGTCCGGCTGAGAGACCACCAGCACCACTTCATGCTGCGCGATGAGTGCGTCCAACGTCGGCACGCCGAACGCGCCGCTTCCAAAGAAAACGATTCTCAATTAGCGCCTCCGACCCTCGGCCGAACGCTCGAGATCACGAATCGCGCGACGATTCGCCAAACGGTCGAGCGGTCGCATCCGGTCGATGATCAGCACACCCTCAAGATGGTCGAACTCGTGTTGCCAGACGCGTCCCATGAATTCACTCGACTCGAGCGTGAACTCGTTGCCGTCGAGATCGAGCGCGGTGATGCGCACCACGGTTGGTCGCAAAATCTCAGCGCGAATATCCGGAAGACTTAAGCAGCCTTCATCGCAGAGATCGGGCGTACCCGAGAGTTCAAGCCGCGGATTGATGTAGACGCGCGCGGGATCCTCATCACGGGCGCATGTCAAGAAAATCCGGAGGCTTTCTCCGAGTTGTGGGGCCGCGATCCCGATCCCGTCGAGTTCCTGCGCGACACGGCGCATGTCGTCGACAAGCCCACGAACAAAATCATCGATCTTCTCGACCGGACGAGCCTTCATTCGGAGAACCGGATGCGGATGGAGCACGATGCCACGCGGAGATGCCATTCGTAGATCGTAGCGTGCGCCGCAACCTCCTCACCGACCTCGCGAAAAGGCCGGCGGAAACGATGCGGCGGTTCCGTCGTTTCCGACTGGCTGGGATTTCCGTCGTTGGGTTGCAGCCACTCGAATGCAGTTGGCGCGTGGAAGTTGAAACGTTGCAGGTCCATCCTTCAGGCCGGTGCTTCAGGTCGGTGCTTCAGGTCGGGCTTCAGGTCGGGCTTCAACCCCGCGTTTCAAGCAATAGGGTTTGACCCACCCCCCCTGACGCGATACCTTGATTCATTCCCGCCGGGCGTCTCTTCCCGGCATCACCCTCGACCGCAGGAGCGCAGGATTGGGTTTCTTTTCATTCGGTAAAAAGCAGCCCGCAGAGCAGCCCGCCGCGCCCCAAGAAGGGGCTCCGACCGGTGCGTTTGTTCCACAGCCTGACAAGGCACGGAAGTTCTTTGAACACGCGAGGACCATCGCGCAGACTGGCAACGCCGAGTATGCGCTGATGCTCTACGCCAAGGGTTTGCGTCTCGATCCCTCCGGCGTTGCCCGACACGAGGAAGCCTTCAAGATCGCAGTCAGCCACTTCCAATCTGGCGGAAAGCCGGCCTCGAAGGATCAGGTCAAAGAACTTGAGGGCCCAGGCCCAATCGAGAAGTTCGTCCAAGCGGAGTATGTGTGGTGGCGTGATCTGAAAAACGTCGACTCGCTCTTCAAGATGCTCGAGACCTGCGGCAAGGCCGGCCAGATCGAGTTCGGCAACTGGGTTGCCGCGCGCGCCATGAACATCCTGAAGGGGCAGCCGAAGCAGTCGAAGTCGATGTGGCTCAAGGCGAAGACCCATTTCATGTCGATCGAGGCTTGGGGTGAGGCGCACGCCTGCGTTGAGCAGGCGGTGGCGGTTGATCCAACCGACACGCAGTTGGCCGCCGATCTCAAGGAACTCACCGCTCGCCATGCACTGAAGCAAGGCGGCTACGACAAGCAGGCTGGCCAGCAAGGCGGCCTCAAGTCGAACCTCAAAGACGCAGAAAAGCAGCAAGAACGCCAAGACGCCCAAGCCATCACGATGACGGAAGAGACCGAGGCGAAGCTCGTCGAGCGAGCGCGCGCGGATCTCGAAGCCAATCCAATGTCGGGCGATGCGGTGCAGAAACTGGGCTCGCTGCTTCGCCGCCGCGGCACCGCCGAAGCGGAAGAAGAAGCCTACACGGTGCTGATGGGTGGATTCGAACGCCTTCGCGAGTACCGCTTCAAAATGGTGGCGGGCGAAATTCGAATCTCGCAGGCTCGCCGAAAGCGTGATGCCGCACTGAAGGCCCACCAAGCCGATACGGAAAGCGCGGCACTGAAAGAGGCCTACGAATCTGCACGCATGGAGTTGGTCGAGGTCGAAGTACGCGAACTCCGCGAGAAGCAGAAGAACTTCCCAACCGATCGCTCGATCAAGTTCGAACTCGGCCGCATCGAGTTTGAACTCGGAAATTTCGACGAGGCGATGGCGTCGTTCCAGTCGTGCAAAGATGAAGCGAAACTTCGCATTGCCTCGACGCACATGCTCGGAAAGTGCTTTGCCGCAAGCGGCTGGCACGGCGAAGCGATCGGCGAGTATCGCGAAGCGCTCCAGTCGCTTGGAGCAGGTGAAGTTGAGCGCGAACTTCCCATCAAGTACGACCTCATGGTGTCGTTGATGGAACAAGCGCGTGCTGAGCGCAGCGGTGCATCCGCACGCGAGGCTGGCGAAATCTGCTCGGCGATCGTTCGTCGTGACATCTCGTATCGCGACATTCGAACGAAGCGGAAGGACATCGACGCGTTGGTGAAAGAGTTCCCAACCTGAGAAGTGCCGTCGCAGCGCGCATCGCGGATGGAGCTTCCGCGCGTGCGATCGGTCCATTGAACGACGTACTCGCGTGTCTCGGTCGTACCGCGATTTGTCACCGCAGCCGTCCCGCAGCCGTCCCGCGTTGCCATTGGAGATACCCGTGCGACCACGCACCGTCGGCGTCATTCCCGCTCGCCTCGCATCGTCGCGCTTTCCTGAAAAAGTCCTCGCGCGAGAGACCGGAAAGGCGCTTGTCGTCCACGTCCTTGAGGCGGCCCGACGTGCTCGAAGCCTCGACGAGGTCGTCGTGGCCGCGGACGATCGGCGCATTGTCGAAGTTGTCGAAGCGGCGGGCGGACACGCCGTGCTCACGCGCGTCGATCACCCCAATGGCACGTCTCGCCTTGCCGAGGTCGCCTCGGTCGTGCCGGCGGACGTCTTCGTCAACATCCAGGGCGACGAACCCGAGATGGAGCCTGAGGTGATCGACGCCGCCGTCGAACTCCTCCACGCTTCGCCTTGGGCCGACGTCGCGACGGTCGCAACTCCCTTCGTCGAGGGCGAATCCGTCGGCGACCCGAACCTCGTCAAGGTGGTTCTCGGTGAGGGCGGCCGCGCGCTTTACTTCTCACGCGCCCCTATTCCGTTCCACCGAGACAGCGCCCGCGGCGGAACGCCCCGCGCGGCGGCACTCCGGCACGTTGGGCTGTATGTCTACCGCTCGGCGTTCCTTCGGCAGTTCGTCGCGTGGCCGGTATCTCCGCTGGAGGAAACCGAAAGTCTCGAGCAACTCCGGGTACTGGAGCATGGACACGGGATCGCGGTCGCGGTTCGGTCGGTCCAAAGTCAAGGAATCGACACACCCGATCAGTACGCGGCGTTCGTCCGTCGCCACCGAAGTCGGTGAACGGAGTTTCCGGTCGTCTCGTCTCGTCTCGTCTCGTCTCGTGGGCGGCGCGAAATTCCCGCGATCGTGCCGTGATTCCCGCTTGCGCTCAGGCCCCCCGCCGGGCTACATTCGGGAATGCCCCATTCGGATTCGAACAACCCTGAAACTCCCGAAGGCTGCGGCTTTTTGTCTCAATTTGGTCGAAGCGAAGAGAGCACGGAGTGGCATTCGCCTGCTCCGGCTGGCTATCAACGCGGCCGAACAAAGTTTGTTGTCGTCGTGGGCACCGTGATGAGCGGCCTCGGCAAGGGCATCTTCGCGAGTTCGCTCGCGAAACTCATCAAAGACAAGGGCCTGTCGGTCGCCCCCATCAAGATGGAGGGCTACCTCAATATCGACTCCGGAACGCTCAATCCGTACCGACACGGCGAAGTGTTTGTCCTGAGCGATGGTTGCGAGACCGACATGGATCTCGGCACCTATGAGCGCGTCCTCAACCAAGATCTCACACGAAAGAACTTCGTCACTGCGGGACAGATTTACACCGAAGTGCTCGAGCGCGAGCGGCGCGGCGGCTATCTCGGACGCGACGTCCAGATGATCCCGCACGTCACAGGCGTTGTGAAGATGCGCCTGCGCGAACTTGCGATGACGGGCAACAACGGGAAACCCACCGACGTCGTCTTCGTGGAAGTCGGCGGTACGGCTGGCGACTACGAAAACGGTTTCTACATCGAAGCGCTGCGCGAACTTGCGTTCGAAGAGGGACCTGAGTCCACGTGCTTTGTCGCGCTGACCTACATCCTCGAGCCATCGATTCTTGGTGAGCAAAAGTCGAAAGCCGCACAGCTCGGCATCAAGCGCCTGATGGAAGCGGGCATTCAGCCGAACATTGTTGCATGCCGCGCGAAGAATCCTGTCACCGACAAGGTGATGGAAAAAATCGCGATGTTCTCGAACGTTCCCTTGAAACGCATCTTCTCGATGCACGATCGCGAGAGCGTCTATGCGATTCCAGAAGCGATGCGCGCGGGCGGACTCGACCGCGAAATTCTGTCGCTTCTCCACCTCCACGATCGCACCAATCCGTCGAAGGAAGACGTTGCGCGCACGGAATGGCTCGACTTCTCGCGGCGTATCTTCGCTCCACGGAAACACCGCATCGAGCTCGGAATCACCGGAAAGTACGCTGCGTTGCGCGACGCCTATGCGTCCATCGACAAGGCGATTGAGCACTGCTCCACGCAACTTTCGTGCGAGATTCGTACGCGCTGGATCGATACCAGTGAGTTGATGGATGAGGCACAGACCAACGCGGCGCTTGACGGCGTTCAAGCGGTGATCGTGCCCGGCGGATTCGGTCAACGCGGCGTCGAAGGCAAAATCCGTTGCGTGAAATGGGCGCGGACGAATAAGGTTCCATTCCTCGGCATCTGCCTTGGCTTCCAGATGGCTGTGATTGAGTTCGGGCGCAGCGTGCTTGGGCTCGCTGGCGCGAACTCCACCGAGTTTGAGCCGAATTGCGCGCATCCGATGATCTCGGAGTTGCCTGATCAAAAGCGACTCGAAGGCATCATGGGAGGCACCATGCGACTCGGTGTGCAGGACGTCATTCTTGAGCCTGGCTCCCTCGCGAGTTTCTTGTACGGAGGCAAGACGGAAATGCGCGAGCGCTTCCGTCACCGTTACGAAGTTGAACCGGAGTACATCGCACGACTGCAGGACGCTGGCCTTCGCTTCAGCGGACGGCATCCCAAGTTCCCGATCATGCAGTTGCTTGAGTTGCCGCAGTCGATGCACCCGTATTTCGTCGGCGGACAATTCCATCCGGAACTCACCAGCCGTCCGCTCTCACCGAATCCGATGTTCATGGGCCTCGTCGCAGCCGCCATCGCGAGTCGCGAGCCGGAGTTCGCGCAGTCGGACCTCGGACGTCGTTGGGTGCGGAGCGCCCCAAAACCCGTCGCGACGTGAACGGACAGTGACGCTCCATCGCCCCCTGAGAAGGTTCCCTCGGCGCTCGTTCGCGGGATGCCACCTCAACTTCCATCACTTGGACTTCCATCACTTGGACTTCCATCACTTGGACTTCCATCACTTGGACTGCCGGGGCGGCCCCGACTCGGAGAGAACAGGGGCAGTTGAGCCGCGCAGAAAGTTCGCTATACTCCGCGGCCCTTCGCCGATGTAGCTCAGCTGGTTTAGAGCGTTGGATTCATAACCCGAAGGTCGGCGGTTCGAGTCCGCCCATCGGCA
>CAIWCL010000351.1 GCA_903911205.1 uncultured bacterium
CTGCCATCTCTGAGGCTCCTGTCCCCTCGCGGGGCGGGAAGTTCGATCCTGTGGGGATCGCGGTTGATCCTGTGAAGGTCTCGGTCGTTCTTTCGTATGTTGCACTCGAGCGGGAACCCGCGCGTGCGCAACTGAATCGGCTTCTGGTCGCTTACCAGCTTGCCTTGCGCATGCCAGGGATCATTCCCTTGAGCGCCAACTCACGGAGTTGGTGACGGCAAATGCGGAACTTGCGGTAAACGCCGCGCTTGCGGCCCGTGATCTCGCAGCGCACCTCAGAACGGGTGCTGAACTTCGGCTTGCGCTGCATCTTGTTGAAGGTTCGCTTGCTGGCCATTGTTGTTTCCGGGTTCGAGTTCCGGCGATGTCGTGTGTTCGTTCGATTCTTCGTTTCAGGCCGCGGTGTTTGAAGCCGCGCCGACTACAGGGTTCACGCCTTCTTCTGCTTGCGCTCTTCGGGCTTAACGAAGGGCATGCCGAGTTCAGCGAGGATGTAGCGGCTCATCTTCGGGTTCGAGTTCTCGAACACGAAGGTGATGTGCATACCGTGCGTGATCGTGGCGTTGGCCATGTTGATTTCAGGCCACACGGCCTGTTCGGTCAGACCGAAGGAGTACGAGCCGCCCTTGTCGAACGACTTGTCCTTCACGCCGCGGAAGTCCTTGATACGTGGAATCGCGAGGTTGATCAGACGATCCATGAAGTGCCACATGCGGTCGCGGCGAAGTGTGACCATGAACGCGGAAGGCATGCCTTCACGAACGCGGAACTGCGCGACGGCCTTCTTGGCCTTGAGCATGATGGGCTTCTGACCCGTGATCACGCTGAAGTTCGAAATGAACTGGTCGCGGACCTCCGGCTTGAGCTTCTGATTGTCGAGGTACTTACCCACACCCGCGTTGACGACGATTTTCGTCAACTTCGGGAGTTGATGCGGGTTGTCGAGGCCGAACTCCTGCAGAGCCTTCGGACCGACTGCGTCGATGAAAGCTTGTTGGAGACGGGGGTACTGTCGCTTGACGTGTGCCATAGAACTGTCCTTCGACTACTTGCTGTGTCGCGCGAAACGCGACCTTGGCTGTTGTGCTTGAGTAAGCACCTGACTTGCACCTGACTCGCACCGAACTTGTGTTTGGACGAGCTGAATTACTTGGTTTTCGTGCCGCGGAGCTTGTGGAGCTCCTTGCCGCCGCGAACCGCGACGCGCGACTTTGATCCATCCGGCTTCGAAACGAAGCGCACGCGCGACGGCTTGCCGTCGACGACCGGGCTCACGTTCGAGACGTGGATCGGGCCTTCCTCCTTGAGGATGGTGCCCTGCGGACGGGTCTGCGTCCGCTTGAGGTGCTTGGTACGGATGTTGGCGCCCTTGACGACGACGCGCTCGCCGTCATCAACAACGCGGAGGATCTCACCAACGATGCCCTTGGAAGCACCCTTGGTCACGATGACGGTGTCACCCTTGCGAACGTGGCGTGGCATGGTCAGATCACCTCCGTCGCGAGCGACACAATCTTCATGAAGTTCTTCTCGCGGAGCTCGCGGGCCACCGCACCGAAGATACGAGTGCCCTTGGGATTGCCGTCCTTATCGACGAGGACACACGCGTTCGAATCGAAGCGCACGTAGGAACCGTCGTCGCGGCGGGTCGGGAACTTGACGCGAACGATGACGGCTTGGACCTTGTCACCAGCCTTGACGTCACCGTTGGGGAGCGCCTTCTTGACGGTGCAAACGACGCGATCGCCGATGCCCATCGTGAGGCGGGTAAAGCGGCCCGTGGCCGTCGAGGAACCGAGGACGCCAATCACCATGGCTTCCTTCGCGCCGGAATTGTCGGCGACCTCGAGTCGTGATTCCTTTTGGATCATTGCTTGGCTCCATCGCCGGCCGTAGCCAGCGTTCACTCTCAATTTTGCGGGCTCAACGAGGTCGTTCGACCAAGTTCAGGCCCGCTTCTGACGGACTTCAGACTTCGCTTAGACGCCGTCCTTCAACTGGACGCCGACGCCTGCCGGAGCACGCTCGACAACGCGAACGAGCACCCACGACTTCGTCTTCGAAAGCGGACGGCACTCGGCCACTTCGACTCGGTCACCGAGGTGAGACTCGTTCATCTCGTCGTGCACCTGGAGAACCGTGCGCTTGCGCATGTACTTGCCGTACTTCGGGTGCTTGCCCGAGTAGGCGATGACGACCTTGCGGGTCTTGTTGCGCTTGTCGCTTTCAACAACGCCGATGCGGCGAGGCGAGGTCTCAGGAACGATGAGTCCGTTGAGCCCGGAAGTAGCTGCGGTAGTAGCGGCAGAGGTAACTTTGGTCGGCATGGTGGTGCTCACTTCTTCCCGCCAGCGGCGTTTGCACCCTTACGGGCGTTCTGCTCGGTGAGGACGCGCGCGAGATCCTTACGCGTCTTCCCGATGCGGGAGTTGTCGGCGACCTTCTCAGTCGTCAACTGGCAACGGAGGTCGAAGAGCTCGCGGCGGAGGCGCATGGCCTCACCCTTGAGGTCGTCGTTCGAGAGCTTCTTCACTTCAACGGGCTTCATGGCGTGTCTCGTAATTTGAACTAGGTTTGAACGAGTCAGGCTCGGTTCTAGATGTCGCTATCGGCTGATCTTCGTCTGTCTGACTTCACAGCCAGACATCCCTCACTGGCCTCAATCAGACCGCGATGCGGCGTCCAACGAAACGGCAACGAACGGGCATCTTGTAGGCGATGCGCGCAAGCGCCTGCTTGGCGAGATCCTCAGGAACACCAGCGATCTCGAAAAGAATCGTTCCCGGCTTGATGCGTGCCGCCCAGTAGTCGACGTCCGCCTTACCCGTACCCATTCGGGTTTCGAGTGGCTTCTTCGAAATCGGCTTGTCTGGGAAGACGCGGATGAAAATCTTGCCTTGGCGACGGAGGAAGTGCTGCGCGGCAATACGACCCGCCTCGATCTGGCGGCCGGTGAGCCAGTGCGGCTCAAGCGTCTGCAGGCCGTAATCACCAAACGCGACGTAATTGCCGCGCGTGGCGTTGCCCTTGAGCTTTCCTCGCTGCTCCTTGCGGAACTTGACTCGCTTTGGCATCAGGTTGGACATGGGGTCCTCTTCAGTCTTCTGTCGGTTGCGATCGTTCTCACGATCGTGGATCTACTTGAACTCACGTTGGTTGCTTGCCGCATTTGGCGGGTACTTCGCCAATTGCTGCTCACACTTCCAGCAACTGGCGAGTACTTCGCCGGATGCGGGTCACTCTTCCAGCTTCCGGCGAGTACTTCGCCGGATGCGGCTCATCTACGACCGCGGGCGCGGGCGCGGCCACCGGCTGCGCTCGATGCGGTCTGATCTTCGTCTTGCTCGGTGTAGAGGCCCTTGAAGACCCACACCTTCACGCCGATCGAACCCGTCGTCGTGTACGCCTCAGCGACCGCGTAGTCGACGTTCGCTTGAAGCGTCGAGAGCGGAATCGAGCCTTCGCGCGTATCGAGCGTGCGGCTCATTTCCGCGCCACCGAGACGACCAGCGAGGAGGATACGAATACCCTTCGCGCCGTTCTGCATCGAGCTCTCCGCGCGCATCTTGAGCACGCGACGGTAGTTCGCGCGCTTCTTGAGTTGCTCGGCAATGCTCTCTGCGATCAACTTCGCGTCGAGGTCGGCGTTCTTGATTTCGACAACCTTGATGACGACCTTACGGCCCGTGAGGGTTTGCAGGTCCTTGGTCAGGGTTTCGATACCCGAGCCACGCGGACCGACAACCATGCCAGGGCGCGCGCTCTTGAGAATGACGGTGAGCTCATCGCGCGTGCGCTCGATGAGGATGTCGCTGACCGCCGCGAAGGGCGGCGTGCGATTGAGGCGCTTGTCGACGTACTTACGGATCTTGTAGTCCTCAACGAGGAGAGATCCGAAGAGCGCCTTTGGTGCGAACCAGCGCGAGCGGTGAGCTTCGGTGATACCGACGCGGAAACCGAATGGATGGACCTTCTGTCCCATAGTGAATCTCCGAGGCTTACGCCCCGCGCTCCTCGACTGCGATGTGGATGTGGCTCGTGCGCTTCAAGATGGGGTGTGCGCGACCGCGATCCTTCGGTTGGAAGCGATCGAGGGTCGGGCCCTCATCGACGCGCGACTCACTCACGATGAGCTTGGTGGGATCTGCGTTCTTCTCTTCCGCATTCGCGATCGCGCTCTTGAGCACGACGGAGATGTACGAAGAGCCGCGCTTCTTCGAGAAGTCGAGCGCGGTGAGCGCCTCATCGACACTCTTGCCGCGGATCATGTCCGCAACAAGACGCGCCTTGCGAGGAGCAATGCGGGCGAAACGGTGGCTGGCCCTGTAGGAATTCGAAGCCATGGCTGTAACTCAAGTCTTTCGCAACTCTGTTGGAGCGCGATTAGACCTTGAGGTCCTCCTTCTTGTTGGTGTGACCGCGGAAGGTGCAGGTGTGGGAGAACTCGCCGAGCTTGTGCCCGACCATGTCTTCCGTGCAGTACACGTCGACGAATTGGCGGCCGTTGTGCACCTGGAAGGTGTGGCCGATGAATTCAGGGACAATCGTGCACGAGCGGGCCCATGTCTTGATGGGAACGCGCTTGTTGCTTGCCTCGAGCTTTTGCACCTTGCGGTACACGCTCTCGACGACGTGTGGACCCTTCTTGAGCGATCGTGACATTGAGGTTTCTCGCTTACGAAACGCCGTTTTCGCGGCGGTGTGTACTGATTCACTTCACTGAGCGACTTCTGCCTCCGTGCGGACATTGCCGCGCGGAAGACGGAATTCGTCAGAGCTTCAACTGACCGTAACGCTTGCTCTTACGACGACGGATGATGCGCGCATCGCTTGCCTTGCCGTAACGGCGCGTGCGACCACCCTTCGCTTGCGTACCAGAGTGGTTCACTGGCTCACGACCACCCTTCGACACCGAGCCACCACCGTGCGGGTGGGTGTGGTGCGACATGGCGATACCACGGGTCGTCGGACGACGTCCCTTCCAGCGATTACGACCAGCCTTACCAAGCACGACGTTCGCGTGATCTGCGTTGCCGACTTCACCAACGGTCGCGCGGCAGTCCATCGAGATCTGTCGGATTTCGCCCGACGGAAGCACGACGGTCGCCCAGCGACCTTCCTTGTTGGTGAGACGCGCATACATGCCTGCGCCGCGGCACATACGGCCGCCTGCGCCCGGCTCCATCTCCAAATTGTGGAGTGCAAGGCCGGTTGGGATGTGCTTGATCGGCATCGAATTGCCGACCTTCGGATCGATCGCTTCGGCCGAGCTCATGATCTCGTCGCCGGCGCGCAGGCCCTTCGGCGAGATGATGTAGCGCAACTCGCCGTCGGCGTACTTGAGGAGGGCGATATGCGACGAGCGGTTGGGGTCGTACTCGATCCCAACGACGATCGCTGCAACGCCGTCCTTGTTGCGACGGAAGTCGATCTTGCGGTAGCGGCGCTTGTGACCGCCACCACGACCAAGAATCGTGATCTTGCCCTGCACGTTGCGGCCGGAGCCACGAACGAGCGGAGCGAGGAGGCTCTTCTCGGGGGACTTCTTCGTCACTTCCGAATGCAGGTTCACCGACGCGTTGCGGCGTCCGTTGGTGACCCTCTTGTAGACACGAATAGCCATTGCTGTGTTTCCTCTTGCCGAAGCGAAGGATGACGGCTCAGAAGAGCTCGATCTTGTCCTCAGGGTGGATCTTCACGACGGCGCGCTTCCAAGTCTTGCCTGGAACAAAGCCGTACGCATACGCGCGGTTGCGAAGGCGGCGCGTCTGCGTTGCGACGCCAAGCACGCGAACCTTGTAGAGGCTTTCAACAGCCTTTTTGATCTCAGTCTTGGTCGCGAGTTTCGACACTTCGAACGCAAAGCGGTTCTGGTGACCCGAACCCCAAGTTGCCTTTTCAGTGACGATCGGACGAACGATGACGTGGATGGGGTCCATTTACGCGACCTCCTTCTTGGCAGCCGTCTTCGCGGCCGTCTTCTTTGCAGGAGTCCCCGCAGGATTCTTGGCTGCCTTCTTCGCAGGAGCAGCTGCGGGTGCCGCATCCGCGCCCTCATCGCTCGCCTCGAAGCAGCTTCCATCGAGGAATGACATCAACGCTGCCTTGTCAACGACGAGGTAGCGGTGATTGAGAAGTTCAAACGCGTTGAGCTGGTCGATGCGGCACACGTTCACACCGGCGACATTGCGCGCGGAGAGGATCGCGTTGCGATTCGACTTGTCGGTGGCGACGAGGCACGTGCGGTCGATCCCGACCGAGGCCATCATCTTCGCAAACTCAGCGGTCTTCGGCGCCTTGAAATCAAGCGCAGCGAAGCACTTCACTTCGTTGTCGATGAGCTTCGCGAGAAGCGCGTTGCGGTTTGCGAGACGGCGCATCTTCTTTGGGAGTGCCGTGCGGAAGTCCTCGCGTTCGCGGGTCTTCTTAAACGTCACACCGCCGCCCTTTCGGATCGGCGTACGGGCAGCACCAGCGCGCGCGTTGCCGGTGCCCTTCTGCTTGTAGAGCTTGCGAGTGGAGCCTTCGACGTCGCCACGGCTCTTCGTACGGGCAGAGCCCTGACGCTGATTGCCGTGCGTGATGACGTAGGCTTGCTTGAGAAGCGCATAGCGGACTTGGCCGCCGAGCGTCTCGGGATCGACCTTGACAGTGTCGACCTTCTTGCCGTTGGAATCGTAGATCGGGAGTTCGATCATGCTTCGCCTCTTGCGGACGTTGTCCGCACTCTTCGCCTCATCCTCTGCGTGCCTGTTGATTGGTGGCACGGAGTAGGAATCGACTTGGTGAACTACAAAGAATTCTTTGTCGCTGCCGGCTGGTTCCCTCGCGGGCCTTTCCGGCGTTCGAGCGCATCGCATGCCTCGAACACGGCTGTGTACCTACAAACTTTTTCGTCACTCGCTCGCGCATCCGTGACCTTCACGGAGTGGCTGCGCTGTGCCGGGTCGAAGACTGTAACCGAAACACTGCTCGGTTTTGCCTCTTCGGCCCATCAATTTTAAAATCACTTCCCACATTACTTCTTGGGGAGCTTCTTTGCCTTGCGCTTGAAGAGGCGCGTGGCCTGACGGATGAACAGATAACCATCATTCGCGCCGGGGACTGGACCCTTCACAAGAAGGAGCCCCTTCTCAGCGTCGATCTTGACCACGTCAAGGCTACGAAGCGTCACGCGTGCGTCACCGAGGTGACCGGCCATGCGCTTGCCCTTCTTGATCTTCGCGCCGTGACCACGGTCCGTGCCGTGCGAACCGATCGAGCCCGGGGTGCGGTGCTTACGTTCGGTACCGTGCGTCGCGGACATACCCTTGAAGTTGTGGCGCTTCATGACGCCAGCGAAACCCTTACCCTTGCTCGTACCGATGACGTCGACGTATGCGACGCCTTCGAGGCACGAAACATCGATGGTTTGACCGAGCTGGAAAGCGTTCGCCGCAGCGTCGTCATTGACGCGCATTTCGCGGTGGACGCGCTTCGGAGCAGAGCCAGCCTTCGCGTCGTGACCGATCATCGGGATCGACGAGTTGCGAGCCTTCATGTCGTCGAAGGCGATCTGCACAGCCGAGTAGCCGTGGCGATCAGCGGTCTTGACTTGCGTCACGACGCAAGGACCAGCTTCGATCACGGTGACGGGAATGTTCTTGCCGTCTTCGAGGAAGTAACGGGTCATACCGATCTTGCGACCGAGGATGGCGACTTGGCAGGGCTTATTGCTCATGAGTTTGACTCGCTTCGTCTGAGGTGATCGCGGTTGGTCAGAACCGCGCTCAGTTTTGGGTTTCCGTCAGAGGTTCGGTAGGCTTTCGATTGGGCTCGCGCCTGCCGCACTTGACGCTCTTCACTTCTGCCGTGTGGACCATCCGCACGGAGTTGCGGGCGATTGACCGCCGAGGACTTTCAGCCATTACTGTCGGGCAGTACATGCCCGACAAAACTTAGGCCTTAATGCGGAGGAACACGCCCGCGGGAACGACGAGGCGCTGCAGCGCGTCGGTCGTGCGGTGATTCCATTCCGTGATGTCGATGACACGCTTATGCGTGCGGATTTCAAACTGCTCGCGCGACTTCTTATCGATGAAGGGCGAACGGTTGACGGTGTAGATTTCGCGGCGGGTCGGGAGAGGAATCGGTCCTGCGACGCGAGCGCCAGTGCGCTTCGCTTGATCAACGATCTCGCGCGCCGAAGCGTCGAGAGCTTGGTGGTCGTAGGCCTCCATGCGAATCCTGAATTTGCCGCCGTTCATTGCTGTGCTCCGATTGCTGTGTTCGGTGAGGTATCGGGGTGCTTCGGAAGTACCTTGGTGAGATAGTTCCGCGACATTTTTGAATGCTGATGTACTTGCTCGTCGCGCGGAACTCCATGCACGACGTGATGAGTTGCTCATTCACGTACGACTTGCGAAAGACGAACCTGCACGACCACGCGAGAGCGCGGGCGCACAGGTGCGAATCGCCAAAGATACCAACTCCTCCGTTGATGTCAATCCTCGCACGCGTCGGCACTTGAGTGGAATCCCGAAGTCGCGTTATCGGCGCGAGACAAGGTCGCGCCGCGGCCGATACCGGACGGTTCCGCGATTCGCCGCGCGCGCTCCGTGGAGCGAAGCCTGCATGTATACGCGTCGACGCCATCGTCTCTACGATGCGCGCTCGAAATCGACTGCTCGAGTCGCATGCTCGAAGTCGCCTGCTCGAAGTCGCCTGAACGCTTGGACGGCCCGATTCTTCTTCCTCTGCCCCACCTCGTTCGCGTCGTGAAGTCGAGTTGCTTGAAGAGGCGAAGCCATCCGCAATGAACTCGCCCGGAGAGCGCCGGACCCGGAACATGGATCCCCTCGCGCGGGATGAAGGAGGATGCAAATGCCTTTCGCCACAATGTTCTTCATGCTCGCGCTGGCTGGCGGCTCGCTGGTGCCGATTGGAACCGCACTTCCAGACCCAATCACCCTTCCTCGCCCTGTTCCTCGCCCTGTTCCTCTCCCTGTTTCTCACCCTGGGTTCTCAAGCGCGCCAGTTGAGTTCGCGTCGAGTCGAACTGTTTCGATGCGAGAGGTCTCCAAGCGTGACGTGTCTGGTCATGATGTCTCCAGTGAAGGCGTTTTGAGCCTGAGCGCTCTGATATTCTCGGACGTTGATCCTGAGCAGTCGGCAACTCCCTCGCCCAGAGTGGCTCCCGTCAAACCGTCGGAGACACCCCCTCCGCCAGCCGACGGCCTCGCGGAAGCGCCTCTCGAAGCGGACGGCCTTGGACTCCGTATGCGAGTTCCAGTCGGCACCTCGGTTCGGGTCGAGCGAAACCCAACGAACTACCTTCTCTCTGAGGATGGCGACACCCCCGCGTGGCGCATGCGCATCGCCGGCCTCACCGCCTCAAAGGCTGAGACAACTGCCTCGACGCAGTGCAAGGAGTACATCGAGGCGATTCGTGCGAAGGGCGGCGACGTTGAAGTCCTCGTCGACGAACCCCGGAACATCGCCGGCCGCGATGCACATCTCATCTACGTGGCCGTCCCGCTCGATGGCGGGGGTCGCGGGATTACAAGCAATCTTGTCGTGCCAAACGGCCCCGACGCGTATCTCGTGTTCGCGACCATCGTGGTGGAAAGCGAGTACGCGCGCATCCGCCCGTTGTTGGATCGCACATTTGGGACGATTGAGCTCAAGGACGCTTTCGCAGAATCCGCTGAAAAGACAGCACTTTTGATCACGGGCGCAGAGATCGTCGCGGGTTTCTCTGAGGCGAAACTGCGCGCGGCCA
>CAIWCL010000352.1 GCA_903911205.1 uncultured bacterium
GGCCCGTGCCGCGCGCGCGATGCCTCCGTCGCGGATCGCGGTGGTGGCGGCTCCCGTCACGACCGTGTCGAGGTCGCCGAGGAACGCGTCGACCTGCGCGGCGACCGGCATCGACCCGATGGCGACGCCGCGTGCGCCGCCTGCGTAGTCGGTGAGCACCGACGTCGCGCCGGCCTGCGTCCAGTTGGTCTCACACGTGGTCTGCAGGTTGGCGCGGTCGGAGTAGATCGACCCCTTGCAGCCGATGGCGCTCCACGGGCGACCGTGGAATCCGATCATCGTCTTCGCGTTGTCGCCGTAGCTGAGTTCGTTGATCGCGCGCATCTTGTCGGCGGAAAGGCCGAGTGCAGACTGCGTCCTGAAGGCGCGTGGGGAAGGACGCTCACTCCGACTTGGGTTTGGAACGCATTGCTATTTCTGAGGACAAATGCCGCCTCGTGCATCGGTGAGAGTCGCAGATGTATGAGCGGACCCTGCGCGCCGAAGTGAGACGCCGGGCACAGATCCGCCGCGGTTCAACCCCAGTTCACGAGCAGGAGCGAGAGATCGGCCGCTCCGACGGAGCCATCCCCGTCGAGATCCGCAGGGTTCGACCCCGTCGCATCCCACGCCGCGAGGAGGAGCGAAAGGTCCGCAGCTCCAACGGCACCGTCCCCATCGAGGTCGGCTGAATTGCCCGGCGAACGAGCGATCACGCGGACATTGTCGAATGCCCAGGATTCGTCCCAAATGTTTTGAATCCCATCGCCTTCGATGATGAAGGTGAATGTGGCGGTGCTCGCTGTGTGCGGGAGGTTCTTGAAGCTGGGCTCACGCGACATGTCATAGGCGCTGTCGGTGAAGTAACTGCCAGGCCCGTTGAAGCCGAGATCGATACGGCGCGCGAGTTCTACACCCGGAGCAGACACGTAGCTCTGGATCTGCTGCGGGTAGGGGAGCGCATTGGCGAATGACTCTCGGAAGATCTGCGTGCCGTCGAGTGTGACGCGGAAATAATCGCCTTGCGGAAACAGACCTGTTCCATCGAGCGAATCGATCGCAGCGAAAAGAAACTCGAGGTCGAGTTCCGTGTGCGGTGGCAGGTCCGTGAGTGTCAACGTCACGAGGGTCGCCGTCTGGTGTCGGTAGAACTTGCCTGCGAACCTGTAGCCCTTCGTGCCTAAACCCGGCTAGTCCTGCACTGGTGTGAGGTCAGATGGGGCGAGGGCGGTGAATTCCGTCGGAACCGAGGGTCCTTCGAAGTCGGTCGAGAACACTGTCACATCGGTCGCAGCTGCGATTCCGGTTGTGACAAGCGCAGCGAGGGAAAGCAGTGGGCTGGAAAGTTTGCGGAATTGGTTGATCATGTGTGCTCCAAGTTGGTCGGGAGGATGGCCACCCCGATCCGATTGCAACTCTCAACAGGAGTAGTCCGTTGAGGCCTTGGTCTTGCGCGGCTCGTTTGCGAAAGTTTCAAAGAAAGTTGCGTAGAGCATCCCGACCCAACAAGCATCCGGTCGCAGATCACACCAATGCACCTTGTCTCACGTCACGCGGTCAGCCGACGCGCTCGTCGATCCAGGCGGGGATCTGATCAAGCGCCACGCGATCTTGAGCTTGAGTATCGCGGTGGCGGATGGTCGCCGTACCGCTTGACGCGCCGTCGTGATCAATCGTGATGCAGTAGGGCGTACCCGCCTCATCCATGCGGGCGTAGCGCTTGCCGATGGACTGCTTCTCGTCGAACTCGATCGAGTGCTTGCGACGAAGGTCGCGGTAGAGCCGCTCGGCGATCTCGGGGAGACCGTCTTTGTTCACGAGCGGGAAGACGCCTGCCTTCACGGGTGCCATACGAGGCGTGAAGTTCATGTAGACGCCCGAGGCGCGCGACGGATCGGGCGTGTACGCCTCGCAGAGCAACGCAAGCGTGCCGCGGTCGGCGCCTGCGGACGGCTCGATGACATGCGGGAAGTAGCGGTCGTTCTTCTCCTGATCGAAGTAGCGCATCTTCTCGCCCTTGCCGCAGTGCGTTGCGTGCGCCTTCAGGTCGAAGTCGGCGCGGTGGGCGATGCCTTCCAGTTCGCCGAAGCCGGGAGCCGTGAAGGGGAAGCGGTACTCGATGTCGCTCGTGCCGGCGCCTTCCTTCGCGTAGTGCGCAAGTTCGTCGCGGTCGTGCTCGCGGAGGATCAGGTTCGCGCCCGCAAGGCCGATCTTCTGCCACCAGGAGAAGCGCCAGTCACGCCACCAGCGGTACCACTCGTTCGCGGTGTCGGGGCGGATGAAGAACTCGATCTCCATCTGCTCAAACTCGCGACTACGGAAGGTGAAGTTGCGCGGCGTGACCTCGTTGCGGAACGCCTTGCCGATCTGCGCGATACCGAACGGCACCTTCACGCGCGTTGAGTCGCAGACGTTCCAGAAGTTCGTGAAGATGCCCTGCGCGGTCTCCGGTCGCAGGTACGCGAGCGAGTTTTCGTCCTTTACAGCACCACAGTTCGTTTCGAACATGAGGTTGAATTGCCGCGGCTCGGTGAGCTCACCACCGCAGTGGGGGCACGGTGTTTGCAGGCCGTCGCGGGCGAACTGTTCCGTCGCGAGATGGCGGACGAACTCGCGTGTATCCATGAAGTGATTGCCTTGCGCGGCGAGGCGTTCCGCGAGCCAACTGAGGGTGACCTGAGGATTGCGGACGAGCGCAAGACCAGGCGCGAGCTTGCGGCCCTTGCCCTGCGCCCACTTCATGAGGGTTTCACTGGTGACTGAGGAGGGTGTGGCATAGAGCTCCTCGATCGCCTTCCACCAGTCGCTCTCGGAGAGCATGTCCCACACGTGATCCCAACGCATGAGCTTCTTGCACTGGCGGCACGTACTCATCAGGTCTGCGAACCCGCCCACGTGGCCGGAGGCGACCCAGGTTTTCGGATTCATGATGATCGTGCAGTCGACTCCGACGATGTCGACTGAGTTTCCATCCGGACCGATGAGTTCGCGCTCGACGACGTCATTCCACCACGCGTTCTTCAGATTTCGCTTGAGCGATGTACCGAGCGGGCCGTAATCCCAGAAGCCGTTGATGCCGCCATAGATCTCGGAGGACTGAAAGATGAAGCCGCGGCGGCGGCAGAGGGCGACGATGTCGTCCATCTTCTTTGGGGCGGCTGGGGAGGGCGTCGATGCGGTGACTTCAGACATGGTTGGCTCGGTTTCCGCGGAAGCGGGGGACGCAGGATATCGGCTCGACGCCATGCGCCGAGTGCGTGATTTCCGCGGAAAAGAGGTGACTCAGTCGGGCTTGAGGCTGAGGAGCGTGAACAACTCCATGCGCGCGGCGGCGTTCGTGAGGAACGAGCCGTGCAACTTGGAAGTGGTCGTCACAGCCCCGGGCTGCCGAACACCGCGGTAGCACATGCAGAAGTGGCGGGCTTGGATGACGACGGCCACGCCGTGAGGGCGCAGCGTCGTGTTGATTGCGTTCGCGATCTGCGCGGTCAGCTTCTCCTGAACCTGCAGGCGCTTTGAGTAGATGTCGACCACTCGGGCGAGTTTCGAGAGGCCAACCACGCGGCCGTTCGGGATGTAGGCGACGTGCGCCTTCCCGACGAAGGGCACCATGTGGTGCTCGCAGTGGCTGTGGACTTCGATGTCCTGGAGCAGGACGAGTTCGTCGTAACCCTCGATCTCGCTGAACGTTCGCTGGAGTGGCTCGATGGGATCGGCGTGGTAGCCCCAGAAATGCTCATGCATCGCTTTGACGACGCGCGCGGGGGTGTCGACGAGTCCCTCGCGTGCCGGGTCGTCGCCGATGAAGCCGAGGAGCGCCTTCACGTGCGCCATGGCGGCTTTCGACTCGGGAGAGTTCATATCTGGTTCGAGCATGGGGGCGGCCATGGTAGCCGCAGGTTGTGGCCGCTGCAGTCGCCGCAGCAAACCACGCAAAGCCCGTATTCTGCGCGCCATGCAACACCATTCCCGGTCTCTCCGCGGCGGCATTCTCAAGAAACTCCTCGTCGCGCTCGTGATCCTTGTGATGGTCGCGGTCGTTGCCGCGGTACTCCTCATTGATTCGGTTGCGCGTGTCGGTATTGAGGCTGCCGGAACCTACGCGCTCGGTGCGAAGACCACCGTGCGTGAAGCATCCATCGGTCTCATCAGTGGTCAGACCGCCGTGCGTGGACTCGCCGTCGACAATCCCGCCGGCTACTCACCCGCGAAGTTCGTTGCGCTTGATGAAATTGCGGTCGAAGCGGGTCTCTCGTCCTTTACGGGCAAGAAGATCGTGATCGATCGCGTGGCGCTCACGGGGCTTGTGCTTGAGATCGAGAAGGATGCCTCGGGAACTCTCAACGTGCAGAAGTTTTCCGAGCACCTCAAGAAAGCGACGGGCGCGGGCGGCGAACCCAGCGCGGAGAAGGCGCCTGCGCCGACGAGCGAATCGAAGGAAGCGGTCATTCGCGAATTGCGGCTTGAGAAGATGCAGGTGAACTTGCGCAACATCGTGGGCGGCAAGGATGGCGTCGTCGAGATCAAGTTACCTGACCTCGTGCTGCGCGATCTCTCGTCGAAGGGCGGCGTCGACGTCCTTGCAAGCGAACTCTCAGGCATCGTGATTGGTGCAGCGTTGAAGGGCGTGCTCGCGGCGAACATCGAGGGGCTCGGCAGCGAAGTCCTCGGCGGATTGCAGGGTGCCGTCGAAGGGATTGGTGGCGCGATCACTGGTCCGTTGCGTGACGCGGTCGACAAGGGTGTCACGGAGGCAGGTACCGCGCTGAAGGCTGTTGGAGAAGGCATCACAAAGGGCATCGGTGAAGCAGGTAAGAAGGTCGGCGAGGCTGCAGGAAAGGCGCTTGAAGGCGCGGGTAAATCGATCGGTGAAGGTGTGGGCAACGCGCTCGATGGTGTCTTCGGCGGAGGCAAGAAGAAGTGAGCGCCCCAATCGAGCCGCTACCCGCGAACTACGAGCCGCCGCTGAAGGGCAGCAACCTGCTCTGGTCGGGTCGTGATGATGGCCCGTCCCTCGAGGTGCGCCGTTGGCATCAGGCGATTGCGTTCCACGATTTGCACCAGCCGCTCGATCATTGCTTCGAGCCAACGCTCTGCTTCATCGGCTACCGATCGCACGAGGGCGTGCGCGCGAACCTCGGGCGTTTGGGTGCGGAAGATGGCCCGCGAAAGCTACGCGAGCGCATGGGTTCGTTCCCCGCGATTGAAGGTGTTTCGCTCATCGAGTGTGGCGATGTTCTCCCCGCGAAGAGTGTGCTCGAAACACAGCTCGCGCTCGCGGCGGTGGTTGAGCGTGTCGTGCGCGCGGGCGCGGTACCTGTCATCCTCGGCGGCGGCCATGATCAGGCGTTCGGGCTCTTTCTCGGAATCGCACGTGCCTCGGGAACGGCGCCTGCGTGCGTGAATTTCGACGCGCATCTCGATCTTCGGCCGATTCCGGCGAGCGGTCCGAACTCCGGTACGCCGTTCACGCAGGCATGGGAGTGGTGTCGCGAGCGTCAACAGCAGTTCCGCTATGCGGCACTTGGCGTACAACGGCTCGGCAACACGGTGCAACTCTTCACACGCGCCGAAGAAGCCGGTGCCACGCTTGTGGATGTCGACGGATTCGCGCTCGACATGATCGAGGTGGTGATGGATGCGGTGAACGACGCGGTCGACGAAGCCGAAATCGCGCTCTCGATCGATCTCGACGTCTTCGCGGCAGCATTCGCGCCCGGTGTGAGTGCGCCGACGGCGATGGGTCTTGCGCCCGATGCGGCGTTCCGCCGTGTGTTGCGCGGGTTGATTGCGTCGGAGCGTGTGCGCGGTGTGGAGGTCGCGGAACTCTGTCCAGCGCTTGATGTCGACGATCGCACGGCGCGACTTGGTGCAGCGCTCATCTTCGAGATTGCGAGCACGCTTGCGGATCTCCTTGAGGAGGAGAACTCCGGGGCTGCGGAAAGCGAAGTGGAGGAGTCAGAGGACGACGATCCGAACCAGGATGAGTCGTGAGATCCCAGTCGTGAGATGCCAGTCGTGAGATGCCAGTCGTGAGATGCCAGTCGTGAGATGCCAGTCGTGAGATGCCAGTCGTGAGATGCCAGTCGTGAGATCCCA
>CAIWCL010000353.1 GCA_903911205.1 uncultured bacterium
CGCTGCACACACGATCTACCGGTCGATGTACTTCACGTTCACTGCGGCTGCGACCGACACCTACACGTTCTCGACGTGTGTAGGAACCGGCTTCGACACGCGTATCGCGGTCATGAATGACTGCAATGCCACGAACGGCGTTCTTGCGTGCAACGATGACGCTTGCGCGCTCCAGTCGTCGACCTCCACTGCGCTCGTAAAGGGTCAGACTGTGACCGTCGTGGTCGGTGGCTACGGAGCCGCTGGCGGCGGCCCCGGCAACCTCTCGATCGCTGCTGCCGGCACCGGTGGCGGCGGCGGCGGCGGTTGCGATCCCGCAAACAACGTCGAACTCTTCGTCGGACCGAACGACTTCACGACCGTTGCAGGTTCGGGCAACCTCGACCTCACCGGTATCTGCGATCCCGGCCCGTACGGCGATGACCTCGTCTACAACGTGAACTACTACCGCTTCACGCCGACCGCCGACGACATCTGGACGGTCACGACCTGCGAAGGCACCACGTGGGATACCCGTCTCGCCATCCTCGGTACTTGCGATCCAACGTCGACGATCGCGTGCAATGACGATGATCTCGCCTGTGCGAATTTCACTTCCTCCGTTGAGTTCACTGGAACTGCAGGCGTGGAAGTTGTGATCGCCGTCGGTGGTTACGGCGCGACCAACGCGGGCCCGGGCGTCGTCACCATCATCCAAGGCAGCACCGCGATTCCTTGCGGCGACCCGACGGCGGGCGACTGCTGCGTCGCGAACGGCACTCCGAGCTGCGACGACGAAGCATGCTGCAACTCGGTCTGCGCGGCCGATGCGTTCTGCTGCGACGTTGAGTGGGATCAGGTTTGCGCCGATCAAGCGGCCTTCCTCTGCGGCGCGTGCGGCGCAGGAAGCTGCAAGATCACCACCGGCACCGTGACCGAAGTTGAGGCCTGCGGTGAAGACACCAACGGCGGATGCAACGGCGGCGGCGCTGCGGAAATCGCGGCAGTCGGCGACGTGATCAACGGTACGTTCTGGGCGGACGCGGACTTCCGCGACACCGACTGGTACGTCCTTAGCCTCACCGAAGCGACGGAAGTGACCCTCACCATCAACGCGAACATGCCATGCTTCACGGCCTTCGTTGATCTCGCCTGCGGCGGAATCATCGGTACCGCCAGCGCCGGCAACTGCGGTGGAACGACGACATTCTGCTTCCCTCCGGGCGACTACTACATTGTTGCTCTCCCGTCGGTCTTCGCCGGCTTCCCGTGCGGCTTCGAGTTCGGAAACGACTACTCGCTTGCCATCACGGGCATTCCTTGCGAAGCGTCGGCTCCAGCCAACGACAACTGCGCTGACGCAACTGTCGCTGTGATCGGTGCAAATCCGTTCGACAACCAGTTCGCTGGAACCGAATACGCCGATCCGACCTGCGGCTTCGGCGGCGATCCGTTCCTCAAGGACGTTTGGTTCAGCTTCACGCCGACGAACGCGGCGACGTACACCTTCGAAACCTGCTCGGGACCGGCGCCATTCGACACCGGTATCGAAATCTGGGACCTCTGCCCAGCTGATGGTGGAACGATTCTCGGATGCAACGATGACGGTGCTGGCTGCGCGAACTTCGCGTCGAGCCTGAACCAATCCCTCGTTGCAGGTGTGACGGTGTACATCCGTGTGGCTGGTTGGGCAGGCGCGACGGGCGCGACCGACCTCGTGATCTCGGAAGCCGCCGCTCCGCCGTCGAATGACGAGTGCGTGTCTGCCGCCGCGATCGGCGTCGGCGCGACGGACTTCAACACGGCTGGTGCCAGCGGCACCACGGTCGCTTGCACGAAGTTCGGCAATGCCAACATCTACAACGACCTCTGGTACTCCTACGACGCTGCTGGTGAAGGCAACTGCACCATCTCAACGTGCGGCGCTTCGTTCGACACCAAGATCGCGGTCTTCGACGGCTGCAGCGGTGCACTCATCGCCTGCAACGACGACTCGACCGTCAGCTGCGCCGGTACCCTCCAGTCTGAGCTCACGTTCGCAGCGAGCTGCGGCGTGACCTACAAGATCTCGATTGGTGCTTATGGCGCCGCTGGCTTCGGCTCGGGCACGATTTCGCTCACCCAAGAGGGCACCTGTGGCTCCGCATGCCCAGCTGACCTCGACGGCGACGGATTCGTCTCCGCGGCGGACCTTTCGCTCCTCCTCTCGGCTTGGGGCGGAACCGCGGGCGACATCGACGGCGATGGTTTCACCAACGCTGCCGACCTCTCGCTCCTCCTCTCGGCTTGGGGCACCTGCCCGTAAGTTGAGTCGAGAATCTCGACGAGACAGTTCCTGTCACTTCGCAGCCCCCGGTCGAAAGGCCGGGGGCTGTCTTTCGTTGCTCGCCCAGGGAATTTTCCTCCTGCATGTTCCCTTGCATCGAAGTTGATTCCTCATCGTTTCGAACTTTCGATTTCCGTCGTCCGCATCTCGAATTATCTTGCACCTGCGACTCGCGCCGTCTGAGTCGATCAACGCGTGTTCGCCACCCCGGTCACGACCTGGGGATTTCAGGCGGTTGACTCGTGTCGTGATCCCATCGAGTGGAGACTTGAGATGCAGAAGGCCAGTTTCCTCGCATTGAGCGCGCCCGTCGCAGCGTTCATCCTGACATCGAGCGCGTACGCACAATCATGTGGCGACCCCGCGACAGGAAGTTGTTGTGTCTCGAACACGACCGCATACTGCAACGACGCGGATTGCTGCAATCTCATCTGCGCCGCTGACGCGTACTGCTGCAACAACCAATGGGATCAAATCTGTGCCAACGCTGCACTCGCGTCCTGCGCCTCCTGCGGTGGCGGCGGTGGCGGCGGCGGTTGCGATCCCAAGACGATCACCGATGTCTTCGTCGGATCGAACAGTTTCTCGACCTCGCTTGGAATCGGAAACCTCGACCTCACGGGTATCTGCGACCCCGGCGCGTATGGTGATGACGTTCTCTACAACACCACCTACTTCCGCTTCGTTGCCCCGGCAAGCGCGGACTATCGCGTTTCGACCTGCAATCTCGCGGCGTGGGACACCCGACTTGCGGTGCTGACCTCGTGCGACCCAGCGTCGACGATCGCGTGCAACGACGACGGTGCGGGATGCGGCGCGTTCACGTCGATCTTGACCTTCACGGCAACTGCAGGCGCTGAATACATCATCGCCATCGGTGGCTATGCAGCAAACAACTTCGGTACCGGAACGGTTTCGATCGAAGTTCCCGTTGCCTGCGGCGATCCAAATGCAGGCGACTGCTGCACCGCAAACGGCGGCTCCGCGTGCAACGACGAAGCGTGCTGCAACTCGGTCTGTGCGGCAGATTCGTATTGCTGCGATACCGAGTGGGATCAGTTCTGCGCGGACGCTGCAGCCTTCCTCTGCGGTGCATGCGGCGCGGGTAGTTGCAAACTCGACGTGAGCGAAACCAGCGAGTTCGAAGCGTGCGGTGAAGACACCAACGGCGGATGCAATGCTGGCGGCGCTGCGGAACTCGCGGCAGTCGGACAGACGATCACGGGTACGTTCTGGGCGGACGCGGACTTCCGTGACACCGACTGGTACGTGCTCTCGCTGACCGAAGCCACCGAAGTGACCGTGACGATCAAAGCGAACATGCCGTGCTTTACCGCGTTTGTCGACCTCGCTTGCGGCGGCATTCTCGGCACGCCTTCGAGCGGAAACTGCGGCGGAGCGACCACGTTCTGCTTCCCTCCGGGTGACTATTACGTCGTTGCGCTCCCGTCCGTCTTCGCTGGCTTCCCTTGCGGTTTCGAGTTCGGAAACGATTACTCGATTGCTGTGACCGGAGTTCCATGCGATGCCGCTGCTCCAGCGAACGACAATTGCGTGGATGCGACGGTCGCGGTTGTCGGCGCGAATCCGTTCGACAACACGTTCGCGTCCACGGAAGTGGCGGACGTCACCTGCGGCTTCGGCGGCACGGCATTCACGAAGGACGTCTGGTTCAAGTTCACTCCGGCGACCTCACAAACCGTCGTCCTCGAAACCTGCTCGGGACCGGCACCGTTCGATACGGGCATCGAGGTGTACAGCGCATGCCCGCTTGAGGGCGGCTCGCTGCTCGGTTGTAACGACGACGGCATCGGTTGCGCGAACTTCGCTTCGAATCTGAGCATCGCACTTGATGCGGGCGTTGAGTACTTCATCCGCGTCGGCGGATGGGATGGATCGACTGGGGCAACAGACCTCGTGATCGGAGCCGGTGCTGAACCGCCAGCAAACGACACATGCGAAGGCGCACTGCCGGTGCTTGTCGGCACGACCGCGTTCAACACGACTGGCGCATCGGGCACCACGGTCGCTTGCACGAAGTTCGGCAACGCCAACATCTACAACGACCTCTGGTACTCCTATGAGTCGGACGGCGAGGGGAACTGCACGATTTCGACGTGTGGTGCATCCTTTGACACCAAGATCGCGGTGTTCGACGGCTGCAGCGGTGCGCTCATCGCTTGCAACGACGACTCGACCAACCTCTGCACAGGCACCCTGCAATCCGAACTCACGTTCGCTGCCTCGTGCGGCGTGACGTACAAGATCTCGGTGGGTGCATACGGTGTCGCGGGCTTTGGCTCAGGCGACATCGTCCTGACGCAAGACGGCAAGTGCTCGTCGTCGTGCCCGGGTGACTTTGACGGCGACGGCTTCGTCTCCGCGGCCGACCTCTCGTCGCTCCTGGCGAACTGGGGTTCGGCGGCGGGCGACGTCGACGGCGACGGCGACACCGATGCCGCCGATCTCTCCTCGCTCCTCGCGGGCTGGGGGCCCTGCCAGTAATCGATCGTTCGAGCGGCCTGCAAGGCTCCGTTCGATACGGTCACATTGTGGTTGTAAACCAACGCGTCCCCCGGCTCGAAACAGCCGGGGGACGCTTGCTTCAGGCGTTCGCTTGGAAGGCCCGCCAGAGTTTTCGTGCTTCGTGGCTCGCGCAGAGCCCCTGGAACGTCAGGCTTCCGAGGCGAGGTCTGCGTTCAACTTCCGTCGCATGATCTTGCCGGTTGGATTGCGCGGTAGTTCCTTGATCAAACGAATGTCACGCGGAACTTTGAAGCCTGCGATATGTTCACGACACCACACCTTCAGCGCCTGCTCGTCAAACGTCGCACCTTCTTTGAGCTCGACGAAGGCGAGTGCAACCTCGCCGCGCATGCCATCATGCATGCCAATGACAGCAGAGTCCTTCACCGACTCATGACGATTGAGGACCTCTTCGATCTCGCGCGGGAACACATTCTCGCCGCCGATGATGAGCATCTCTTTGATGCGACCGGTGATGGCAAGGAACCCCTGTTCGTCCAACCGACCCATGTCACCCGTCTTGAAGTAACCCTGCTCGTCAAAGACCGCCGCGGTCTCATCGGGCAAGTTGAGATAGCCCTTCATGATGTTGGGCCCCTTCATGCGCACTTCGCCGTCCTCGTTCGGCCCGAGCACCCTTCCGTCCGGGCCGACGATGCGTTGATCGATGCCTGGAAGCGCTTTCCCCACCCACTTCCGCCGCTGTTCATGCGGTCGGCACCAGTTTGTGATGGGAGCGGTTTCCGTCAGCCCGTAGCCTTCGTTGATTTCGAGCCCAAACTTCTCGTGGAATCCGTCATAGACCGCTGCGGGCAACGGTTCGCCGCCGGAAACGGCGAAGCGCAAGCTTGCGAAGTCGGACTTGTCGGCATCTTTCAGCAGGCGAAGCGCGTTGTACATCGAGGGAATCGCGACCAGTGCGGTGGGCTTGTGCTCCTTGGCGAGTTCCACCAACTTTCGCGGAACGAATCGCGCGGTGTACACCGCACGCGCGCCAGTGGCGAGTGGGAGCATGGTCAGCACTGTCAGGCCAAAGGAGTGAAACTGGGGAAGCACGCCGAGGATCGTGTCGGATGGACCGAAGTCGACCCACTCCGCAGCTTGACGGACATTCGCCCCGATGTTGCCACCGGTCAGCATCACGCCCTTCGGCCGACCGCTCGTCCCAGAGGTGTAGAGCACGACCGCAACATCGTCGCGCTGAAGCGGGTTCGTCATTCGTACGGGCGGGATCCCTTTGAATTTCATCCGATCGAGACGAATCTCGGTGAGGCCAGGAATGGAGCCTCCGATGTAGTCGAGCATCGGTCCGATGGTGATGACCGCATCGAGTCCGGCGTCGCGCGCGACATATTCGAGATCGCTTCTCGAGAGCAGGAAGTTGATCGGAACGATGGTGCGTCCGAGCGTCCAGGCGGCGATGGTCGCAGCGGGAAATGCGCCAGAAGTCGGAAGGAGAATTCCG
>CAIWCL010000354.1 GCA_903911205.1 uncultured bacterium
AAGGCTTCCCCCCCAAAGGCTCCTCCGTCATAGGCCTTTCCCCAAAAGCTTTTCCCCGATGGGGCCACCATTGATTCTGGCTCTTCGCCAATCGACTCTGCGCCGAGTGTTCCCCAGCGACGGAAGTGCTCTGGGCGCATGCATCGCCTTCACAGTCGTTGCTCATGACCGACGTTCCAATCCTTGCGCTTCTCTCCCGGGCGCCGTGGCCGATCGACGGCGCCCGGTCCAGCTGAACGCGCGCGATGCGCCCGGATGGTTCACATGAATGACCGCCGCGGCCCGACAGTGACAGTCCGATGCCGGAATATTGGAAAAATGGTCATCCCCGCGAAGCGATGAACGATTCGCGGAAGGCGGTCATTTCTCCACCGTCACTTCTGCACGGTCACTTCTGCACGGTCACTTGTGTTCAGGGCGGGGTAGCACGGATGGCCATCGGCGACGGATCTCGGCCTCCTCCAGCACCAACGGCGCCTCGTCCACGAACTTCCAGTCGACTCCGCCATTGGGCAGCAGTCGAAAGTACTCGGGCTTGCGCATGGTCCAAAGCGTGCTGCCGGGCTTTGGCTCTTGGTTCCACTCGTGGATATGCAGCGTGATCGACTCGAGTCGACCATGCGGTCCCACGGTTGCACCCACGAGCCTTCCCGTCTTTGCGAGTACACCGAGTTCATCGCCAAGTTTCGTGGCTTCGGTCGCGCCAGCCTCCCGCCAAACAGGCGCGGCAACCCACCGGCCGAACGCAAATCCTGCGAGCGGGGTCACGGCGATGACCGCGAGTGCGATGAGCGCTTTCCGTACACGACGCCTCACCACGCGGGGCGCGAACGCGTGCAGTGCATGTCGCGCGACACCTGTGCGGCCGCGCGCGAGTGCCGCGCGGGCCGAGAGCGTGGCCACATGCGGCAGGTGCGGCGACGCAGTCTCCGCGAGTCGCGCGAGATCCGACCGGATGGCTTCGTCCGAGGCCGATGTGGAACAGCCGAAGTCGATGAAGAACACGCTGCCATCGGGACGGACGCGAATATGGTCTGGCTTCAGGTCGCCGTGGGCGACGCCCGCCGCGTGGAGCCGAGCGAGCACATCGACCGCGGTGGCGACGTCGTCTGGCCCTTCCATCTCGCGGGAAGCTTCATAGAGCACGACGAGGTGCGCTGCAGCGCCTGGGGGTGCATGCATCGCAAGTGGCCGCGATGCGGTTCTCGCCGGAGCCGCAACCATCGCCCGGAGTTCGCGCAGCGCATGCGCTCGCGCCTCGCCCTCGCGGTCGTCGTAGCGCTTGAGAACAACCTCGACCGCGTTGTCTGCGGTCGAGAGAAGCTCGTCGCGCGCGATCGCGGTTGTTGCGGTCGTCCCGTCACCCAGCAGCGACGTGACGCGCCAGCGTCCGAAGGCAAGGTCGCCGACCTTAAGGCGATCGGGTGCCTCCTCCGAAATGCCAAGGGCGAGCGCGACGGCGAGGATTTCGTCGCGGAGGCTCGGAAACGCGATAGCCAACGCAAAGGCTCGGTCCTGTACGCCCCCAACATCAGACGTCGGATCGCACGCCACATCGCGCGCCAGATCCGAAGGGCTACCGCGTCCCGATCCGATCGCTGCGAGGATCGCAGCCTCAAGCGCGATGGGAAATCTTCGTACATCCTCCACATGCGTCACGCCGCATGCACTCCACGACGTGAGGTAGCGCTCAAGCGTCGGATATTCGCCACGATCCGCAAGATCAGCGGCGTCGCTCTCGATCAGATCAGCAAGCGCGAGATCGACTCGAGCGGCCTCCGCGTCCGGCGAAGTTTCGTGCGGCCCGTTCTCGACGACACGCCCGATCGCGCGTCCAAGATCGGCGGAAATGTTGAAGTTCTCGTGCACTGGTCTATTCCCGTCTCAGTTCTTGCTTCGAACCTTGCTTCAAGCCTTGCTTCAAGCCTTGCTTCAAGCCTTGCTTCAAGCCGTGCGTCGAGCCGTGCTTCAATTTGGCTCTGCCGCATCGCGCTCGGCTTCACCGTCGGCTGCCGGATCTGCGAGTTCTTCGAGCGCTGCGATCGCATCCTCTTCGTCGGCGATGGGCGGGTCGGCTGGGAGGCGAACAACATCAAAGCGGCCGCGGACATCGAAACCCAGCGGATCGACACCAACAAGTCGCGGCGATTCGATTTCAAGCCCGGAAACTGCGGCGGCAGCGGCTTTCAAAAGATCACCCATCGAACTGTTCACTTCGCGGCAGATCTTGGCTTCAACGTCCGCGAGCGCGTTCGGCTCCATCAATGCTTGGCCATCAAACATGAACCCGCGAAAGCGCGCGGCATCGATCGTGATGCGCGCCCAACGCACATCTTCCGGCTCGCCGTGATAAATGCGCCAACGGTCACAAAGCGCGGCGTATTCGTCGCGATCGTGGATTTCTTCGAGTGTGATCTGCAAATGCATCGCGTCGTCGCCTTCGTCAGGCACGAAGAGCGCGTTGTCAAAGGTTCGCAGCATCGCAACCATCACGGGCGCAACGAGCGCTCCATCAGGAGCGACCACGACTTTGATCGGTACGAATTCGCCGTCGAATGCGATCGTTCCCGAGAGGTGGGCGCGCAGGAAGGCGCGCGCGGTCAGGATGGCTTGGTTGGAATCAGACATGACGCGCGCCGTAGATTTGCCGCAAGGTTTCGCTCCGCCGAGGGCGCGGATCGTACCGCACGCATTCACCATCGCGAACAGAAGAGTGCTGATTGCAATGCTGCTTGCCGAAGGAACATGGCTTCGCCGTCGACGACGACCGCGCCACGGGCGCGCGCTTCGCGCACCAGCGGTGTGTCGCGCGGCGTGTAGACCGTGTCCATGACGACGACCGAGTCATCGAGGTGGACATCGTCGGGCAGCGGCGAGCCGCTTGGGTCAGGGCCGCCCTCCATGCCAACAGGCGTGCAGTTGACAAATGCATGGAAGCAGCCACAGGCGAGCGCGTCGGCGCGGCCTGCGACCACTTTCGTGACGTGTGTGCGGCCATCCGGCAGCACGATCTCTTTGCCGGACAGGGCGTCCGCGAGCGCTTCTGCGCGGGCCTGAGTTCGATTGAAGACGACGACGTTCGCGCCGGCGAGTGCAAGCCCGCCAGCAACCGCGCGCGCGACTCCGCCAGCGCCAAGTACTGCGATGCGCGACGACGCGAGCGTGCGTCCGCGTGTGGCAAGTGCCGCGGAAAGCACTTCGACCGCTGCAGGCATGTCGGTGTTCGTCGCGAAGAGGCGCTGTTTTTCAGTCGTTCCGTGAGGGTGCACGACAAGCGTATTTGCGGCGCCAAGCCATGCTGCATGCGCATCGATTGTTCCGCCGCGTTCGGTGACGAAACGGATGAGATTTTCCTTGTGCGGAATCGTCACACTCGCGCCTGCGAAATCGAGTCGATCGTGGTCGACGAGCGCGCCGAGCGACGCCTTGAAGTGTTCCCACGCATCCGGCACTGGCAACGGGAGATACACGCCATCGTAGTTTGCTTCGGTGAAGCGCGCGTTGTGGTACGCGGGTGAACGCGAATGCGCGACCGGCCAACCGATCACACCAAAGACGCGCGTCGCGGGGCCGATCGAACCGAAACGATAGAGATCGCGCAACTCGCGCAGCGTGGGTTGTCCGGGCGCAGTCCCGCCAGTTTCGGCATCTGCCGCGAAGGTGAGGAACCCGCCGAATTTCGGTGCGAGCACGCGACTCATCAAGCCAAATTCGCCCATCAACAATGCAATCGTCGGCTTCGAGCGCGACGCAAGCATGTCGAACACTTCGAGATTGTCGCGAATGCTGCGCGCCATCCACGCGACTTTGACGATCGACACCAGCGGGTCGGCTTGCATCTCGGCAACGCGTCGCAAGAGATCGGCCGGGCGACCCGCAAAATCGTGCGCGCTTCCGATGAGTTTCGTCGTGGGCGCATCTTCGCTGCGTGGCATCAGCGCCGATGCGAGGAGCGCGCGTACGACTTCATTTCCAGTTCCGCCAAGGCTTGCATCATCATTTCGAGCACCTTCGGCAAACGACGCGTGCTCCAGGTCGATCATGCGCGGGACGTCACTCGCTTCAGACGCACGAGCGACGCGAGCGAGGAGTGCGATTCGCGCGTTCTCAGTGAGCGCGCATGTTCCGCCTTCTTCTGCACTGCGCACGGTGACGATCGAAGGAAGCGCGGATTCGCGCACGAGTCGCGCAATCGCTTCCGCAGCGGCAGCGCCTTCGAGACGCGAGGCAATTCCATCGCAGCGCCATTCGACGAGTCGTGCGCCGAGTACGCGCGCACGCGCGGCGCGTTCGATGGCGACTGGGATTTCTTCCGCGGCTTCAACGGGAATCGCAACGCAAAGGAGGCTCATCGGGGCAAACTCATCGAGATGGATCGACTTTCTTCGATGTCGACAGTGGAGCGCTTGTCGCGCGTTCCGAGACAGCTTTGGGAATCATGCGGCTTGTGAGTGCGTACGGAAGCACGCGGCACCAGAATGCAGCGAACTTATTGAACGCGCCGGGAACCACCACGGGATCGTTTCGTTCCACGCCGCGCCAACCTGCTTCGACCACAGGTCGAGCTTCTTGCCACATGTATTTCGGCAACTTCTTCATCTCTTCGCGCACGCCGAGCACATCGTGAAACTCGGTGTAGGTGAAGCCTGGACAGAGCGCCGTGACATGCACGCCTGTGCCGAGAAGGTCAAGCCGCAGCGCGCGACTTGCCGAGGTCATCATGCACTTTGCCGGCGCATACAAACTGCCTGCGGGCTCCGGCGCGAGTGACGCAAGGCTCGACACATTGAGTACACGACCATGTCCGCGACGAACCATGGCGGGAACGAAGAGATGGGTCAGATGAATCCACGAAGTGGTCATCACTGCAATGAAATCCGCATGCGTTGCCCAATCCGCTTCAAGGAAGTTGCCCTTCACGGCGTAGCCCGCGTTGTTGACGAGTACGTCAATTTCGAGACCCGAGGCGCGCACGGTGTCGGCGATGCGACGTGGCGCGGCGGCATGCGACAAATCTTCGGCAATGACCATCGCGCGTGCGCCGAATCGTTCGCCCACCGTCTTTTTCAGTTCGACGAGACGATCCTCGCGGCGCGCAACAAGAACAAGATCATGCCCATTTTCCGCAAGAAACATGGCAAACTCGCGGCCGATTCCCGCACTCGCTCCTGTCACAAGCGCGATGGGGCGCGGGGCTTGCACACGCGAGGTTTCGCCGGAGGATGCCGTGGCCTTTGCGTTCATCAGAATGTCCAGCTGAAGAATGCGCCGAGGAATGGCGCGGCTTCGACATCAACCTTGGCGAGTTCGCGGCCAGAAGAGTCGTTGATTTGCATTTCACCCGCGACTTGGAAACCGCCGACGAGATCAATGCGCGCTCCGCACTTTGCGCGCATGGTGGCGCGAAGCCATAGCGGGAGACCTTCATCGGTACCAACGCCACTCGAAACCGGAGCATCGTCGGCGAGGCGGAAGCGTCGATACGTGTAACGCCCACCGAATGCGACTTCGAATTCTTCCGAGAGAATCCAAATCGCTTCCAACCCTGCGCCACCTGGGAACGCTTCTGGGCCTGCGAAATTGGAGAGTCGGAACTCCTTGCACGGACGCCAGTCGATGATGAGCTGCGGCACCACGAACGCATCGTCTTCGATACGCGATGTCGCGAGTACGCCAAGTCCAAGCGTGAATTCGCGACTGAAGGTGTAACTCGCAGCAAGAATGCCGCCATACGTCGCGCTGTCACCGACGTCTGCGTCGTTTTCGCCCGAGAATTGCAGGAGGAATCGCGCGTTCACGCGCCAGTGATCGTCGAGTTTGAAGCTCGCGCCTGGCGAAACCACCACGGATTGCACTGCATCCCATGGCGTGCCGCCGGCAGCAGCGGCGAGTGCGCCACCGCCATCAAACGAGTACCACGAACCTTCCCACGCAAGTTCGACGTCCCATCGATACGTGTCCTTCGGCGCGGAAGAAATGTTCAGCGAGCCGAATCCGCGATCGACGGCGACGTCGCCGCCGCCGGTATCAAAGTCAGCCGAGAAGAAGTGCGCGTAGCCGCCCGCAAGCACGAAGCGGAGGTCCTCTTTTGTCGCGTCGATGGCGACGTTCGGCGTTTCGACTCCACCAGATTCTTGGGCGTTCGCCGCGGAAACGATCGATGCGAGTGAGGAGACGGCGATTCCCGCGAGGCGAGATGAAGTGCGGAGCATGAGTGTTCTTTCGTAGTCAGATGCGCGGACGCGGCATGCGTGACGCGCGGAAATTCATTTGGCATCGATGTTCACTTCCCATCGATGTTTCGTTGGTATCAGTGTTTACTTCGCATCGGTGTTTACTTCGCATCGAGGACAAGTGTGTCGATGACGTTCTGCACGACCTCGTCGGCGCTGCGGCCTTCGGCTTCGGCTTCGAAGTTGAGCAAGAGGCGGTGACGAAGCGCGGGGAGGGCAACCGACTTGATGTCATCGAACGCAACAGCGCTGCGACCTGCAAGAAGGGCCTTCACCTTTGCGCCAAGAACGAGCGTTTGCGCCGCGCGCGGACTCGCGCCGAAGCGGAGGAATTGATTCGTCATCGGCGTGGCAAACTGTCCACCCGGATGCGTTGCGAGCACCATGCGCACCGCGTAATCCTGCACGTTCGGCGCAATCTGCACGCTGCGCACGAGGCGTTGCGCGCGCACGATGCCTTCCGCATCAAGCACGCGTTCGATTTTCGGCGATTCACCCGTCGTCGTGCGATCGAGAATCGTCGAGAGTTCTTCGCGCGTCGAATAGCCCACGACGAGCTTGAAGAAGAAACGGTCGAGCTGCGCTTCCGGCAGCGGATACGTTCCTTCTTGCTCGATGGGGTTCTGCGTTGCCATCACGAAGAATGGCTTCTCAAGTTCGTACGTATTCCCGCCGACGGTGACGCTTCGCTCTTGCATTGCTTCGAGCATCGAGGATTGCGTCTTCGGCGTCGCGCGGTTGATTTCGTCAGCGAGAACGATTTGCGCGAAGATCGGGCCTTTGCGGAATTGAAAGTCGCGGCCGTGTTCGGTCTCCACGACGATCGTGGTGCCGGTGACGTCTGCGGGCATCAAGTCGGGCGTAAATTGGATGCGACTGAACTTCAAGTGCAGCGCTTGCGAAAGGCTGCGGATCAGGAGCGTCTTTCCAAGCCCCGGTACACCTTCGAGGAGGCAGTGGCCGCCCGCGAAGAGGCAGACGAGAACTCCATCCACGATCTCCTTGTGGCCAACGACGGCCTTTCCGATCTCAGCGCGTGTTTTTTCGAACGCCTGTCGGAAGGCTTGGATGTCGGAGTCGCTCGCGAAGGTGGGCTGTGCGCTCATGGGGGCGCATGGTACGGGGCCGCGCGCCTGTCGGAAGCGCGGCGTACGCTGTGGAACTCATGAACGATCGAAGTACCAACGAGCATCTGACGACCGCGCCCTCGGAGGCAGGCGGCTCCGCACCAAACGCGTCTTCCCGTCGAGGCGGCGCGGTTCGGCGGATCTTGCGTGTGGTGCTTGTCCTTGTCGCGGTCTTTGCCGTCACGGGGCTCGCGGCGGGGATTTGGCTCTGGAACGACCCAGCGACGGCGTTCCGGCTCGCGATGACGGCGGGGCATGCGAATGCGGGTGTGACCGAACGGTTTATCGAGATCGATGGTCACCGTTGGCGAGCGTTGGACACCGATCCCCCAGTTTCGTTGGATTTCCCGGAGTCATCGGGATCTCTCGCTTCACCTTCATCACTCGAAAAGTCGGGTGCATCAGACATGGCGCACGACGACGCATCGGCGGTCGGCACAGCGTCGCCGCGTCGGACCGCGCTTGTCCTCCACGGGCTTGGCACATCCGCCGAAGCCATGATGGGCG
Organism: uncultured bacterium; assembly: GCA_903911205.1. Taxonomy (GTDB): domain Bacteria; phylum Planctomycetota; class Phycisphaerae; order Phycisphaerales; family SM1A02; genus QWPT01. The sequence continues at coordinate 7,868 of CAIWCL010000354.1, forward strand.
TCGCGGCCATTTTGCGCGGGACACATCGCGTGGTCATCCCGGATCTTCCGGGTTTTGGCGAACACGCGATGCACGGTGACATGCCCCACGATTGGCGCTTTTACATCGACGAAATCGAGCGCTTTCGCGCGGAGGAGCGATTGGGGCAGGTGGATGTGATCGGAACGTCGATGGGCGGCGCGTTCGCGGCTGCGTACGCGGCCACGTACCCGGAATCGGTGCGGAAGATCGTGCTGCTGTCGCCGGCCGGCGTGATCGCGCCGAATCAGAACGACTTCATGGCGCGCGTTGCTGCGGGTGAGTTGCCGCTCGACATCAAGGACGACGCGAGTTTCGAGGAAGTGCTGCGGTTGAACTTTCCCAATCCGCCTTCGATGCCGGAGCCAATTCGCCGCGCCTTCGTCGAGCGCGCGATCGATCGACGTGAGGCCTTCCTTGAAATCGTCGAAGATCTGCGGCCGTTTCTCGTCTCTGGCTGCGAGGAACTTCTGCCAAAGATCAAAGCCCCTGCGCTTGTGCTCTATGGTGAACTTGATCTTCTCACTGACCCATCGATGCTCGCGGTATGGCGACTCGGGTTGCCGGTGATGGACGGAGAAGTTCTTCCGGATGCGGGGCACGTGCTGCTGTACGACAAAGGTCGCGACGTGGCAGAACGCATGCGAAGGCACTTGCTTTAAGCGCTCGCAACTCGGCTGCGGGGCGGCGTTGCCGCGTCCGCAGGCTTTTGCTCGCTCTGGCCAGCCTCGCGGCGAGTGAATCGCCGCGGGCTGAGACGTTGCCGCGTCGGCGCAAATCACGGCTCGGCAATCGCGCGAGCGAGTCGCTCGACCGACAACGGGCTCGATCCCTCGGCCTTGTTGTTCACGATGACCCACGCGCCGAGTCCGGCCGCGAGTGCCGCGCGCGCAAGTCGCGCAAGCGCATCGCGACTGGCATCATCGGGTTCCACGAGTCGATTGAACGGGGCGTACAGGTCCTTTGCCTCGGCGTATTGATGATTCGCGCGGAGCATCCAGCGCATCACGAGTGGTCGTGACGCGTCGAGTGCTAGTTCGCGTGATTGGATCTCTAGTTCCGGCATCGTCGGATGCACGGTCAAACACGGCACAACACCCGCCTCCGCCAAAGTTTCGCCGAGTTCCGGCCCAACGAGCGTGCGATTGCGAACCTCCACTGCGTAGAGCGGACCCTTCGGCAACGCTCGAAGAAAGCCGCGAAGTCCCGCGACGAATTCTTGCGCGGCGCGATTGGTCTGGAATCGCAAGGGCGGAAACTGGAAGAGCAGCGGTCCGCACTTGTCGCCAAGGCCGTCCAGAGCAGGTTGCACACACTCGCGCACCGCAATCGTTGGATTGAGGAATGGTGCGGCACTGCCGCCGCCGAATGGTTCTAGCTCGACAACCGCGCGCCATATCTTCACGAGGAAGCGGAAGTCTGGTGGCACTTGTGCTGCAAGTCGTGTGAACTCTTCTCGCGGTGCGGGCCGGTAGTACGTCTTGTCCACGCCGACCGATCGAAAGAGAGGATGCTGGGCATACGCCGCGAGGCCATCACGAGCGAGCCCCGCCTCGGTACACGCGTCGCGATAGACGAGTCCGCGCCATCCGGGAAAACTCCAACTGGAGGTTCCGAGATGGAGCCGCGGAGAAAGTTGTGCGCGAAGCGCGACGAATTGCGCCGTGGCCGACGCCTCGCGCTCCGCGGCCACAGACGGGTCAACACGTGGCCGCACGGTGCGGCGGCCGGGGACCTCGACGGCATCACCAAAGAGTGAGGGGGTGTGGTCGTCTTTGGAAGACACGATCACACGAACGTACCGCAGGTTCACGTCGCGTGCCCGAAGCGGCATCTCGGCGGGCTCGCGCCGAAGGTGCCCTGTGAAGCAATTTCGGAAATTGTTGCGAAGTGGTGACAAGGTCGGCGCGGGGTTTGCGCTTCCTTGGTTGAACACTCTCTCTCCGGTCTGCTCTCTGGACAAGAGCAGACCTTCAGGACACAGGACAAATCAGGACACGGTTCGCAAGAACCAACACGGCTCTCAGGCAGGTCTGGACAACCTGCCTGTGCCGTTTTTTGCATGATTCGAAGGCGCACCTACGCGAATGGATCCATTTCGAACTTTGTGCATGGGTTCCTGACAGGGTTTGACATGTGATTGCGCTAGTACGGTGGGGCTCAGACAAACTCTCCATGACACCCGACCTCTACATCACCGATCACTTTGCGAAAGACCGTTTCGAGCGCCTGCAAACTTGGATGGGTGTCGACTGTGAATCCGAGTGGTTCACGATCCCCCCGACGGGCGTCGGCCAGAATCTCTGCGGAGCGAGTCTGCACGCGGTACCCACGGCGGTGGAAGCCTCGGCGAGCGTCGGTGAAATCCGCCTTCGCACGATGATCACGGTGGGTGGACCGGAAGCCCGTATTCGGGTTGATGCCATGCTCGCGGATGGTGGTGTGATTGTGCTTCGCGATGCGTTTGGAATGGAGCGACTGCAGTTGCTCCCTGGTTCGACGAAGCTCCACGCCGATCTGGTTCCAGGCCGATACTCCGTTGACGCCGTGCTCCCGGCACCCTCCACACTCCAACTTGCGATCGTGGAGCACCGCCGTTCCGCGGAACTTCGCTCCCGCGTGGGTTGAGTGCTCGCAGCCTTTTTGCGCTGGGACATCACGCAATTTCAGGACGCGCGCAGCGCGCTCGCGACCCCTGCAACCCAGGCTCCTCAAATGAGGGCGTTGCTCACAGGTGTCGCAAAGGCGCCGTCGTCGAACCGCGAAGCGATCGCGAGAGCGCTCGGATGAACGTCTCCATGTCGCGCTGGCGTGCGTCAGGTCGCTTGGCGAGCGCTTTGAGGATGACCTTCGCGAGTGCGGGCACCGCGCCGCCCTGTTCAGGCAGACGCTGCATCGGTGTCGGCTTCGCTCGGACGATCGTCGAAATCGTCTCGGCAAACGTCAAGCCATCGAGTTCGTACGGCGGTCGGCCCTCAATGAGTTCGTAAAGCACCACCGCGAGTTGATAGACGTCCGTGCGTCCATCGACATCGCGCGCGCGGCCGGCTGCTTGTTCGGGGCTCATGTAGGTCAGCGTGCCGACCATTTCGCCTGTGAGGGTGTGATGATGAATGCTCACAGCGCCCCCGACGGCGATGCGTGCAGCGCCGAAGTCGAGGAGCCGCGCGCGGCCATCCTCACCAACGAGAATGTTCGATGGCTTGAGGTCGCGGTGCACGACACCGTGCGCATGGGCGAGTGCAAGCGCCTCCGCAACAGGAAGAAGCAGCGAGACGACGGCACGCGCGTCGAGCGCATGAATCTCCGCGTGCGCGCGGACATCGAGGCCGTCAATAAAGTCCATCACGAGATACGCGTAACGCTCCTCGAGCGTGCCCGCCGCGCGCAGATTGATGAGCGCCGGGTGGGCGATCGAGCTCATGATGCGCCACTCACGGCGCACACGATCAACTCCGCCCTGCCCAAGCCCGCGCAGGTCAATCGTCTTCACAGCGACAAGGTCGCCAGAGTCGTCCTCGCGGCAGAGTTCGACGTGACCCGATCCGCCCTCGCCAAGTTCGCGCATGGGCGTGTAACCCTGCGGGAGCGGCATACGTCGGGCGCCCGAGAGGCGGCCGTCTCCATGGTCGGTGTTCAAATCCACGCTCTGGTCGAACGCACTTGCGCCGAACGATCCGGAATCGTCTTCATCGAGGGCGAGGAGTTTCAGCACGAGCTGTTCGAGTTCGTCGTCGCCTCCGCAGGCATCCTGTACGAAGAGCATCCGCTCCTCGCCGTAAAGCTCGAGGGCACATTGAAAAACCGCGCGAGCGCGCCGAATCGTCGTCGGACTCGCGTTCACGCTGCATCCTCTGCGTCAGTAGGAACGGCACCGTCGACCGAAAGTTGTCCGGCGAGGAAGGCTCGACCGAATCGCCAGTCGCGCGACACACTCGAGAGTGACAAATCCATCGCCTCGGCGACTTCTTCGATCGTCAACCCGCCGAAGACGCGCGCTTCGACGACGCGAGCTGCACGAGCGTCGGCGGCTTCGAGCGCTTTCAACGCGTCGTCAATTTCGAGGAGATCGACTCCGGGCCCCGTTGTTGCGGAGAGAAGTTCGAAGAGGCCCGCGTCGCTCGTGACCGCGCGTCCGCGCTTCTTCGACATTCGTCGACGTGCGTGATCGACCAGCACCGACCGCATGGTGGTTGCTGCGTAGGCAAGGAGGTGCGACTCCGACGCGAAAGGCTCCTCAGTCTCTCGCGACGCCAGACGCAAAAACGCCTCGCTCACCACCGCTGTTGGTTGGAGCGTGTGCGATGCGCGCTCTCGGCGCATCATCGTTGCCGCCATCGCGCGCAACTGCGGATAGACCGAGCCAAAGCAATCGGAGAGCCGCCGCATGGGATGATGCGACGAACCGACAGCCCCGGCTGGGCGGTGTTCGAATTCTTTCTCAGACATGGACTCACTCAGGGACAGGACCAACACATCCTTCAAGCAGGGTTCGGGACGAAGGAACCTTGCGCGAAGAGGGAACGACGTGTCGAGACGATCAGAAGATGCGGCGTGAATTGCCGAAGTCAATCGAAGCCGTCAGACGCGCGGCACTTTTGCGCTGACGCGGACTTTTCGGATCTATCGAGCACTCTTCTGTTTGCGGATATTCGATGAGATCGCGGAGCGCGCGTCATTCTCGGACTCTTGCGCAGGCCTCGTGCGCCGTGAGGCGGCCTTTGCAAGAGCTTTTGCGTTCACAGCGCAACCCGAACAGCGACCGCAGCAGCCTCAGCGGCGCTCGCGGACGCCGACCGAGTGTCGTTCTCGCGCGGGAACCGTGCAGGATGAAAATGAAACGGGCGGCCCAAAGGCCGCCCGTCATTTGAAAGTGTGATTCGAAACAGTCGTTTGATCGCGTCGGATGTCAACGCGTCATTCGTGTACTCGCCGTGTACTCGCCGTGTACTCGTCGTGTACTCGTTGCTTACTCGTCGCTCTTCGCCTTCGGCGCAATTGCCGAGGCTGGAAGCTTCTCGAGCACCTTGTCGACGAGGCCGTACGTGAGCATTTCGCCTGCGGTCAGCCAGTTGTTGCGCTCGCAGTCGGCGGTGATCTTGTCGAGCGACTGTCCGGTCGCCTTCGCGTAGATCGCGTAGAGCTGATCGCGCATGCGGAGGATGTGCCGCGCCTCGATCTCGAGGTCCGTGGCCTGTCCTTCCAGCACACCGCCGATCAGCGGTTGGTGCATGAGATTCTCCGAGTTTGGGAGCGCGTAGCGCTTGCCCTTCGCGCCGGAGCACGCGATGACCGAGCCCATGCTCGCCGCGCAACCGATGATGTAGGTCGAAACGTCGCAGGGGATGAAGTTCATCGTGTCGACGATGCCGAGGCCTGCGGTCACGCTACCACCCGGGCTATTCACGTAGAGCGAAATGTCGGCGCGCGGATCCTCGTTCGCGAGGAACAGGAGTTGCGCCACGACGAGATTCGCCATCTGGTCGTTGACGGGGCCGCCAAGGAAGATGATGCGGTCGTTGAGGAGCCGCGAGTAGATGTCGTAGGCGCGCTCGCCGCGGCCAGTCTTCTCAATGACGATGGGGATCAGAGTCATGGTGTGTCGTCTCGAAGGGAGTGCTTTCAGCGCGAGCGCTGCAGTGATTTCGCGTCAGTTGTCGTTGATTGGCGTCGTCTTTGGTTACTTCTTCGCCTTTTCGGGGAAGTGCGCGACTTCATCGACGAGTCCGTACGCCTTCGCTTCGTCCGCGCTGAAGAACTTGTCGCGCTCGACATCCTTGGCAATCCGGTCAACCGGCTGGCCCGTGTGGCGCGCGAGGATCTCATTGAGCGTGCGCTTCATCTTGCTGATGTGCTCAGCTTGAATCTGAATGTCGGTTGTCTGGCCGGTCACGCCGCCGAGCGGCTGGTGAATCATCACCTTCGCGTGCGGCAGAATCGTGCGCTTCCCAGGATGTCCAGCGGCCAGGAGGACCGCTCCACCTGAGTATGCGCGGCCGATGCAGAACGTCGCCACATCCGACGAAATGAACTGCATCGTGTCGTAGACCGCGAGCGTGTCGTCCACCGACCCGCCAGGCGAGTTGATGTAGAAGT
>CAIWCL010000355.1 GCA_903911205.1 uncultured bacterium
CCGTGATAGCGGGGGGCTGAATCTTGCTTGTAGCCCGGTTCGTGCTCCTCGTCGACGATGACAAGGCCCAGCGTGCCATCGGGGATCGGGGCGAAGATCGCGCTGCGAGCGCCGACCACCACATCTGCGCCACGGTCCGCGCCGCCTTCGGCCAGAAGCGTCCACTGTTGGTTGCGCTGCGCCTCGGTGAGTCCAGAGTGAAGGACCGCGACTTTCGCGGTTTTGAGGCGCGACGCGATGCGGCCGACGGTTTGCGGGGTGAGCGAGATTTCGGGAACGAGAAGGACGGCTTTCTTCCCGGTCGCGAGTCACTGTTCGATCGCGCGGATGTAGATTTCCGTCTTTCCCGAGCCCGTCACGCCAAAGACGAGATGCTGCTTGAACGAACCGAGATCGCGTGAAATCGCGTCAATAGCGGACTGTTGCTCGAGTGTTGGTTGAGGCGCGGGCGCCGTGTTTCCAGCGCGGGCGATGAAGCCAGCTTCGACGGCGGTCTTTTTCACGGCGATGAGATGGCCGGAGGCGACGAGGCGCTTGAGGGGCTCGGTAGAGGAGTAGGAGGCCTCGCGCGCGAGGTCGGCGATCTCGATCGGGCGGGGGAGTTTGGCGAGTACGTCAAGTGCGTGTTGTTGGCGCTTCGTGATCTTCGGGAGCGCTGTGCTCGCGGTGGAGCCCTCGGGCGCGGGCGCAAAGTCGACGAGCGTGCGCTCGACACGTCCGATGGCTTTGCGGACGGCGGCGGGAAGGATCGATGCGAGTGTCATCCCGATTGGACAGGCGTAATACGCGCTCATCCAACGGGCGAATTGCACGAGCTCGCCGGGGAGGACGACGCCGGAGTCGTCTTGCGCAAGGACGTGCTTGATCTTGTCGCGCGGGATGCCGTTGGTTTCCCCTGCGGGCAGGCGCTCGACGATCCAACCAGCGGTCGGGGTTTCGCCGCGGCCGAGCGGCACTTCAACGCGGGCGCCTTCGGGAAGGTCGGCGAGTTTCGGCGGAAGCGCGTAGGTGAGGCCGTCCGGTGAACGGTCGACCGCGCGCTCGACGGCAACGACGACGAGCGGTGAATCGTTCGAGATGGTGTGCGAGCCGAAGAGGGTCACCGGACGCAGGGTACTGCCCGAATCGGTGCACGGCACGTGCCATCCAGTGCCAGGCACTGCTTGGCACGTGCCTAGCACCAACCTCTCACGGCTCGATTTGAACGGCTGCTCGAGGAAATTCGGCCGTTCGTGTGGTGTTCGTGTGGTGGCAATCCGTGCACGGCACGTGCCATCCAGTGCCAGGCACTGCCTGGCACGTGCCTGGCACCGTTGAGGTGATACCTACGCCATCACGCCCTGCACGGCTTTCCCCGCGATATCCGTGAGTCGGTAGTGTCGGCCCTGGTAGCGGAAGGTCAGGCGCTCGTGATCGACGCCCAAGAGATGCAGAATCGTCGCGTGGAGGTCGTGCACGTGGACGCCGCCGTCGACCACGTTGTAGCCAAAGTCGTCCGTCGCGCCGTGTACGTGGCCCGCCTTCACGCCGCCGCCCGCCATCCAAATCGAAAACGCGCGCGGGTGGTGATCGCGGCCGTAGTTGTCGGCGGTCATCTGCCCCTGGCAGTACGTCGTGCGGCCAAACTCGCCGCCCCAGACGACCAAGGTGTCTTCGAGCAAGCCGCGTCGCTTGAGATCGAGCACAAGCGCCGCCGATGCTTGATCGGTCTGCCGACATTGATGCGACAAACCACCAGGCAAACCGCCGTGCTGATCCCAACCCTGATGAAAGAGTTGGACGAATCGCACGCCACGCTCGACGAGCCGTCGCGCGAGTAAGCAGTTCGCCGCGAACGTGCCAGAGTCGCGCGAGCCCGGCCCGTACAACTCGAAGGTTTCGTCGGATTCGCCCGAGAGGTCGCTCGCTTCAGGCACGCTTGCCTGCATGCGATACGCCATCTCGGCCTGTGCGAGTCGCGCGTCAATCTCCAAGTCACCTTCGCGCGTCAACGCATCGCGTGACATCGCAGCAAGCGCATCAAGCATCGCGCGGCGCGCGTGTGGCGAAACACCTTCCGGATTCGAGAGCGCAAGAACTGGCTCTTTCCCCGAGCGAAACTGCACACCTTGGTGTTCGCTCGGCAAAAACCCCGAGCCCCACAATCGCGCGTAGAGCGGTTGATCGCGCGACGCATCTTTCGAAACGAGCACGATGAAACTCGGCAAATCGCGGTTCATCGAGCCCAGTCCGTAGCTCATCCACGCGCCCATCGATGGGCGGCCTGCGATCTGATGTCCAGAGCAGAAGAATGTGATCGCGGGATCATGATTGATCGCTTCGGTATGCATGCCGCGCACGACGCAGATGTCATCAGCAATTTTCGCAGTGAAGGGCAGCACATCACCAAGCTCAATGCCCGCGCGTCCGTAGCGCTTCGAGCCGGTGAAGCTTCCGGCGATCGGCAAAACCGCTTGATATCCGCTCATTCCCGTGAGTCGTTGTCCTGCGCGCACACTCTCGGGGAGCGGTTGGCCGTGCATTTCGCGCAATCGCGGCTTCGGGTCGAGCGTTTCGAGGTGTGAAGGTCCGCCCGACTGAAAGAGATAAATCACGCGTTTGGCACGCGGCGCGTGATGAGGCGCGACCAGCAGTGGACCTGCCTCTTGGTTGCCGTTCGATGCGTGCGTCGCGCGCCCGCCAAGAATGTCGCCAAGCGCCGCTGCCCCAAGCCCAAGCGCGGAAGCGCCGAGAAAGTGTCGACGCGATGGACGCATGAGTTCGTCGTAGTTTGGCGGGATTTTGTAGGCGTTTTGATCGTTCATCGCGACATCACCATTCCGTCGCTTGCAAAGATCGTGGTCGCAGCAAGCGCAAGCGCTGTGCGTTCATCGTGTTCGCCACTTGCGACGCGTGATGCAACAAGCGCGCGCAATGCATCAAGTTCAACGCTGCTGGGTTCGCGGGCACATGCGAGTCGAAACGCACGCACGATGCGTGCGTCGCGCAGATCTACTGCATCGCCCAATTCGCGCATGACGCGTCCGGCAAGCGCTTCCGCACACTCGGTGAACACTGGATCGTTCATCAGGGCAAGTACTTGGAGCGGGGTGTTTGTCGACGATCGTCGCGGCATGCACGCTTCGCGGGAGCCAGCGTCAAACGCCAACATGGTGGGCGGCGGCACGGTTCTTTTGCGATAGGTGTAAAGACTGCGTCGATGCGCGGCGTCGCCTGTGTCGGGCGTATATCCACCAGGGCCGCCCGCGTCGGACACGAGCCCCGCTTGCTGCCACGGTTTCACGCTTGGTCCACCGAGTTTTTCGACAAGAAGCCCCGAACTGAGAAGCGCTCCGTCGCGCAACTGTTCTGCACTCAAGCGCACACTTGGCCCGCGTGCGAGCAATTCGTTGGACGGATCACGCGCACGCTTCGCTTCACTTGTCGACGAGCCCTGGCGGAATGTTGCGCTCAACACGAGTCGACGCAAGAGGGCGTGTGTATCCCATGGCGCTGTGTCGTCGTATCCATGAGCGAAATCATGTGCGAGTTGATCAAGCACTTCAGGATGTGTGGGCGCTGCGCCATTGACACCGAAATTCTCAGCGGTTTCGACAAGTCCGCGGCCGAAGATCTGCGTCCACAAGCGATTCACTTCGACGCGCGCGGTGAGCGGATTTGCTGGGTCGACAAGCCATTGTGCAAGTTCGCGTCGCGTTGCATCACGCGAAAATGCTCGCGGTAAAACTGCATGAATCGCGCCCGGCGAAATTTCTTGCGAGCGGTCGGGCTGGTCGTACGCGCCCCGCTTCAACACAAAGGTTGGTGATGCGAACGGAGAGTCGCGCATCGTCATGAATGCGGGCAGTGTGTCGAGATGTGCGGCGTACGCGCGGTTTGCGACGCGCACGGCTTCGATCTCAGGCGCGGTCGCGCGTTTAATCGCGTGCTCGAGGTTTGCGTCCGCGTCGGGTTCGACGCCTGCGAAAAGCGCCGCCTCGGCGGGCGAGAGTTCTGCGCGCCACACCGTGAGTTCGTCGATCGCGCCGCCGCGGAATCCAGCATCACGCGAGCGGGAACCAACTTCGATTGTCGCGCCAGCAATGTTGCCATCCAGTGCGTCACGCACCGCTTTGATGCGCGACATTCGTCCGTTCACAAACAATCGCAAGCCGTGCGCACGCGATAGACCGTCGTACGTCGCAACAACATGCGTCCATGCACCGACGGGAAGTTCCTCTTCCATTTCGATGCTTGCTGCACTTCCGGGCCAAAGATGGATGACACTCCATCGAACTCGCCCATCTGCGATGAGAAGTTCAAGTCCTGAACCGTCCGCGTCATTCGTGTAGAAGCCCGACGTATGCAGCACCGCTGCACGCGCGTTCTTCTCGCCCGGCTTGATCCAGAACGCGAAACTCACGGGGTCGTGTCGCGTGAATCCCGCGAGACCTGCGAGCGACACGCCGCCATCGCCGTCGAATGCAATCGCGCGGCCGACCTTCCCTTCGGCGAGCGCGACGTCACCAAGTTGCTCGGGTCGCGCGCGATCGGTGGTTGCGGGTTTCATCGAGTCGATGGCGTTTGGCGTACGGCCATCCACGAGTGCATCGAACGCATAGCGCGCAGCGGGAGTGGGCAATGCGCTGGGCGCGATCGCCTGCGCCTGAGTGTTGGTCGTTGCGATGGTCGTCGTGATTGTTTTCGCGTGCGTGAAGGCAGCGATGGCGTGCTCGCGCGCGGAGTGCAATTCCAACGTGCGTGCGGCCTGCGCGTCGTTCTCAAGACGCATGAAAGGCGGTGGCGCGCTGAAAGAATGCGCATACGACTTCAGACCGTTTTCGTCGATCCGCCCGAACATCGCGGCGAGCCCGTAGAACTCGCGCGTTGGCACTGGGTCATACTTGTGGTCGTGGCATCGCGCGCATTCAAGCGTGAGCCCGAGGAATGTCGTGCCGAACGTCGACACGCGATCGGCAATCGCTTCTTGGCGGAACTCCTCGGAAATCGAACCGCCTTCTTCCGTCATGCGATGCAAGCGATTGAACGCACTCGCGACCGCGTTCGCCTGCGCCTCCGCACGCGACGCGGCCGGCATGAGGTCGCCAGCGATGAGCGCACTCGCGAAGCGGTCGTACGGCATGTTCGAGCGCAATGCTTCGAGCAGCCAATCGCGCCAGGGCCACGTGAATGAGTCGCCGTCGGACTGGTATCCGAAGGTGTCGGCGAATCGCGCAAGATCAAGCCACACGGTTGCGCGATGTTCGGCCGCGCGCGGCGAGGCGAGCATGGCGTCGACGCGCTGCTCATAGGCGTCGGGCGTGGTGTCGGCGACGAACGCGTCGACCTCTTCGATGGTTGGCGGAAGACCCGTCAACGCGAGCGACGCGCGTCGGAGGAGCGTCGCGCGATCTGCTTCTCGTTCGGGCGCAAGGCCAGCTGCCTCGATCCGCGCAAGCACACGCGCGTCGATCGGGTCGCGCGCCCAGTTGGCATTGCGCATCACGGGTATCGCAGAGGCGGCACGCGCGACGGACAACGTGGACGGCACCTGCGCGACGAACGGCGCGAACGCCCAGTGGGGGCGATACTCGGCACCTTCTGCGATCCAACGCACAAGTGTGTCGCGCTCGGCCGCGGTGAGGGGCCGCTTCAATTCAGGCGGCGGCATGACTTCGTCGGGGTCCTCCGACAGCATCCGCCGAACCGCCTCGCTCGCGTCGATGTCGCCGGGAACGATCGCGCGGACGCCCGACTTGAGTACGGCATGCGCGCCGTCTGCGGTGTCGAGCCGCAACCCCGCCTGTCGGCCATGCTCGGCATCGGGCCCGTGGCAGCCGAAACAGCGGTCGGAGAGGATGGGACGGACGTCGGTATTGAAGTCGACCGGCTTTCCCGTCGGGGTCTTCAAGTCGACGGGCTGCGCCGTCGGGGTCTTCAAGTCGACGGGCTTTGCCGTCGGGGTCTTCAAGTCGACGGGCTTTGCCGTCGGGGTTTTCAAGTCGACGGGCTGTGCCGTCGGGGTCTTCGTGCTCGTCGTTGTCGGCAATACCGCCGCGAGCGTCAACGCCGTCAGGCCGCCAAGGATGAGAATCGCGCGCGGGGACACAGTCCCTGAAGATACCTTCGGCTACACTCTTGACCCCATGCAGACGACGAAATTGGCACGCCTCGCCCTTGAGGACGGGACGGTCTTCCACGGACGCGCTTTCGGCGGATCCCTCCGCGAGGTCGATGGCGTTGGCCTCGAAGGCGCGGGCGAAGTCGTTTTCAACACCGCCATGTGCGGCTACCAAGAGGCGTTGACGGATCTTTCCTACACCGGGCAGATCCTCACCATGACCGCCACGGAGATGGGGAATTACGGCGTCGCCGCCGAAGATATTGAGAGCGCACGGCCATGCGTCGCGGGCTTTGTCGTCCGCGAGCTTTCGCAGGTTGCCTCCAATCAGCGCTCGGTTTCTACGCTCTCCGATTGGCTCGAAGAGGCGGGTGTTCCCGCGATTCACGGCATCGACACGCGCGCACTTGTTCGGCGCCTTCGTCTGGGCGGGGCAATGCGCGGCATCATTTCTTCTGTGCCACTCGCAGCGGCGAGCGACCTTGAACTCGTCGCCCGCGCCCGTGCGATCCCCTCGATGGCTGGCGCAAATCTCGCGGCGCAAGTCTCTCCGCGTTGCAGCGGGCGTTTCGAAGAGGCACTCGGCGAATGGGCTCCACGAGGCGGTCTTTTCGTCGAAACGAAACCAACTCCGTCTGGCCGAGCCCCTGGCGCGCGCTTCCAAGTTGTCGCGATCGATTGCGGTGCGAAGCGGAACATCTACCGCCACCTCGTCGAGCGAAACTGCGACGTCCACTTCTTGCCTCATACCGCGACCGCGGCCGAGATTCGCGCACTCAAGCCCGACGGCCTCTTCATCTCGAACGGCCCCGGCGATCCGTCGGTGGTTGAGACCGTCATCCGGACACTTCGCGACGTGGCGGGCGAGATTCCGACCTTCGGCATTTGCCTCGGCCACCAGTTGCTCGCGCTTGCGCTTGGTGCCACGACGTGGAAGCTGAAGTTTGGCCACCGCGGCGCAAACCAGCCAGTGCGCAATCTCCTGACGGGCCGCGTGGAAATCACGAGCCAGAATCACGGTTTCTGCGTCGATGAGAAGAGCCTCCGCGCGGCGGGTGGCGAACCGACGCACATCCATCTCAACGACGGCACGCTCGCCGGGTTCCGTCACACGGCGAAGCCGATTTTCAGCGTCCAGTACCACCCGGAAGCGAGCCCTGGCCCTCACGATTCGGCCTATCTCTTCGACGTTTTCATCGAAATGATGACTTCGCGCCGTCCGGTTGGAGCGATCGAGATGGAGCGCGCGCAAGCCGCGTTGGCAGCGATCTGACCGAGTTTGGGTTGCGTCTTGGCCACGAGGGCTTGCCGGTCCTCTCCCGACGGCTCGTCATTCAAACAGGTTTTCCACAGCGGGCTGACGTACTCGAACGCGCGCGTGGGTCCTGTTTTTCCGATGAAGCCTTGCGAGTCGCTCGCGCTTTGTCGAGATTTACCGACGTTTCCGGTTTGACGAGACTCGGTTCGCAGAAGACGGTCGCCTTCCCCCATTCTTCATGCGGTCCCGAGTTGCGGCGAAAGGGGCGGGGGGGTACCTTCCCCGATCTACGCCCCGGCGGTACGCCGACGGTCGTGGCTGCCCACGTGGCGAAGATGCGTCCCAGGAGCCCGCACTCAGAGCGCGGCACATTCCTTGCGAACATCTTCTCGACGCGGTTGCAGAGAGTTGGAGTATCCCGGTTTAGAAGACCGTTCAGGAGAAATGTGCTTTTCACAGGCACTTCAGGAGTCCCAAAGAATGCAGCGCAGCAAGCAGAACGAGGCGACCTTCATCTCGACGCAGAGTGGTCCGCTCTTCACTCGGACCGCCGTCGGTTTCATCGCGGTCGCACTCGTCGGAACTTCGGC
>CAIWCL010000356.1 GCA_903911205.1 uncultured bacterium
CTGCTCAAAAGCGCGGAGAGATCCGCCGCGCCGACGATGCCATCGCCGTCGAGATCCACACCGGGGAAGCCCGAGCCGTCGGTGCCCCAGAAGTTCAGCAGAACGCCGAGGTCAGCCGCGTTGATCGTGCCGTCGTCGACGAGGTCGGCGGGGCATGAACACCGAATCCCAACCTCGATGGTGTAGCCCGCCGCGATCGCGGTGAAGCGTCCAGCGGGTACCACCCACTCAGTTGGGCTCGGCGATCCCCACGCGACCACATGTCCGTCAGTACCAAGTGCTACGCCGCGAGATGCACTGCAGTCCACATCGACGAATCCTCCACTCGCAGGCCGATTCGCAAGGACACCCCCGACATCCGTACCCCATCCGTGGATCACACCGCCACTACCGATCGCGAACGAGTGCTTCCAACCACCAACGAGCCGTGAGACGCCAGCGATTCTCGGTGCGTATAGCTGCCCTGCGCCGTTCCAACCGAAGCCGGTGATGACGCCATCGGAACGAAGCGCAAGAGAGTGCCAACTTCCCGCCCCAATGACCGTGTAAGAACCCTTCGGCGCACTGGCTTCACCGAATGAGTTCGTACCCCATGCTGCAAGACTGCCATCGATTTTGAGCGCGACCACATGACCATCACCCGCCTCCACGGCGGTATAGAGTCCCACGGGGACGTTCAGCTGGCCATGTATGTTCCCCCCCCATGCCTTGAGTTCACCGTCCGACTCAAGTGCCATCGCCCAGTCATACCCTGCGCAGACCTTCACCACGTTCTTCAGTGGTGGAATCTGATCTGAGAGGGCAGGACTACCCCAGCAGTGAACGACTCCAACAGTATCTATGCCTACCGAGAGGTGGTAGTTTGAACTTACCGCTTGCATCGGTACCAAAGGTACGTTCTCAAGGGCACCATACTGGTTCGTTCCCCAAGCGACCAACTCGTCGCACTGCGCAGAAGCATGATGCGTAATCATGGTCGAAACCCCGCTCGTTCCCACAATCACGGCGAATCCAACCGTAGTAATCACAGCATCACGCACATCAACCTCGCTTCTTTGGGACGCGCGCCCCACCGCCGAAGCTCCGCGAGCGACGGCACCTCGGTCAGACGCGTGCGTGAAAGAGCCACTTGTCGCGGCTACGTGCGCGACAGTCAAGAAAAAGATCATCAATGAACAGTGCGCCACGCGCCGCCCGTCTCGTGGCGCCCGAGAAGCCCCCGCAAGCGATCCTCGGAATCGGACTGCAGCCTGTTCGTCGAAGCGCACCCTCTTCATCGAACTGGTCATCGAACTCTTCATCGACCGCGCCTTATCTCCCACCAAGTCCATCTGCAGGCCTCTCAAGCAACCTCTCGAGCGCCGCAAGTTCCGAACCAATCTCGGCTTCGGGCGTCCCTTCCTGCAGCAGCAACTCACGCAGCGTGCGCCGAACCCGCATCGACACCATGCGCGTCACCGTGCGGCCATCGTCAACCGTGTACCCAAGCGGCGGGCAGCAAACGGCGTACGCCTCTCCGTTCACGATGTGGCGCCGAAAGACCTCCCACGCCGCCGAACGCCCTTCCGCCACGAGCTCCGCCTGCACTGCCGTTGCTGCGTCAGATAAGAGCGACCGCGCCCATGCAGCCTCAAACGCAGCCTCGGCGTCGGGCGTCCCCGCCGCCCGCGCGGCGAGCGGATCCAAGACGCCAGTCTCGCGGTTGCGGGCCGCATCGCGACGAAGCCCCCGTGCGTGCAGCACGAGTCCGTTGATCATCCACCGCCGCAATCGCGTGCCGCTTTCGGCCCATCGCTCAAGGTTGCGCAGGTCGCCAAAGAAGTGCGCGAAGAACCCGTGCACGAGTTCATCGGGTTCGGCGATCGTGCGCAAGGTTGACCCGCGCGCGTAAATCAACAACGGCTCGCGGTAACGCTCCATCAGCGTTTCGCGCAGTCCGGGCGCACCAACAGCGCCCTCCGCCAAGCGATCGAGGATCCAAGTCTGCTGTGTGGTTGGGAAGTGATCGTGGCCTGACACGGTGAGCAATCAGCCGTGAATCATGGGTGCGTGCAGCGATGACGGCGAAGATTCGTGGACATTCGCGTCAAGAACAACGCCCCCGCGCAAGGCGGGGGCGTTGGAATCACTTTCAAATCGACGCTCCATCAGGCGACCTCGATCACGGCACCTTCTGGAAGTAGAGAATACGCGGTTGATCGCTTGGCGCATTGACCTCGCTGCGGTCAACGCACATCACGTAGCGCGCGTCGTCGATGACATGCTCGCTGCTCGTGCCATCCCACACGCCTGTCGTTGGGTTCTGCTTGATCTGCCGAATGCGCAGATACACGGTGAACACGTCGCTTCGTGTGGTCACGAGATTCGAGATGCCCTTGAAGAGCAAATTCAAATCTTCCGCATCGCCAAGCGGCTCATCGCCCGGCTTGAACGGCACATTTTCATCGGCATCCGGCGTAATGGCGGCAAAGACATCCTCCGGCAACTGACGCGGCCGCGGATTCGTCCGATCAGTCGACCACGAGTACCCCGTGTTGTAATCGTCGAAACCAGCTCCCGCCGCGCCGAGGTACGGATCGAGACCGAGCCATCGCATGCTGTACGACGCGCGAAGCAGATCAGGAACTGTGTCGGTCGGATAGCGCGCAAGCAACGCCAGTTCGCCAATCGACGCGAAACCACGCTCCGCGCGCATTCCCGGGAAGAACCGCGCACCACCAGCCGGGAAGATGACGGGCATCGCGGCCGTTGTCTGAGCGTCGGTGAGGCCACGATCGGCGTAACTCATCAAGTTGTTCGCCGGGAATGGCGTTGGCGCCGCGAAGTACCCGTGATCGCGATACGAACGAATTGCATCCGCTGCGTGCGAGTACGGCGTGATCGGCGGGTTACTTCCCTGAATCGTCGGCAGCCGCAACATCATGGGCAACGTCGCGAGCGTTTCGGGGAGCGCCGTGTTGAGATTGATGAGCCCCGGCGTCTTTCGACCGACGAACCCGTGCGAGAGACGGAACTGGCGTTCTTCCGCCAACGCTCCATCCGAAAGCGGCTGATTCGCCGCGGCTGGTGCCTGCGTATAGACACCGTCTGCGTTGCGATCAGGATTGCCGCGACCAGCGCCGTCGATGGTGAGGCCGTCGAGGAACGCGATACCCGCCGGAAGCGCAGGCGTCCAAGGTTGATAGTTCGGCAGTCGAACCGGAGGCAACGTGGTCGAGGTCGGGTCAATCGCCGAGCCAATCACAATCGAACCCGTGTCGTTCTGCCCGAGTTCGCCCGGCAGACGCGCGTAGAGACGATTGATGTAGAGACCCGTGCCCGGATAGAACTCGCTGTCGACATCGTCATCGAGCATGATCTCGCTGAAGGTGCGCTTGGTGTCCGGCGTACCGCCCCAGTTCTCGAAGACGTGCCCCCAGAGGAAGACATCGAGCACTTCGCCGATCTGCTCAAAGTCGCTGTCTTTGTGCGACATCTGGAATGGAAGGTTCATGACCGGGAGGTCGGCGAAGTCTTGCCACGTCGACGTCAGCCCCGCTGGATCCATCGACATGCCCTTCGAGCCGGTGTGCCACTCGAGATTCTCACCGCCGATCGTGACCGTACCGCGCTGATTTTCACCATCGCCGATGAACGGCATCGGGTTCGCGCCCGAAAGATAGATCGCGTCCACGTTCGCAGTCGCGCCGGCGGGCAGGACCAAGATGTTGGTGAAGAATGCTGGTTTCGCTCGGATTGGGCGGTTGAAGCAATCGGCGAAGACCGCTCTCGGCCAACGTGCCGTTGTACCACCGCCCGTGACGACCGTATTGACGTCGGGATCGGTGTTCGCGTCGAACACGTCGCCTGTGAAGCTTGCGTCGCCACCGCCATCGTTGATGCCATCGATTTGACGGCTCACGAAGGTCGGCTTTGACGCCGCGCTGAAGACATACCTCGGAGAAAGCTCGGTCGCCGAAATCTTGCGGTCGGCAATCGCCACCGCCGTGTCGTTCCATGAATTCACGTCAAAGGCCCACGCGCGGCTCGCGCGGACCCACGTCATGAACACCTCATTGCCACCCATGCGAATGCCCGAGACATAGCTGCGTTCTGGCTGCGTCGGATCGCGGTAGTAGGCCTTCGCGGGCGGCTGATGCGCTGGATCATCGAACAGTCGGTTGACCGCTTCAGCAAAGTCGACATCGTCGCCCGTCTCGTTGTTGTCGAAGCGATCCACGACAAGTTGGTACTGCTGACCAGGCAAGCCCACAACGCGAACGAGTTCGACGCTCTTGTTCGCGTTGCGGAATCGCCCACCGAAGGTCGGCGTGCCGGGCGTTCCCAGCGACTCGTTCCACGACGACGCACGGAAGACGAGCGTGCGATCAAGCGGGTCGTAGCCCGCAGCCAACGCGCCGCGCGAGTCGTACGGTCCGACGCGCTCGATGAGCCCATCGCCGTCGGCGTCCACCTGTTGAACAGCGCTGCCAGCGGCTGCGACTTCACCCTTCTCAAGATCAAGGAAGTCGAGGAATCGCGCTTCCATCGGAATCGACAAGAAGCCTGTATCGCTCGACTGGTTCGGCTCAACGTTGGACGGAACCGTGTCATCGAGCGCCGTCGGCGCGAAATACACAATCGCCGTGCTCGGTCGCCCGAGTGTCGCGGGCGGGATGCTGGGGCCGTCCGGGTACTGCGCGTTCGGTCCGTATTCCGGCGAGAAGAACGTGAAGTCCTTGCCGAAGAAACGAAGACGGAAATCGCGCAGATTGATCGGCGTGTCGTACGGGTTTGCAATTTGCACCGCAATCAGCGGCGCTTTGTTGCACGTGGAGTCGACGAACTTTTCACCGTCTTGCTGCCCACCTTGTGGGACGATTTCGCCGGATGGATCGGGGCCCGTCCATGAAGGATCGCTCTCGTTGAATTTGCTGCGCATGTACGCAACACCGAAGAACACCTCCATGATGAACGGCTGCTTCTCGACACCGGTGTAGAAGCGATTCTGATTGAACGGATCGCTGACCGCGTCGGAACCACCTGGGAAGAACTCATTGCCTGCAACGGGCTGATTCGGAACGAGCGGATCATCATCGGCGCGAACCGCTGTGCCGATCGACGGGAGATTCTCGACGAACGGCACAGCCTCATCGCTCGCACAGTCGATGTTGGCGACGTAACTCGCGATCATCGAAAGGGTGCGCTGGTAGTCGGCCTGACGCGTGCCGTAAATCGACTGGTAGAGCGTGTTGCCGGTGGCTTGGTCTTGCGACACCTTGGTGAGTGAGCGCTCGAGAAGACGCGCAAGATCGCGACGCCAGAAGAACGCGGAGAACTGGTCGCGTACGGGCGGTTGACCATCGACGGCGCTCCAGTTGGTGCGACGCAAGTCGACCTTCAACTTCTGACGCTCATACTCCGCACGGTTCGCGATTTGGAATGCGCCGTACTGCGGGTCGGTTGGCGGGAGTGCCGCCACGCGCGGATTCATGTAGTTGGTCGTCTCTTCGTAGTACGGCGTTGGCCAGAGCCACGGTGGCGCGGTTTCGTTGCGAGCGCCGTTGAAGAGCGTGAGTTTGCGACGATTGTCGACGAGGAGCTCGCGCGACTCGAGTTGGTCGAGATACTCGCTTGACTCCTCGCGCATCGGCGACGCGCGAAGGAACTGGTAGTTGTTCGCGTCCGCGCCCTGGTAGATCGGGCTATAGAGGCTCACCGCTTGCTCGAACCGCGAGAGCGTGTTCGGCGAGTTGTTCCCGTGGAACGCACGGAGTTCGAACTCGTCCGACGTATCGAACGGCGTCAAGCCAAAGAGTGGCGACTCGGGATTGAGGCCACTGATCTTGAAGTACGCGAGGCGCTCGCGCGGACTTTCGAAACTGCCGCGCGGCTGCGGGAATTGGGGCGTCGCTGTCACTGGGTAATTCGTATCCGCAAGCGGATAGCCCGCGAGCGGCGAGCCGCTGTCGGTGAAGCCGTTTGCGGTCCGCATGCCGATGGCATTGAGGAACGAAAGCGGCTGGGTGCCGTAATCGCCAAAGCTCAGACGGAAGTGATCGACCTGCGCGGGCGCGAAGGTGAGATCGTTGCGCCAGTAACTTGGAGCGGGCGACGGACCATAGATGGTGTCGACGAGGACGTTGGGCCCCTGCGCGCGCGTATTGCGACGATTGAGGACGCCGTCGAAAAAGCCGACGCCGAGTGCGCCAGGGCCCGTCAGATCGGCGATGCTCGAAACAAGTGCGAGATCGGAGGGCGTGTGCCCGGCCGTGTTGTTGAAACTGAACTTGCTTGCGACGTTGGCGTTGACGAGACCGCCGTTGTCGACGACCGAGACGCCGACAATCGTACGGATACCACGATCCACTGGCGTCGGCGCGAGGAACCAGAAGCTGTCGGTGAAGCCGTCTCCGTCGGTATCGGTGAACGTGCGGGAGACGACATTGCGATCCGTTCCCAACTTGAATTCATCCGTCGGCTTACCGAGGCTGCTCAGGTTGATGAAATTCGGGAGCGCTTGGGTCGGGTTCCGATAGACGGTCGGATAGCTCAAGAACCACTGATCGCGGCGCGTGATGAATTGCGCAGCGTTCGCGACTGGTGCGGGAATGACGCCCGGGAGCCACTGTTCGTAGGGCCAGGCGACTGCATAGGGCGCAGCGCCGGATTCGTTCATGTTGTCGATCACTGCGCCGCCGGTGTCGCGGATGTTCGAAATGTCCGCCACCACGCGCCACCCGTTGTTCGCACTCGGGAGCCACGACAAGTGCGACCAGTGCGAGAAGTCGAAATAGTCGGGCACTCCATCGCTGGTTTGGTCAATGCCGACGCGCTCTGGCTCCGTGGAGCGCAACCAACGCGAGTCGCCCATGCCCGGGCTGCCATACGGATTCGAATCGCCAATCGGCACATTCGCGGCAAGCGTCAACGTGCCTTGCGGCGACCCAGGGCCTGCCGGCCACGGGCTGTTCGCGCCGAAAAAGTCGGGCCAGTTCGTCCACGCCTTGGTTTCATAGGGCGCGATGTTGTAGCCAAAGTCAGGAATACCGTCGCCCGGAATTGGATTCGCGGTAGAACCAATCGGAAAGACGTCGCGGTCGATGGAGTAGCGCTCCGCATCGAGCGGCGGCGCGAGTCGAGGCCACGAGGCGCTCCCGACCACGACGTTTGGCACGACCGATGCGTCGGTCTTCGCGAACGGGTCCGACGTGTTGATCGGCTTCGCGAAGAGCGCGCCCGCGATTTCGCTGGCGACGTTGACGCCAATCGACTCCGCGCGCGCGTCACGCCCCGCTGAGCTCTGTTGCGCGGCCGAGATATCGCGCACCGCACGAGTGCGGCTTACGAACGCGGTTGCGATGATGACGAGTAGCACGAGGATCGCTGTCACGAGCACGATCGTGTTGCCACGTCGCGCGTGAGGAGCGGAAGAAACTGCGTGCATGCGTGGTGTCTCGTTGGTCATGGCATGTCACCGGACATGGGATGTCATCCCTTCGCGAAGTACTCGTTCGCGGGAAACGAACGTGCTCAGCGCTTGGGAAGTTCGACAATGAACTGGTAATCGCGTCCACCCTCGATGCGGCCGAGTGGATCGTGCAGACGAAGCGTGATGCGGATCGCGCTCGGAAGCGGCGTGTACGGACCGCGACCGAAGGCGTACGGATTGGTTTCGCCCGGGTTGTCTTGATTGAAGCCGAAGACCGCGTGGTAGACGCGCTTCGAACCCTGCAACGAACTCGTGCGCCAGATCGGGCCGCCCTCGGCGTTGTTGATCGGCCCTTCGACGGGGCAGAGCACGGGGCTTCCGGAGTTTGGATCAACCACAAGCGGCGAACCAATCGTGCCACGTTGCAGGTCGTAGGCACCGTTCAACCAGAAGTTCGTCATGTTCGACACCGGTCGCACTTGGCTTGCACCCATGCCAAGAATCGGGTCGTTCAGGCCAAACCACGGCTGGGTCGCGCCGCGCGGGACGAACATGCCAAGACCTTCACCGCCGTTTGCGGTTCCGGTTGAACCGGGTCCGAACCACGACCTTCCAACGCCATCATCCCACGTCCACTCGACCTTGAAACTCGAGCAGTTGGGCGCGAGCACTGGAGCGGTCAGCATCTGCTCAGCCTTCGCGGGGCCGAGCGCCGCCTTCTCCACGCGCGGATAGCCGACGAAGAGGAAGTTGTTGCCGTTGATTGGGTTCGACGCAGTCGCGGGCGTGGCCCACGGCGACAGCGTTTGAATCATGCGGAGACGCGACGATGGTCCGCCCCACGGTGCACTAGGCGCAACGTCGTAGTTGAACGCGAGTGCTCGGTTCAGCGTGCCGTTGTTGCGATACTGATAGGCCATCTGCGAGAACAGATCGTCCATCTGCCACTTCACGACGTCGACGCGGCAAGAAGTCCACAGCGGGTCGACGAGATTTGCGGAAGGCGCGGCGGTCGAAAGCGGTGAAATCTGCGGCTGCAGACTCGTGAAGAGTCGTTGGGTTGAGTTCACCGTCGTTGCGCCAAATCCAGCGGTCGTCGCACCCGAGGCTGCGTAACCGTCGGACCCAAGCAACGTCGCAATGCGCGCAAGCGGCCAGTTGCTTGGGCGAGTGAGCGGCATACGCGCTGGTGGTCCGAAGCCATTCGAGACGTCCCACCGCACCGTTTCGACACGACCACCCTGCCACGGCACAAGCGGCGCACCTTCGTGATTCGGCTCACCTGGAAATGGCGCACCGAAGACTGTCGGGTCATACCCAACCGGCACCGTTGGCGCAGTCACGCCGTGTCCGTAGTAGATGCGTGCAACCGCCGACTCGGGAACCCACGAGCTCACCACAAGCGGATCGACGCTGATGACCGACGATTCCTGCGAGCCGGTGTAGCGCATGGTCGCGCGAACGCCGCGCGCGAAAAACGCGATCTGATCGGCGCGAATCTCGACAGGACCAAGGCCAGGCTCAATCGTCTGCGGGTTGTTGGCCGGATTGACCTCAACCTGCTGAATGACCATGAAGCCGTTCTTCGGAAGATTCGCAAAGTCGGCGCGCACTTGCGCCTCAATCGCTGCGGCCGTCTGCAGGAGATCGGCCGATGCTTGCGAAATGCCCGACACACGGCTCGATGCCGAGAAGATGCGCGCGGCGGCGACGATCACGACGACAAGCACGCCGACGGCGACGAGCAATTCGGTCAGCGTGAACGCGCGAGTGCCACGCGAAGCAACCACGTTGGAATGGGCGCGAGGCATCAGAGTTCCTCCACCGCTGCAAAGACAGGGGTAATGACATTGCCGCGCGCGTCACGACGCGGAATGAACCAGATGGCGCTGATGGAAGAATTGGGTCCGTTGCCCGAAGCCGTCGGTGGATATCCGTTGATAGGCGAGCGCGGAAGAATGGGGATCGATCGCGCGAGTTTCACCGGCCCCTGCTGCACATTGGTGCGGCCATTGAGGACGCGGTGCACGGTGCCATGGTTGTCGATCCACCACGATCCTGGAGCTTGCCAGTCATCCCAAACCTGCTCCGCCGCGCCGAATGAATTGGCTTGGTTGATGCCGGTTCCGGGGATCTCGTTTTGGATCGGCGGATTCGTGTACCCCATCACCGCAGTGTTGCCCGCACCCAGCGCCGTCGTTCGATTGGGCCAAGATCCCGCAGAGCCAAAATTCGGCGCGAGGTACATCGCTGGACTCGGCGGCGTCGTGCCCAGACCATCAAACGCACCGGCCGGAAGCCCGCCGGAACCGGTCGCGTTCGAGAACGCACCCACCGTGTACGGTCGGGAATCGCCACCGGGGATATTCACGCGGTACACAAACACCGCGACTTGAATCTTGCCACCGTTCCGTCGGAACATGCAGTCCCAGTAGTAGGTCGAGAGCGGAATCGAGCTCGCGGTGCCGTACTTGGGATTCCCCTGCGGCCACGAGCGTTCTGCTTGCGTGAACGTCACCGCCGGCTCGAGCAATTGCTGCGCGAGCGGGTCGGTTGGGCGATCCGCTGGATCAATGAAGTACAGCGGGTACTTCGCGCGGTTGTACGGGATTCCGAAGAGCGGACCGACGGCAACATCTTCACTGATCTCGGTTGCCTGAGCGCCAACGGTTCCGGACGGAAGCCCAACACGTGCGCGGGTGTACGCGGCGCTAAACACATCGACCGTACCCGCGTCTGTTTGGTTTGCAGGATTTCCAAAGAGGAATCCTGGGCGCATCCAACCCCAGTCGCCCGAGACTTGCGGAATATCCGATCCGCCGATCGGCCGCACCGTGCCCGCAACGCCACCCGGTCCGAGGTATTGCGGAGCGAAGCCGAAGTCTTCCATCCCGCCGAAGTCGGAAGGATCAAGTTTCGAGCGGATCACCGCAAAGGCATTCTTCGCAACGACCGGGCCGAGGATGTCGTCATTTGCTTGGCGTTGCAGCACGATGCCCGCTGGGAAGAGCGCTGCGATCGAAATCACGCCGATCCCAAGGATGAAGACCGCAAGCAGCATCTCCACAAGTGAGAAGCCCCGCGCAACTGGGAACGCTCGCGCAGCGCGCGGCGCGGTCGGACGAACATCATGCATAGGAGAAGCTTCCATCAGCGCACCTTCCTCTCGGGCAGTCCGCTGAAGCGGTTGAAACTGATTCG
This sequence comes from uncultured bacterium, assembly GCA_903911205.1. Lineage (GTDB taxonomy): Bacteria > Planctomycetota > Phycisphaerae > Phycisphaerales > SM1A02 > QWPT01. The sequence goes on from CAIWCL010000356.1 coordinate 10,613, forward strand.
GTCGCCGTAGAGCGCGATGTAGCCGTTCGAACCCGTGAGTTCGTTCACCATGTTCGCCGTGACACCCCAGTTGGTGCCCTTCAACTCGCGTGCGGCTTTGTCGTCGTACACGTTGAGATACGGCACGAACATCAGGTTGCACTCGTCTTCGAACGCGTCTTGAAGCCAGTAACGTTGGAAGTTTCCTGACGCGCAATTCCCAAAGGCGACGTCTTGCGGATCAAACGTTGGATCCGCGGGCGTTGCATTCGCACCGTTCTTATTCCAGTCGACATAGCACTTCATGTCGCCAGTGGTTGAACCTGGCGCGCGCGTGAGAAACTGCCCGTCGGGGCCAAAGAGAATCGCGACCATACGGTTGCAATCGATCGTCTCGGCGCATGTTTCGAGTGCCTTGAGATCTGCTTGCGTCGCGTAGGTCGACTCGGTGATGACGTTGTTCGGTAGCGGCGGCGGGTCGTACATCGGTCCCGCGACTTTGATTCCCTCGGGAAGCGTGATCGAAGGAACATCCTCGACCACGAGCCAGCGCTCCGCCATCGAGAGCATCGGACTGTCGTCATCACCGAAGACAACGCGTTCGCCGGTCGAACGAATGATCGTCATCTCGGTGCGTTGTGGGAGGAATTTCTTGGTTGGATCCCAAACGGGACGAAACACGATGCCCGTCGGAACGCCATCGCGAATGGCCGCCGCACGTGCGATACCAAGCGCATTGGTGACGGAGTTGGTGCCGGCCGCAAGGCGCGACCCCGCGGTGAGTCGACGCGCGCCGAGGGTAGTCAACACCGCGAGCAGCGCGATGATGCCGATCACCGTCAGCAGTTCGATGATGGTGAATGCGCGAGCGCGATGGAGGTTGTAAGAACGATCCGAACGCATGGGGGACCTCACGGTTCGTAGCTGTAAAGGTTGTCAGTGCTGGCGGTGTAGTTCGAGCCCGACTGCGTGATGAAGCGCGAATCGTTGCCGGCCGAAACCCAGAGGATCTTGCGGTTCTTGCAGGAGAGTTGCATGCCGCCGTTCTGCGCCGTCGCCCACTCGCTATCTGATTTGATGGTGCCGTCGGCGTCGATATTGGTCGCTGGGTCGACGATGCCGTTCGAGTTCGCCTCGCGCCCCGGGAAGATCGCGATGATGGGCGTGTCCCACGCGTCGACCACGTGGCGGACTGTTGTCGGAACCGCACCTGTCCCTGCGGGACGAACACCTCGGAAGACCGAGTCGGGAATCTTCTGCATGATCGCGGCGCTTGTGGGCGACTGGGTCAACGCCCAAATCAAGTGCGCAGTTCGCTGAAAAGGTCGCACGGAATAACTCGGCAAGCCGGGTCCCGTCACCGCTGAATAGGGCGCGGCAAGCGTGTTCCATTGCGAATTGATGGGCGACGTTGCCGGAGCACTCAAGATGTCATAACGCAACCCGTTGGCGGTTGTCGGCAGCGGGTCGATGGGGAAGCCAAGCGTTGCCGTCGACTGATACGTCAATCTTCGATCCAGCGTCCGCTCATACTCCTCTGTCGCTGCGTTGAGGAGTTCAAGCGAGTTCTTGGTTGAACGCTCTTCGCTCGCGCGAATCACGCTGCCGCTGACGGCAAGTACGAGACTCGCAAGCAGCGCGATGATGCCGATCACGACCAACATCTCAAGCAGCGTGAAGCCGCTCGCACGAGAAGTGGATGGTTGTACGTTCGTGTGCATTGCCATGGTTCGCTCCAAGCCGCTCAGCGGCCGCTCTCCACGATGTTGTCCTTGTTGAACTCCTGCGTGTCGCGACGAACGTTGCGATCGAAGAGACGATCCGCGCCGCGTGAGAAGAGTGCGAAAGCTGCACCCTTCAAATTCGCGACGGTGTAGTCGTCACCGCTCGCGTCGGCAACGCTACGAACCTCTTGACCCGTCGCGAAATCCCACGGACGCAACGCAAAGACGTCGCCAAGGTTCACGAAACCGTCCGAACCATTCGAGAGTTCGCTCCGAAGATCTGTTCCCGCATACGGCGCGCGGTAGTACGAGATCGGCGTTCCCCAGTAATCGAGCAGCACCTTCGGGTAGTTGCCGAAATTGGGGTCCGCCTGGTCGTTTGTCACCACGATCGGATTGCCCTGCGCGTCGAAACCCTTCAAACCACCAAGCAACTTCTCATCGGTGAGTTCGAGGTACGGGCCGTAGACACGACCTTCGATGCCGATCGAATTCCAGTTGGAATCGTTCACAGGAAGCGGAGTCGCATCGCGATTGGGATTGCGCGCGCGATAGAGACCGGGGAACGCCGCGTAGGCATTCTGCGGCGCATCAATCGCGCCCCACGCGCCGTCGGAACCGGGCGCTCGAATACCGAACGGCGGATTCTCCTTTGTTCCTGGCCCGGCGGAGCCCGCAAGCCGAACGCCGTAACCATCTTCGCTTCGATTGCCGTAACCGATGAGGTACTCCGCAAGCGTGGTGTAACTGAACCACTGTTGGAGCGACGAAACTTGCCCCACTGTGGTGACGTCACGCGCGAACCCGCGAGCACCCGCCGCTTCACCACCCTGCCGCGCCATCAACACCGGCGGCAGATATCCAAAGTCGGTTTGAAACTGTCCGAGCCCTGATGCAATCGAACCCATCAAGAACTGCGTCTTGGTGCGCTGCGCCTTGCGAGTCGCCGCGCCGATCGCCACCGTCACCGACCCGATGAGGAGGACGATGATCGCGACGACGGTGAGCAACTCCGTCAGCGTGAAACCCTGACGGTGCGATGTGGTGTTGTGGCGGTTCGGAGTGCGCATCGTTGGAGAGCCCCCTGCGGGCGTTGCGGACGAGATTCGGAGACTTACTCTCGCGAACTACTTCTTTCGAACTCCTTCTTTCGAATTACTTCTTCGACGTGTTCGACACCGACTCGATCATCGAGACGAGCGGCAGGAAGAGCGCGAGAACGATGAGGAGCACGATGCCGCCGAGGATGACGACCATGAACGGTTCGAGGAGCGACAAGAGGCTCGCGACCGCAACGTCGACTTCTTCGTCGTAGTTGTCGGCGATCTTCATGAGCATCACGTCGAGGTCACCGGTCTCCTCGCCGACGTCGATCATGTTGACGACGATCAAGTCGCAAGTCTTCGACTCGCGCAACGGCGTCGCAAACGTCTCACCTTCACGAATCGAGTCGTGCACCTTCGAAAGCGCCTTCTCAAAGACGTAATTACCCGAGGTGTCACGGGTGATGAGAATCGCTTCGAGAATCGGCACACCTGCGCTGATGAGCGTTCCGAGCGTGCGGGTGAAGCGCGCAATTGCCGTCTTTCGCACAAGCGTGCCAACGACGGGCACCTTGAGCACTGCCCAGTCGGTTGCCGCGCGCCCCGGGCCTGTTTTTCGTATCAACTTGAAGAAGAGGAAGATCAGAATGGGCGAGATGAGAATCCAAATCACGCCCGGTACGACCTGGTCTTTACTCGACGTACCTGCGACCCACTTCGAGCAGTCGATCATGAAGATCGTGAGCTTCGGGAGTTCGACGTCGAAGTCCTCGAAGATCTCTTGGAACTTCGGGATGACGAAGTACATGATGCCGGTGACGATGAGGACGGCGATGAAGATGACGACCGCGGGATAAATGAGCGCACCGAGAATGCGGCGCTTGAGGCGCTGGCCCTTCTCCATGAACTCCGCGAGTCGCTGCAAGATGATGTCGAGCACGCCGCCGACCTCACCTGCCGCGACCATCTTCACGTAGAGACGATCAAACGCCTTCGGGAACTTTGCCATCGCTTCCGAGAGGCTGGTACCCGACTGCACTTCTTCCGCGACGCCCGTAAGCACGTTTTTCAGCGCGCTCGGCTTCTGCTGGCTTTCAAGGATTTGAATCGAGCGAAGGAGCGGAAGGCCTGCGTCTTGCAGCGTGGAAAGCTGACGCGTAAAGAGCGTCAGCTTCTTGGCGCTCACGCCGCCGAAGGTGAAGTTGAATCCCTTCTTCTTGGCTTTGGCTTCGCGAACCTTTTTCGGTCCGCCACCGCCGCCGCTGCCTGAAATCTTCTGCTCCTTCACGCCGGAAGGAAAGAGCCCCTGCCCGCGCACGAGCTTGATGGCTTCATCCGGGGTGCCGGCTTCGATGGTCCCGGAGACTTTCTTTCCGGCGGCGTTGACGGCGTCGTAGGCAAAGGTTGGCATGGTTTGCTCCGTCGTATCTCACACTTCGGTCACGCACCCGGAAAGGGTGGGGTTCGTTGGGTTCGCACGGTCGTGTGCTGTCTGCGCGCCGCGCTCGCGGCCGCGTTGAGCGTACTTCGCTGTTGTCTCTTTACTCTTCCGTAATCGTCTCGCGTACGACCTCGTCGATCGTCGTTTGACCGTTGAAAATCGCTTCAAGCCCCGACTCACGCAGCGTCTTCATGCCGCGCTTGCGCGCCTCGGCACGAAGAACGTTGGTCGACACCTGCTTCATGATCAGTTCGCGAATGTCGTCGTCCATCCCCATGATTTCGAAGATGCCCTGTCGGCCCTTGTAGCCGGACGCGCGGCATCGCTCGCACGGACGCCCGTTCTTCTTGCGCGAACCGCGGAAGAACTGCTTGCCTTCGACATCCTGCGGTCGAAGCGCAAGTTCCATCAGCATCTCTTCCGTCGGCGTAAACGCTTCCTTACAGTCGACGCACACCTTGCGGACAAGGCGTTGTGCGACGATGGCTTCGATCGTCGCGGTCAGAAGGAATGTTTCGACGCCAAGGTCGACGAGACGAAGCACCGTGCTCGGCGCGTCGTTTGTGTGGAGCGTCGTCAACACCAAGTGACCCGTGAGAGACGCCTGAATCGCGATCTGCGCGGTTTCGAGGTCGCGGATTTCACCGACGAGAATGATGTCGGGGTCTTGACGAAGGAAGCTTCGAAGGAGCCGCGCGAAGGTCAACTCCTGATCGAGGTTGACCTGACATTGAATGAGGCCCTCGATGTCGTATTCGACCGGGTCTTCGGCGGTCAAAATCTTGACGCCCGGGTCGTTCAACTCGTTGAGCGCGGCGTACAGCGTGGTCGTCTTACCCGAGCCAGTGGGGCCAGTGACGACCACGATGCCGTTCGGCTTGTTGATCAGCGTGCGAACCTTCTCGAGTTCCGAAGGCGCCAGGCCCACCTTGTCGAGCGAAAGCTGCACGTTCGAACGGTCGAGGATACGCATGACGACCGACTCGCCGAACATCGTCGGCAGGACGGCGACACGGAGATCGATTGGTCCGGTCGGCATCGGAAGTTCGATACGACCGTCCTGCGGAAGGCGGCGTTCGGCGATGTCGAGCTTCGACATAACCTTGACGCGCGAGACGAGCGCGGTCGCGATCGACTTCGACACCGGCTGCATGTCGTACAGCACGCCGTCGATGCGGTAGCGAACTTTGAATTCGTCCTCAAAGGGCTCCATGTGAATGTCGGAGGCCTTGTCCTCAATCGCGACGAGCAGCAACTTCTGAACGAGTTGCACGACGGCGTTGTCGTTGGCTGCGTCGGCGAGTGCTGCGGTGTCATCGTCGAGCGACGAGCCGCGCCCCTTGAAGCGATCATCCGCGAATGACTTGTCGGCGTCGACGCTCGCATCCGCAGTGCGCGAGCCGCCAGCGCCACCACCGAAATGCTGGGTGATGAGTGCTTCGACTTGCGCGGCTGGCGCCACCACGACGGAGACGCGGCGCATGTTGCCCATCGACTTCAGATTGTCGACGACGGTGTAGTTGTCCGCATCCTGCACAGCGATGGTGATCGCCTTCGCCCCCGCATCAAACTCCAACGGCATGAACAGGAACTGCCGGGGCATCCGGCGTTGCACACACGCGATGGTCTCTGGGGTTGGCTCGAAGCCTTCAAGATCAACGTAGGCGAAGCCCTTTTGCGCAGCGAGCGCCTTCTGGATCCCCAACTCGTCGACGTAGCCCTTCTGGAGAAGGATCTGACCAAGCAGCTGCCCCTTGAACTCAGGGGTCTGCTGGAGTTTGACCATCTCTTCGATGAGTTCGGCGGTGATCTTGTCGAACTTGCCCAACTGACCAGCGCCCGAAAACTTGCGCAAGATGCGCCCGATTCGGGAGCCCTTCAAATTGGAGAGGGCCTTCTCGAGTTCTGGGGAGAGAATCGACATTGCAAACTTCCAGTCTGCCGCGTCCTTCACCGGACACCCACCGAAACGCTCGGCGGGAATCCCCGTCACGTGTCCTATGACGTGCTATACGGCACGATGACCCCACACCAACGCGGCAACGTGGTGGGTCTGGCACAGGACACTTGGATTCATGTGCACGGCAGGCGCGCCGCAAACGCGGTTTCGCGCCCCCAAACTGCCTCGGTCGGTCCGCGCGATTTCGGCGGCTGTGGCCCACCCGAATCGCGCCAATCCCGGCCGAGCAACCATCAAACCTGATGCTCCTGATCGAGTTCGGCGCGACCGATCGTGCCGCCCGCCCGGTGGATCTTGTCCTTGAGATCACCTGGGTTCTTGCACTTATCGATGACCTCTTCCGCGCCAACCTTGCCCTCGGAGTAGAGCTTCCAAAGGTGATCGTCGAGGAGCTGCATGCCGAACTTCTTGCCGGTCTGGATCGCCGAGTCGATGCGGAACGTCTTGTTCTCGCGGATCAGGTTCGAAATGGCGGGCGTGACCACAAGGAACTCGTACGCCGCCACACGGCCCGGCTTATCGGCGCGCGCGCAGAGTTGCTGCGAGAGCACCGCGATGAGCGAGGTGGACAACTGGACGCGAACCTGCTCCTGCTGAGTCACCGGGAACGCGTCAATGATGCGGTTGATCGTGCTGGCGGCGCCCGAGGTGTGCAGGGTGCCGAACACCAAGTGGCCAGTTTCTGCGGCGCGAATCGCCGACTCGATCGTCTCGAGGTCGCGCATTTCGCCGACGAGGATCACGTCCGGGTCAGAGCGGAGCACGCGACGAAGGGCCTCGGAGAAGGACGGGACGTCCTTGCCGACTTCACGCTGGTTGACGACCGACTTCTTGTGGTAGTGGTAGTACTCGATCGGGTCTTCGATCGTCACGATGTGACGGTCGTAGAACTCGTTGATCCAGTTGACCATCGAGGCGAGCGTCGTCGACTTACCCGAACCAGTCGGCCCGGTGACGAGGAAGAGACCGCGCGGACGGCGCGAGAGTTCTTCGACGATCTTCGGGAGACCAATCTGCTCGAAGGTGAGCAGTGTGTTCGGGATGAGACGAAGCACCATCGAGATGTCGCCGCGCTGACGGAACACCGACGCGCGGAAACGGGCTGCTTCACCGAACGCAAAGCCGTAGTCAGTGCCGCCGTGTTCAGCGAGTTCCTGCTGATTTTTTTCAGGCGTGATCGACTTCATCAGCGCCATGGCGTCGTCAGAGTCGACGACCTTCGTCGCGAGGCTCCGGAGCTTGCCGTGCAAACGAATCGTCGGCGGGCGGCCAACAGAAATGTGAAGGTCGGAGGCACCCTGCTTGACGATGGTGTCGAGAAGGCGGTCAATCTGCATCGCGGACATGTGTCGTTACCTCTCTTCCGGCGCGCGGCGCCGGCAATGCGTGTACGTAATTTTTTTCCGACTCAGCCTTGCGAAATCTCCGACGGATCGAAGCCTTCGATCTGCGCGAAGTTCGCAATTTCGCTCGCGGTTGTGTCGCCGCGAAGAATCTTGATCTTGCCGTCCTCAACGAGACTGCGCATGCCGCCACGGATCGCGGCGTTGCGGAGCTTCGAGATGCTTGAACGGTTGAATGCAAGATCGCGGATCTCGGAGTTCATCGTCATCAGTTCGAAGATGGCGCGACGACCGCGATATCCGGTGCCACTGCAGCCAGCACATCCCACCGGCTTCATCAACGTGCCGTTCGCGAGTTCTTCCTCATTGATGCCGACGAGTCGCAACACCTTGCGATCTGGTGCGTCGTCCGGCTGCTTGCACTTCTCGCAAAGAATGCGGACGAGACGCTGTCCCATCACGGCCTGAATGGAGCTCGCCACAAGGAACGGTTTGACGCCCATGTCGATGAGACGCGTGATCGCGCTCGGCGCGTCGTTCGTGTGGAGCGTCGAGAACACCATGTGGCCGGTGAGTGCCGCCTGAATTGCGATGTCCGCGACTTCGCGATCGCGGATTTCGCCGACGAGAATGATGTTCGGTGCCTGACGGAGCATCGACTTCAGAATCGCCGAGAAGGTCAGGCCGATCGACTCACGAACCTGGACTTGGTTGATGCCCTTGAACGCGTATTCGACAGGGTCTTCCGCGGTGATGATCTTGCGGTCGGGCGTGTTGAGATCGTTGAGTGCCGAGTAGAGCGTCGTCGTCTTACCCGAACCGGTCGGGCCAGTGACGAGGAAGATGCCGTTTGGACGGCGGATGATTCGGTTGAATGCGTCGAGGTTGTCTCGCTGGAAGCCGAGCTTCTCAAGACCAAGTCGCGCGCTGTCGGGGCGAAGAATACGAAGGACGACGCTCTCGCCGTGTACGGCCGGACACGCAGAGACACGGAAGTCAACCACCGTCCCATCGATCGTCATCTTGATACGACCGTCTTGCGGGATGCGGCGCTCCGAGATGTTGACGCCCGCCATCAGCTTGAGACGCGCAAGCAGCGGATTCTGCATCTTCTTGGGAATGCGATCGCGCACCGTACACACACCGTCGATGCGGTAACGGAGGATGACTTCACCCTTGCGCGGCTCGACGTGGATATCGCTTGCGCGCCCCTGCACCGCTTCAACGATAAACCGATCGACGAGGCGCACGATGCCAGACTCATTCGCGCCCGCACCAGCGTCGGAATCGAGTGAACTGTCACGCGATGCATCCCGCGAGCTGTCCTTCGACGAGTCACGCGAACTATCACGCGATTTATCGATCGAACTCGTCACGAGTTGCGAGTTCAGATCAGGTCCCGCGGATCCGCCAGAGATGTATTCGGCGAGTTGGGTCCGCGAGGCGATGCCGCCGATATCCGTCTTCCCTGCGGTGATGCCGATGGTGTCGAGCGCATCGACGTCGATCGGATCATGCACAAGCAACAGCAGCGTGTTTTTCTCCCGACGCATCGGAAGCATCGTGTACTTCTTCTGCAGATCGGTCTTGAGAAGGCTTCGATCGATCTTCGTTGACGCTTCAGGCTTGGCGAGGTCAACAAACTCGACACCGAATTGCTCCGCAAGCGCTCGCGCGACCTGCTCTTCGGTGCAGGCACCCTGCTCGACGAGCACTTCACCGACACGCTTGCCGAAGTCCTTCGACTCAAGGACCGCCGCCACGATTTTGTCCTGCGTGGCGGAGCCCTGTTCGATCAGGATCTCACCGATCTTCTTCTTGCTTTTGCGTGCCAATTTCGCGTCTCCAGGGGAAGGCTCCCCGACTACAACGGGGGGAGTTTCGTAGTATCGCCCATCACGCCCCTCGCCGCAACCGTTGTGTGACGCGGGGCTTCCGAACATTTTCGCGGCGATGCACGCCGTCCTGCGACATCGACCCTCGCCTCAGCACACTTCCTGTTGCCAATCCACTCCTGTTGCGAATTGACGTCGCTGCATGCAACCGATCCCTCAACCCGCGCTCCAATCCTCATCCGCTGCGACCACGCGCATGGCGCTGGTCACCGCCGGACCGACGGAGGAACCGATCGATGAGGTCCGCTTTCTAGGAAATCGCTCGTCTGGCCGCATGGGAGTGGCGCTCGCCACCGCGCTCGCCGAACACGGGTGGCGGGTTCGACTCGCGCTCGGACCGATTCGGATCGCGCCACCGTGCCACCCTTTGGTTGAAATCGTCCCATTTCGGTCCTCACAAGACCTCGAAGCACTCCTGCGCGCAGAACTCCCCGCCGCGGATCTCGTGGTGATGGCGGCGGCCGTCGCGGACTACCGCCCAAGGGTTGTCGAGACGGGAAAGATGCGGCGCTCGGCGGAAGGTATGACCCTCGCCCTCGAAGGCGTTCCTGATCTCCTTGCAACGACCAAGACCGCACGCAAACCGGCGAGCCGAGTGTTTGGATTCGCGCTCGAACCCGCCGAGCGACTCCGCGCGTCAGCGCTTGAGAAACTCGTGCGGAAGGATCTCGCCGGCATCGTTGCGAATCCGCTCGAAACGATGGATGCCGCGGACATCGACGGCACGCTCTTTCTTCGGGATGGTCGCGAGCGCACGCCCGGCGAACGTTGTTCAAAGGAGGCGTTCGCCCGATGGCTCGCGGCGGAACTCTCGACGATGGAGGTTTCGTAAGGTTTCCGCGCGTTGGTTCGTCGACCGCCTGTACGAGCCGACTCCCGCGCGACGCGAGATCCACTACATTCCATCCCATGCACATCGGAATGATCGGGCTCGGGCGCATGGGCGCAAACATGGTTCGCCGTCTTCTCAAGGGAGGGCATCACGTCGTCGTGTTCGATGTGAACACGAAGGCTGTGACCGACCTCGCGGCCGAGGGCGCAACGGCGTCCTCGAGCATCGCGGATCTCTGCTCGAAGCTCGCGCATTCAACTTCGGGCCCGCGTCACGTGTGGATGATGCTTCCGGTTGCATTCGTCGACGGAATCATCGCAGAGCTCACCCAACATCTCACGAAAGATGATTGCATCATCGATGGCGGGAACAGTTACTACATCGACGACCTTCGTCGTTCGAAGGAGCTCGCCGCGAAAGGCCTGCACTACGTCGATGTCGGCGTCTCTGGCGGCGTCTGGGGCCTCGAGCGTGGATATTGCCAAATGATCGGCGGCGACCCTGCGGCAGTCGCGCGACTTGACAGTGCATTCCGCACGCTTGCACCGGGCCTCGGAAACATCTCGCGCAACCCGGATGGTGCGAAGCTCGGTACCGCGGAGTCGGGTTACCTTCACTGCGGTCCGTCGGGCGCAGGTCACTTCGTCAAAATGGTCCACAATGGCATCGAGTACGGGCTCATGGCCGCGTACGCCGAAGGATTGAACGTGCTCAAGCATGCTGATATTGGCAAGCACGCGTACGAGAAGGACGCCGAGACGACACCGCTTCGCAATCCAGAGCATTACCAATACGATTTCGACCTCGCCGCGATCACCGAGCTTTGGCGTCGCGGCAGCGTCGTTGGTTCGTGGCTCCTCGATCTCACTGCGCAAGCGATGGCGAGTGATCCGAACCTCGAGAAGTTTGGCGGTCGCGTGAGCGACTCGGGCGAAGGGCGTTGGACGCTCGCCGCCGCGAACGACGAGGGTGTCCCGGTTCCAGTGCTCGCCGCGGCACTTTTCGGACGCTTCACCTCACGCGGCAACGCTGACTTCATGAACAAGGTGATGAGCGCGCAGCGATTTGCCTTCGGCGGACACCTCGAAAAGCCTCACGCGTGAACTCGCAATCCTTCGCCGGATAGCATGCACCAATCAACCGTCGCGCTCGGCGCGATCGGGCCCGTGGCGAAACAGGCAGACGCAGCGGACTTAAAATCTGCAGCCGTAAGGCGTGTGGGTTCGATTCCCACCGGGCCCACTTGTCTGCGCAAACACGCAACGCTGCATCCCGCCGCGCGGGTGAGCGAATGAACCGGCCTACGTTTCCGGCGTACGAGATTTCCTATGCGCATTGCCATCGCTTTCATCCTCGCTGCTCTTGTCGTTCTTCCGCCGCTTGCACTGGCTGTGGCCGGAACAGGGTCAGCGCACCTCTCCCTCGGTCACGACGCGATTCCTGCCGTCGCTGCTCCGCAGGCGGAACCCGCGAAGGACGCCGACAAGACCGGCGAGCACGCCCAAGAGAAAGACAACGCTGTGTCGAACCCAACCACGCAATACTCACGATCTGGCTACGACGTCACGCCCCTCTCGCGCGAGCGCGTTGCCGAACTCGCGAAGAAACTCTCGCCGGAGGCGTACCGCATCACGCAGAACTCTGGTACCGAGCCTGCCTTCTGCGGCACACTGCTCGACAACAAGAAGGACGGCACATATTGCTGTGTCGTGTGCGGACTCCCGCTCTTTTCGAGTTCGCACAAGTTCAACTCAGGTACGGGTTGGCCGAGTTTCTTTCAACCGTTTGATATCGCGCACGTCGCCGCGCGCGAGGACAACTCGCACGGGATGTCGCGCGTCGAGATCAACTGCGCGCGTTGCAATGCGCACCTCGGCCACGTCTTTGACGACGGCCCAAAGCCCACAGGCCTGCGTTTCTGCTTGAATGGCGCGGCGCTCGTCTTCCATGAGAAGGGAACACCGCTCCCGCCAGAGTCGCAACCGTTGAAGACGGAAACGGCGTACTTCGCAGGCGGCTGCTTCTGGGGTATCGAGCACTACTTCCAACTCGCACCCGGGGTGATCAGCGCTGAGAGCGGTTACATGCAAGGTTCGACTGCTGATCCGACGTACAAGGAAGTTTGTACGCAAGACGAAACTCCATCGTCCCAGCGCCCTGCGGGCTACAAGGGCCACGCCGAGGCCGTCAAGGTCGTGTACGACCCAACGAAGATCACATATCGCCAACTGCTCGAAGGCTTCTTCGAGATGCACGACCCAACGCAGATGAATCGACAGGGTCCCGACTACGGCACGCAGTATCGCTCCGGGATCTACACGGCAAACGCCGCGCAAGAGACTGACGCGAAGAAGTACGTCGCAGAACTCGGTGCACTCGCGCTCTTCAACGGCCGAAAAATCGTGACCGAGATCGAGCCCGCGAAGACCTTTTACCCGGCCGAGACGTACCACCAGGATTACCTCGAGAAGAATCCAACGCGCGGTTGTCACATCGGAAAGCCCTGGTGGATGACGAAGAAGACGCCTGCTCTTGAGGGCGCCCCCGCTTCAAACAAAGCTCCATCCACGGAAGCGCGTTAAGCCGTGCGACGAGTTCGGAAGGGTCGAGTCACGCCGCTTCGTATCGCGCTGCTCCTGGCGTTCGCGCTCGTGGCGTGGCGTGGATACACGCGGTTCGCCGACAACCCTGCCGGACTCCCCGCTCCAGATGACGGTTCGCGAGCCAATCGCGAATTCTTTGTCGGCATGGCGATGGGTGCATCCGTCACGATCACCATCGACGCGGACGATCCGGCCAAAGCGAAAGTCGCCGCACGCGCCGCACTTGAGGAACTCGAACGCCTTGATCGCATGCTCTCTGATTGGAAGGAGTCAAGCGATCTCACTGCGTTCAATCGAGCCAACGCGTTGGAGGGTGAAGTTCCACCTGAGTTCGCGCGTTGCCTTTCGCGCGCGCTTGAGGTGGCTTCGGCGACCGACGGGCGCTTCGACCCGACGGTTGCGCCGCTTGTGCAACTGTGGCGATCGTCGCGCGAGTCGAAGGCGCTGCCCGCGACGGAGACGCTCGCTGCTGCACGCGCTCGCGTTGGTTTCGCGCGAGTCCGTGTGGCCGAGACTCGCGTCGAACGCGATGCCGCCGACATCACCATCGACTTTGGAGGTATCGGCAAGGGCTTCGGGGCGATTGCCGCGCTTGAAGTGCTGCGCGCACATGGTTGCCCACGCGCGATGGTGGCACTCGCCGGCGACATCGCCGTAGGCGAGCCGCCGCGTGGGGAATCGGGTTGGAAGATCGACGTCGAAAGCGCGACCAATCCTGAACGGATGATCGTGGCTCGATGCGCGGTCTCCACATCCGGTGCCACCGAGCAGTTCGTTGATATCGAAGGCATTCGATACGCCCACATCGTCGACCCGCGCACGGGCCTTGGTGCCACCGACGCCGCTCGCGCAACCGTCATCGGCCCGCTCGACGCGGCAGTCGACGCGCTCGGAACGGCGCTCTCGCTCACGCGTGATGACGCGGAAGTCGACGCGATGCTCGCGCGCTTCCCGACCTTCGGTGCTCGCCTTGAGCGTGGAACAAGCGTTGCCACGCGCGTGACCTATCACGGCGCGTGGCAACGCTAACCACGCTTCAAACGCGACACGCGCGCGAGTACCCCGCTCACTGCAGCTTCGTACGTCCAGGCACTGCAACCGGCGCCTGTTCACGCGGGCCGAATTCGACGGCCTCCGGCATGAGCAACTCGTTCGAGTTCATCGCCTGCTCCCACGTCACATCTTTGCCCGTATACGCGGCCATGCGACCCATGATGGCGCAGAGCGTGCTCTTCGCAACCTGCTCCGCCTCGTTGAGCGGCTGATCCTTCAGAATCGCGTTCTGGAGATCGATGTGCTCCTGCGTGTACGGATCGCGCTGCTTGCCGCCGAACTTCCACGGATTCTTACCCGTCAATTCGGCGTAGCCTGAACGGAGCGTGGCGGAGCCTTCGGTCGCATGGAAGATTTCTTCCACCTTGCCATCGGTTCCGTCTTGTTGGCGACACATCGAGAAGACGAAGCGATCGCCTGGATACAAGAACTCCAAGCCGAAGTGATCGAAGATGTGACCAAATCGTCCGTCGGTGCGCACTTGGCGACCGCCGACGCCGCGCACAAGCAGCGGATCAGCACCCATCACCCACTGCATCACGTCGAGTTGGTGCACGTGCTGCTCGACGATGTGATCACCCGAGAGCCACGAGTGATAGAGCCAGTTGCGAACCTGATTCTCAACTTCGCTGCGATCGGCTTGCGCGTCAACGTGCCAAAGGCTGCCCATGTTCCAGTACACGCGGCCGGCCATCACGCGGCCGATCTCGCCCTTTTGGATGCGCTCGATCGCTTCGATGTAGCACCCTTCGTGACGGCGCTGCGTTCCCGCCACGACCTTCAGTTTCTTCGAGCGCGACTCGGCCGCGGACTCAATGAAACTACGAACTCCAGGCCCATCCACCGCAACAGGCTTCTCGCAGAAAACGTGCTTGCCAGCCTTGGTTGCTTCCTTGAAGTGGATTGGTCGGAAACCAGGCGGCGTTGCGAGGATCACGATGTCCGCGTTGGTCGCGCAAACCTTCTTGTATGCGTCAAAACCGCTGAAGAGACGGTCGGCAGAGACTGCGGTCATGCCGTTCTCTGTCAGCGCGTTGTTCGCGTTCGCAACGCGCTCCGGGAAGAGATCGCCGAGTGCGACGACCTCGATCTTTGCGCCCGAAGTCTTTCCGGCGTTGATCGCGTTGAACATCGCACCAGTACCACGCCCACCGCAGCCAATGACTGCGATCTTGAGTACTGGTTCACGCCCCAGGTGCGCAAAGGCGCGCGTGGCGCCGAGGAGAATTGGGGATGCAGCAGCGGCTGCAACGAACGCGCGACGGTCGACGGTCATGATGCACTCCTCTCGGCGCGAGGCGCCGGTTTTTGATCACTTCGATTCGCAAATGACTCGGAAGCCCACGAAGCCACCGCTCGAGTACCACCACTTACTCTTTGGGAACTGTGGATCGATTTCATTCCACTCGACGGGTTTACATGGCAGGAACGCGCCGCAGGCAAGATCGTTCATCGCGTCGAGGTAGCAACCACCGGCCACGGATCCAAGTTTTTCGCCCGTGTTGACCCACTCGCACGCGTTCCCGAAGAGATCAAAGCAGCCGAGCTTGTCGGCCTTCTTCGATGCGATCTTGTGCGTCTTTTCTCCCGCGTTCTCTTTCACCCACGCGTAGTCGCCGCAGTTCTTGGGATCGATGCCCGACTGCTCGCAGAGCGCCTTCCACTCTTCACCGGTCGGCAGTCGATAGGTACGACCTGTCTTTGCAGAGAGCCACTCACAGAACTGCACGCAACTCAGATAGCTCGGCGAAATCACCGGGAAGCCAACGTGACCGAACTCGCGATCCATGCCGATGTATGGCTTGGTCGGCTTGGTGACAGCGTCGGCTTTTTCGTTCGACTTGCCTTCGGCTTTGTCGGAGCCGTAGACGAAAACATCAAAGAGTTCCCACGGGATCTCCGTGGTGGAAACGTGCAGCGTGCCACCAGACGGCGACTTGAACGGAACGAGTTCGATCTCAAAAGTCGAACCCTCGACAGACTGCTTCCACGCGGCTTGTGTTGCAGGTGTGCCCGCGACGGGCGCCACGTCCTGCACGGATGCTGCGTCGGCCGCGCCCATCATGAGCGCTCCGACTGCCACGAGCCCGAAGCCGACAACTCCAGAGATTCGACGCAACGGGATGGAAAGAGAAAGGGCGGCCTGCTGACGCAAGCCGCCCTGAAGTGGCACATGGTGTGGACGAACGATCTGGTTGCCGGAGTGATTCGCCTTCATCGCGCAGCGATTATGCCGCAGACACGAGGGCAACGCAAACCAACATTGAGAATCGCTCGGCGCTGTCCGCCCAATCAACCGTTCCAATTCGAAACGAGAATCGCAAGATCTGTCGCATCGACGATGCCGTCGCCATTGATGTCGGCAGGACCCGATGTGGAGCCCCACGCTCCGAGCAAGCCCGCGAGGTCGCCGGCATTCACCAACCCGTCGCCATTGATGTCGCCCGGGATCGACGCCGTGCAATCCACGTTGACGATCTTGAAGTCATCGACGCCCGCTTCGACAAGCGAGCCTGTTGCGAGGTCACGCGCAACGAAACGCACGCGAACATTCGCAGACGGTGTGATGAAACTTCGCACGCGATACGAACGCTTCGTCCAAACGGCGTTGTTCGTCGCGATGTCTTCGAGCATGGTCCACGTCGATCCGCCGTCGGCAGAGATTTCGACCGGCATGGAGTCGGCGTTGGGCGCGCCACCAAGGCTATTCGAGTACCAGTACCAGAACTCAATCGTCGGCTCATCCATCTGTGACATATCGAAGCTAGGCGAGAGCAGCGTTGTCGTGCCGCCGTCGACGTCTGCGGCGCCGTCCGCGCCACCCACGTTGCCTTGACCGGTGATCCAGCACAGCGTGCCAGTTGCCGAATTGTCGTTTTCAGGCTGCGCACTTGTCCCAACAGGATCCACGCGCACCCACTGGCCTGCGGTCGCGGTGTCACCTGCTACCCCTCCAACCCACCCCGACGCCGCTTCAAAATTGTGATCGACGGGCGTTTCGAGAGCGATGGCTGAGAACGCCGATCGCGAAACGTCGACGGTGCGATCGCCACCCGTGTTCGCAACTTCAAAGTTGTAACTCACGGTCGCGGTACAGGTCGTGGCCGGGAAGATGGCGCGATAGTTGTTTCCACCAAGCGCGGTCATCGCAACGGACGTTGTGTTGGAACCGACCGTGACGTTCATCTTCGCCGACGCCGGGTTGATGGTCTGACCCTGTGCCGGCGCGATGACGACGTCCACAGTTGTCCCACCCGCTGGATTCACCATCGAAGGCGCATTCGCAACACTAAAGGTCGCGACGGGACCACCCATACGCCAAACGAACAACCCACGCTCAAGATCGCTACCGATCACGGTGCCGCTTGGGAAGTACGGGTAGCAACTCCACAGGCCGTTGAACTGCGCAGCGTCATCACCTGGGTAGGTGTCGAAGTACGCAACCTCTGTCACGGAGGCGATGTTTCCGGGGGACGAAACATTGAACACACGCATTCCAGAGCGGTAATTCGCTTGGAACATCTTGCCCTGATGCGTGTAGCAGTTGTGCGTAATCGCAGGGGTCGAGTTGGTGAACTGACCGACCCACGTCGGCGTCGCGAGATTCTGAACGTTGATGACGTGCGTCGTCGAGAAGGACTGCGTTGCACCTTCGTCGAGTTCATCACCAAGGAGGAAGTATCGCTTGTCTTCCGTCAGCCAGCCTTGATGGCTGTAGCGTGCGCTCGGGTAGAGAATCCGCGAGATCAGTGTCGGCGCGGTTTTATTCGTGACGTCGACGATATACAGCCCAGTCTCGACATTCCCGCCGTTCAAGCCCGCGCAGCAGAACGCAATTTCCTTCCCCGCAAACGGGCCGCTGATGTAGTTCACAATCTGCGCGTCGTGGACGTAATGCGTACTCCACGCGCCAACATACGCGGGCGAGGTCGGACTCGAAAGGTTGTAGAAACGCAGCCCGTTCGAGCCGCCACCGCATCGGTAGAGGTATCCGCTTTGCTCGTTGATTGCGACATTGTGGGTGGCGAGGCCGCCGCCTGATGTGATCGTGTTGACAAGCGAAACAGTGCCTTGGTCAACATCCAGGAGGCTCACCACCTGGATTCCAGCGCCGCCCTCCGTGACCACGTACGCGAAACCGTTGTACACCTTGACGTCGCGCCACAGACTCTGTGGACCCGGGATGAAACCGATCTTGGTCGCGTTCACGGGATCGGTGACTTCGTACACCGCCATGCCGTTTGAAACGCACATGAGCGCGTATTCACGACCCGAGGCAGAGACGTAGCCCCAACAATCGTTGCCGCTTGTCGCGCCTGCATCGATGGTGTTCAACGGGTGCCAAGACTTCAGCACGATGCCCTGAGCATCGAAGGTGCCCGCCACGGAGCCCTGCCCCTTGGACAGCTGTCCCTCTCGGTACACCGGACCTCGGAACGCTTTTTGTCGATCGCGAACTTTGCCGTCATCCTCGTGCGCTGAAGCAACATTGGAATTCAGAAGAGTTCCCAACGCGGCAAGCACGTAGAGGGCTGATCGGGCGAGCGTCGAAAATCGATTCGTCAACATGCTGGTCTTTTTCGTGTCAGGGACGTGGAAATATGTCGGTCGCGGAAATGTGCTGGTCGAACGAACTTCGGAGGCGGAACGGGTCAGGCTAGCGCAAACTGCTCTGGCATTCTGAGCAAATCAACTTCACTCCACCCCGGCCCCGACGCAAGCATGCCCCAGAAACCGCTCACCTCTGACTTTGATCCGGAACTTCCGGTGAAGTGACACGGGGATTCTGTGGCCGCGAACCTTGGGTCGGTTCGGTACGGTCCGAAGAACCCCGGGGATCCCTCCACCACGGAGATTCGCGCAAGATCGTCAGATCGGGCGAGAGGCTTTCGAGGAAGGCGACGAGATCCGCCCTTTCCGGGTCGGTCAATCCAAGCGGTTCGAGGACCATCTCGCCGTGGTGACCGCTTGGGGAGGCCCCTTCCAGGGTGTCGTAGAAACGCACAACGTCCGAGAGTGACGCGAAACGGCCATCGTGCATGTACGGCGCGGTGAAAGCGACGCCGCGCAGCGGTGGAGTCCGAAACTGCCCGAATTGCTCACCACCCTCTTTCAAACCGCGCACCATGGCGGCCTTTGGCGAGTCGCGCGCGTCGCTGAACTCACCGGACACATTGAATGGATTTCGCTTGAGAAACGCGACCGCCGCTTCTCGGGCTGGATCGTCCGGTACCCGGCCGTTCGCGCCGACAAGTCCAAGTGCGTGAAACTCCTCGTCCGTGAAACTTGCCCCGCGATGGCACTGCCAGCATCCAGCACGAGAAACAAACAGCGCGAGGCCGCGGCGCGCCGACGCGCTCAGCGCTTCCAAATCGCCTTCGGGCTGCGCCTTCAGAGCGCTGACAAATCGATCGAGAGGAGTTCGCGTTGATTGAATTCGACGCTGATACGCACCAAACGCCTTGAGAACGAGCGCCGTCGTTTGATCGATCTCGCGCGACTCATCGGCCGTTGCTGTGTGCGCAAGTTCGAGCGGATCGCCACTCTCCGTTGAACGAGCAAGCGCCTCGGGAAATGGCCCGAAGGCTTGTTCGAATTGTTTCCGATGATGAGGCGTATCACGGATCACTTGCAGGAGTGTCCGTCGATGACCTCCCATCTCATCAGGATGTTCGATCGGAGCGAGCGCCTGTGACCACAGCGAGTCGAATTTCCCATCCCAACCAATCCATCGCCGCCGGGCCGAATCAACCACGGTGGGCGCGTTCCGACGCGAAACTCCAACTCCTCTTGCGAGCACCTCACTGTCCGTGAAGTACCGCTGCGGGTCGTGGCACGTGGCACACGAAATGCCACTCGGCGAAAGGCGCGTTTCGAAAAAGAGTGCGTGACCAAGTTCAGCAACCGCGTCGTCCTCCGCGAAACGATTCGAAGGATCGAGGGGCAACGATGGAAGCGGCGACATACGAAGTATGCGCGCGACTTCCTCTTGGGTGAGCGCGGCGAACTCTGGGGGACGCGGGGCAGTCTGTTGCGCGCGCGATTGCGCGGCCGTGCACAACACAACTACGAACGACACGAATGCTGATCGCAGCACCCTGGTTCTTCTGTTCGATGTGATGCTCGTTGTTGTGCTTGTTGTTGTGCTAGTCGACATCAAGCACCCACTGTGTGCGCTCCAAAATGCCATCCTCCTCGACATCAATCGCAAACGTCCACCGTCCCGACATGTGGAGCAAGAGTCCGTCCGCGATGAAGGCGCCTGCACGTGGACCATTTCGAATGGTGGGGATCAAGTTCATGCCATGTCCATGATGAGGCATTTCTGCGTCGGCGAGGACACGCACATCATCCGCGAGCGCGCGCCCATCCTTTCGCTTCACTTCGATCGCAATCGAAAAAGGCTCGGCGTCCGGCAGAAAGCCACCAATCGGCTCCCAACGAACGATGTAGGTTCCGTCCGCCGACTCGGCTTGGCGAGCGGTGGAAGTCATCCATGCTTCATTCTCGAAAACGTTTCTGTCCGACGTTGCGCTCGCTGCGGCAACTTCGACAGAAGTTGGAGGACTCGTCGCGGCGCCCCCGCCGCTCTCTCCGCAACCACTCGATCCGATGATCGCCGCGCACGCGAGAGCGTTGAGCGTCTGAACGGGTAACCGAGGGGCGTTCGAATACATCACTGCGATCCTCCGTTCGCACTCTCGCTCGTCACAGGTTCGCCATTTTTCGTGGTTCCAGCGGAAGGCGCCACCGTCGGCGCCGATAGCGGAATGGTCGAGGGCGATACAAAGCCAGGCGAGCCGCGACGTTTGCGATCAAAGAACCTTCCAAGTCCACCGGTCATGTTCCAGGCAAATGGATCGCCGTCCTTCGCGCGGAAGCGTTGAAATCGATGATTCCCACGATCGATGACGATCCATCCGAGGTCTGTACCGACGATGCTCGAAGGATCAAAGAACTGCTCGTCGAGTCCGCCACGTTCCCCAACGATGCGCGCAAGACGCCCATCCCAAACGACACATCCGTCGCGTGCGGCATCGGTCACCACCAGCGCCTCCTCGAGGCATGCCACGCCAACGGGCCGGAGGAGCTCAACTTCGCCCAGCATTCGATGCACGATCCACGCGCTCCGATCGCTCGGCTTCCCCGGCGGCAACTCGAAGACCGCCCGCGCCACGGGGTCCGCAATGAAGAGTGTTCCATCGATGCGCCGCGCCAATTCTTCCGGCGTTCGTGCCTCTGTGGGCAGCGGCGTGAAGGAACACGATGACAGTCGAACATCCGTCTCGATGACCCCGAGATTCGCTCGATCGAGGAGGAGTAATCGCTCCGCGCCGCCTGCGGGAAGTCCGACGATCATGTCACTGACATCGGGAACGCGAAATCCCGATTGCTGAGGCAGATCCATCCTCATCTTTGCGAGCCGAGACAGCGCCAAGGAGCGCGCGAGTCGCGGAATGAAGAGGTCAAGTTTCTGGGGTCCTGCTTTCTCCCAGTCCACGGCAAAGACATCAATCCGCTGCCATACTCGATCAGAGACATAAAGACGCGCGTCAGAAGGATCGACGGCGAGCGCAGAGATCTCGCCGAACCGACCGGGGAGTGCACCGCTTCCTCCGATGATCGAGATGTGAAGTGGCGGCGTCGAGCGAGCGTCGAGCAGGGCGATGGATTGCGTCTCGACATCCACGACCGCCAAGAGATCGGCACCCGCGCCGGACTCTGCGCCAAAGTGGCTTGAGATGTACTCCAAACTGCCCGCAGTCGGATCAACAGGATCTTCTTCCGCCTTCAATCGAAGCAACTGCACGCGGTCTTCAAACGCCTCAGCGACAGCGATGGTGATTCCATCCGGCGCCACGGCAACCGCGCGGGGATAATGGATACGTCCATCACCTTGCCGCGGCACCAATGCATGCATCCCGAAGAACCCTTGCGGCTTACCATCGGCATCGAGCACCTGAAGCCGATGATTGAGTTCGTCCGCAATCAAAAGACAGCCAGCGCCGCCTCCCGCCGGAATCACCGCAACATCACGCGGCGCACTGAACTGCCCCGGTCCGCTCCCACGCGTTCCGATCCGTTCGGGTGACTTGTTGAATTCGTCACCCGTCCTGCGAAATCGCCAAAGACAATTCGCGAGTCGATCGGCAACAAAGAGATCACCTGTGCCGCCGACGGCGAGGCCCGCAGGTTCAATCAAAGTTCCAACACCGAGTCGATCCACTTCACGACCGTCGCCATCAAACACCACCACCGCACGCAGCCGAGTGTCTGCAACGAGCGTTCTTGTGCTGTCGCATGTCACGGCGATCGGTGCCTCCAAAACTCCTTCGCCCACGCGAACACCGCCACGGATGACCGCCCCGGCAAGATCAACGACCACCACATCGCCGTCGTTTGAGATCGCCACGTCCACAGCGCACGATGCCTCGATCGTCTGCGGCTGGACGGCGAGGCTTCGGTTCTCCGTCACGTCGCCTTCGACGATTCCCTCGGGGCCGGGCAAGCGCCCTGCCAACATCTTCACAGGGGTCCAAGCCACGGCGACGAGTTGTGATCTCCGATTCTCCGTTGCGTCGCCTCCTGTTGGAAGAATCTCCGGCGTCGCAACGAGCAGTTCGTTTCCGCGGAAGGCAACACCACTTGCGCCTCGCAGGTCTGCGATGGTCGCAAGGTACAGCGCACCGCGCGGACAGGGCTGTGACACCGTCAGGGTTGAGGCTGATCGCAGTTCGGCTGCAGGCATGCGAATTGGCTCAACGCCTGACCCGTTGGCCGTCGTCCATGCGATTGCCACATTCAGAGCACCAACAATCACAAAACTCGGCCGCATGAAGATCATGTTTGTGAGTGTAACCATGGATCGCGCTCGGACTGCAAGCGAAAGGAAACACGCTACCCTCCGCGCCCCATGGAAGCTGACACTCCGCTCGGGCATCCGAATCTCCCCCACCCGCATCGCATCGATTGGGGTCACCGCGTCGCGAAGGCATTCGCGGTGTTGGGAACGCTCGCGCTTCTCTTCCTGCTCTTCTTTGCCCCGCACGGCGAGAAGGCCGCGCACGCGATCGCTGCAACATGGTGGGTCGGTGTGTTGCCCTTCGGTTTCTTGCTTACCGCGATCGCAGTGTTCCCGCTGTTGCCAGGGATCTCGCACTGGTGGCATTCGAACCTCAACCGCTATGTCGTCTCGCTGCTGGCCGCGGGAAGTGCGCTCTGGTTCATCGGCGCGACGGAAGGCGCGATCGGCGTAGGAAACGCGCTGCACCACGCCGTGCCCGCGGAATACGTGCCGTTCATGTCGCTCCTCTTTGCGCTCTACGTGATCGCGGGTGGTTTGCGCATTGAGACGCCGTTTGATGGACGCACGCGCGAGAATCTCTCGATCCTGGCGGTTGGCGCGATCGTCGCGAGTTTCGTCGGTACGACGGGTGCCGCGATGGTGCTCATTCGCCCACTGCTTGAGTCGATTCGCCGCCGCAAGTATCGCGCGCACTCTGTCATCTTCTTTATCTTCATCGTCTGCAACTGTGGCGGCTGCCTCCTACCGATCGGCGATCCGCCGCTCTTCATGGGCTATCTCCGCGGTGTTCCGTTCTTCTGGACCATGGGCCTTTGGAAGGAATGGCTTATTGTCAACGGCTTGCTCCTCGTGGCCTACGCCGCGATTGACGCGCACCTCTTCAAGAAGGAACGGCGCGACGTGCAGAAGGCTGACGACCACAAGCGCTTCCGACTCGAGGGTGGCATCAACATTCCGTTGCTCGCGGCAGCGATTGCGGCGGTTGCGTTGGTCGTTCCGGGCGCGAAACTTCTTGGCTCGAACTTCGTGGCACCCGCCTTCGCCCGCGAAGGGATTCTGCTTGGGCTCGCAGGCCTCAGCATGTGGCTGACACCGAAGGCCGTGCGGCAGGCAAACCGCTTCGAGTTCGGCGCGATCATCGAAGTCGCCGCGATCTTCATCGGCATCTTCATCGCGATGCAAACGCCGCTCGCGGTGCTTTCCGCGAAAGGACCAGATCTGGGTATCGAGTCGCCGATCGCGTTCTACTGGATCACTGGCGCCCTCTCGAGTTTCCTCGATAACGCGCCGACGTATGTCGTCTTCATGCAGGTCGCATCGACGTTGCCGCACGTCGCGAGTGAGACGTACATCCAGATCACCGGCGGCGAGATTCGCGAAGATCTCCTCACCGCGGTCTCGCTCGGCGCAGTCTTCATGGGCGCCAACACCTACATCGGCAACGGGCCGAACTTCATGGTGAAAGCGATCGCCGAGAGCGAAGGCGTCGCCATGCCGAGTTTCTTCGGCTACATGGCGTGGTCGGTCGGCATTCTCGTGCCGCTCCTCGCGCTTGCCGAAATCTTCTTCCCGTGATTGCAACCGCTTTGTTTTCGGCCGAATACACCGGGTCAAAAATCACGGGCGCCGAAATCACGGGCGCCGAAATCACGGGCGCCGAAATCACGGGCGCCGCGTCCCTCGCGAGGCTGCCGCTTCCGCCAAGTCGCACATGCGACGAACGGCGAAACCTCGTTGCGCGGCGAGGTCGAGGAGTGCAGCGGTCACGGCCAGCGTGTGTGCTTCCGCGTCAGCACGATTGGTCTCTCGATCGTGGCTATGCAGGAGGACAACACCCCCACCTGCGGAATCCACTGCGCGAACGACCTCTTCGACAGACGGACACGTAGAAAACGTATCGCCCGAATCGTGTGTCCAAAGATCGAAGGAAAGTCCGAGGTTTCGGGCGGCGAGATAGGTCGCAACGGTGACGCGCCCGCAAGGTGGTCGGAATCGCTGCGCACGACGCCCGGCAGCGGCACACACGGCGAGACCGTTGCACAGATCCGCGCACGCAGTCTTCGCGGCGACGCGATAGGCATCCAAATGCCCAAAGGAGTGCGTCGCAATCTCATGCCCATCGCGTACGAGTTCGTCCACGCGTTCACGCTGGCCTTCCGCGCGGGATTCGAGCAGGTAGAACGTCGCCGTTGCGCCGCGCGTTCGCAAAAGTTCCACGATGGCCGTCTGCATGCGCGTCGACGGCCCATCGTCATAGGTCAACACCAGTGAACCTCGACTCGCTTCCGCCAGTCGCCGCCGCAGCCGTGGGCGTACGACCGCATGGCCAATCGCGATACCTCCGATCCGAAGCATCGGAAGCAGTACGAGACCTGCCGCGAAGCACGCGAGCGCGAGACCTGCGGTGGAGATAGACACGATCAAGAAATCCTTCGGTCACCTAAGACCCATATGGACGCGGCGTCTCAAACTATCGCGTCGCGGCAGAGGTACCCGCACGTACCTTTCCGGTACCGGGGTCTTTCTTCGCCATCGACGCATAAATGACACTTTGCACGATGACGCTTTCGCCAAGGAGGCGACCAACACGCTCCGTCGCCTGATCGAGCGTCTTGAACTTGTCCGCATCGAGTTCTGCCTCGAACATATCAAGCGAGTTTTCGACCGCAAGCATCATGCTCGCAACCACCGCCCACTGATGTCGCGTTTGCGGCCAGTATTCGTTGGATTGAACGAGTTCGATCGGAACGGTCACACGCCAACCGTCATCCGTTTCAAACAGCGCCACGAAACCACCCGCAACGGGTGCTCCGTCGTACTCCAGTGTTGCCGTACCGTCGCCAAGATCCTCGGCGGCGAGTTTCGCCCGCGACTCATCCAAGAACTTGAATGGATCCGTCACCGCGCGCTCCACGATCGGACCAAATCCGAAGCGATCGCTCATGCGTTCAAGCTGCGATTGGGATTTCGCGAGGTCCTTCGCGTAACGCTCCTTCAACTTGCGGCTCACGCGCCCAAGTTGGCCGAGCATGTCAGAAAGCTTCGCCTTGACATCTCCAATCGCGCTCGCCTCCGTCACTCCATCTTCAAACTCCACGTCGCGCGCCGCGATATCGATGAACTGCGGAAGATCCTCGGGACGACCATCCTGAACCGCCTTCTGCACGGAGTCGAGAAGTTGCTCCGGCGTCGAGGTGTCGTACGTGGGGTCCGAACAACCAAACGCCACAAGCACCACCGAAAAGGCCATGCATCTCTTCATGAGCAGCTTCATGTGCACCTTCGCGAGCCCCCGCGCGTTGACCGCCGCGGGGCGATACACCGCCGCACTGGGGATCCGTGCAGACTGCAGAACTTGGCGGAGAGTTGCTCCCAAGGCGCTCAACATGGCCGCGAGTGTAGTCCGAAGATGTCGGTTCCCGCATAGCATCCCAACCATGAACTGCGCGGAGATTGAGATCACTCTGAACGGTGTCGCCACCAACGTTCCCGTCGGAACGAGTGTCGCCGACCTCGTCCGTCGCGTCCTCCCGGACGCCCGGGCCTACGCCGTCGAACTCAATCGAGCGGTACTCTCCCGCCGCGACCACGCGACACGGACGGTCCACCAGGGCGATGCCGTCGAGGTCGTCACACTCGTCGGTGGCGGTTGATCCCGTTCACCACCGCTCCTTGGAAATCCCGAAATTTCGTCACCGCGACTGCGCTGCCCCAATCAGCCTCATGCCAGTCTCACTGAAGCCCGTCCCACTCATGAATGCCTCCACCTCCATCACTGTTCCGCCGCTGACCATTGCAGGCTTCACGCTGAAGAGCCGACTCGTTACAGGAACGGGCAAGTACCGCGATTACGAAACGATGCAACGGGCGCTCGATGTGAGCGGCTGCGATGCGGTCACCGTCGCCGTGCGACGAGAGCGACTCGTCGACGCGCAAGGCCGTTCGCTTCTCGACTTCCTTGATCTGGCGCGCTACACGATTCTGCCGAACACCGCCGGTTGCTTCAGTGCAGAGGATGCGATTCGCGTGGCGCGACTCGGGCGCGAGATTCTCGACTCCGTCGACAATCCTGGGAAACACTGGGTCAAACTCGAAGTACTCGGCGATCGCAAGACGCTCCTCCCTGATCCAGTCGGAACACTCGAAGCGTGCCGAGAACTCGTGAAAGATGGCTTCACTGTGCTCTGCTACTCGAGCGACGATCCGATCATGGCGGTTCGGTTGCGCGATGCAGGTGCCGCGAGTGTCATGCCTGCGGGGAGCCCGATCGGCTCCGGACGCGGTATCGCGAATCCCGCAAACATCGCGCTCATTCTCGAACTTCTCAAGGATCCAACAGCAGGTGGTGATGCTTCTTATCCCGTGATTGTCGACGCTGGCGTTGGAACGCCGAGTGATGTGACACTCGCAATGGAACTCGGCGCGGATGGCGTGTTGCTCAACACGGGTATCGCGCACGCGAAGGACCCTGTGCGCATGGCCCACGCGATGCGACTTGCGCTCGACGCGGGCTATCACGGCGCTCGCAGCGGCCGTATCGAACGAAAGTTGCACGCGAGCGCGTCGAGCCCGTGGCAAGGTTCGATCGCGTCGGTGGTGATTCCGGGCGAGTAAGGGCCTCATTATTTTCGCGGTCGCCGCTGCGGCGGCTCCCTCTGGCGAGGTCGACGCCAAAGCGAGCGCTCGTTTCTTTCGCGGTCGCCGCTGCGGCGGCTCCCTCTGGC
>CAIWCL010000357.1 GCA_903911205.1 uncultured bacterium
GCAAGACTCACCAAGCAAGACTCACCAAGCAAGACTCACCAAGCAAGACTCACCAAGCGTGTACCACTCACATCGTCGCGCTGGTGTACGGCAGAAGCGCCATGAAGCGCGCGCGCTTGATCGCCTGTGCGACCTGTGCTTGCTCTTGCGCCGAGAGGCTCGTGCGCTTCCGCGAGTAGATCTTGCCGTTCGGAGTCATGAGACGACGCAGATCTTCCACCGAGCGGTAGTCGACGAAGCGGCGGCCTTCAGCGCCCTCCTTGAGACGGAACTGCGCGGTCGGAGTCTGGGTCTGGAACTGGCTCATTCGTACTGTCCTCATGCGTCCATCAGGCAACTCTCAAAGAGTTCGCATGATGTGGTCTTGGATGCCCCGCGAGGGGGTGTGCCCACGACTGCCGTGGGCGACGGGTCGTTGAAGATACCAAAGCCCCACCGCACCGCCAAGTCCGTGTCGGCATTCAGTCGCACGTCGACACAGTCGCACGGCTCACCCACGCGAAGCACGCGAACACGCGGCAGCCGTACGACACCCGACCATCCATCACATCGCCCGCCGACACGCGACGGAGGGAAGGTCCCAATTCCCACAATTCCCGCAGTGATGCCCGCTTCGACGGGCTTCTGCGAAAACGGGTGCTAGATTTGGCCTTGAGGAGTCCGAATCGTGAAGGTCCAGACTCAAACCCCGCTTTCTGTGCTGCGGGGACATTCGCACGCAATCTTGCTCGTCCCGTCGGACGGCGTGCTGTCGCCTTCACTTCGCGAATCGATCCACAATTCAGGTTGTGAAGTCGAACTTATCGGTCATCCGCTCTTCGCAATGGCCGCCGTCGTTTGGCGCGAGGTCAACGCACGCAAGCCGCTTTCCGGCGCGTCGACGGCGTTCATCGCTGCCGAAGTCGACATCCAAGACCTCAATCCGCTGTTCAACGCGATTCGAAACCGACTGCCCCACGTCTCGACGTGGGTGTTCCACGGCGATCTCGCGGTGCTGATCTCTGCCGCCCAGCCCCGAACTGAACCCGGCACAGGCCAGACGGCTCAGATGGATCTTGAGACCAAGCCGGAGCCAGTCCGCGGAGTTTCGCCAACACGACGTGAAGCACCCACGCTCAAGATCGCAGAAGGAACGGCGTTTTCCGCGCTGCACGACGAACTTCACAACACGGAAAGCCCATCCGCCAAGGCGCATGATGTGGGCGTCACCGATCGCGATCTCGATGAGATCGAGCGACGCTTCCGTGGCGACGATCACATCGATGACGCGACCGAGCCTGAGGAAGAGCCCGCGCCGAGCGCCGTGCGGATCACGCACGAAGAGCTCGCGATGTTGATGAATGACGACCAATCCGATGATGCGCCCCCGCCGCGCGGAGCTGGTGGCCCGCGAGGAGGCGAACGATGAGTGCGCAATCCTCTTCACCTTCGCCGCGTCGACGTCCGCGCGGACGACTCCTCGTTGTTGGAACATCGCCGGAAGTCCGCGAGTTTGCTTCACTCACTCGGAAGCACATCGACGCCGTTTCCGAATCACCGAATCTCTTCGAAGCAATCGCCGAGATCGGCATCGCTGGCGACCGCGAACCCATCGTGGCCGTCGCCTTCGTCGCTGGGTGTGACGGCTACTCCTCCACCGACGCGCTTCGCGCGATCGAAAGTGCCGACAAATCGCTCGCAATCGTGCTGCTCTATCCACGCGGTGACGAGCAAAGCGCCGCGGCAATCGCCGAAGGTTTCGAGGACACGATTCCGATTCCAGCGACGGCCGAAGATGTCATCGAGGTGTTCGCTTCGATGGGGCTGACAGACTTCCCACGCGGAAAGACTGTGGACGCTTCGGGAGTCGATATCGAAACATTCCGGCGCAACGATTCCGCACGCGTCGTCGATTCGATGATCGCACGGGCGCGCGCCAATGCCCACGCGCATCCAGAGTCGCCCATCGAAGACGCGCCCAAAGCGACCGATCGAACCTCCATGTCGCCGCAGCTCGAGCGAGCCCAAGAACGTGAACAAGCACAGTTGCACGAGAAAGAGCGAGAGACGCCGCCACCGATTTCCGCGCTTCCACGCGAGCCATCCGCGGCGAAGCCCGCGATGCATCCGGTGAACCATGCTGCAGAGAGACCTGCGGCACATTCGGCCGCGCGGCCGAGCGCGCCGGTGTCCGCACCCGCATCTGTTCCCGTGTCCGCACCCGCGGCTATTCCCGCGTCCCTCGCGCCATCGTTCACAGCGGCGGGAGAATCCGAGCCGAAGTTCGACGCGGCGCAGATCGAAGAAATCATCGCGTTGCGAGATCGCGCGCTCCTTCGTGCACTGCAAAGTCGTAAACCCGTCCGAGACGTCGCGCTCGTACTCATTCGCCATCTCCTCAAGACGCAGGACATTCGGCTCGCGTCACCACCTCGACTCGGCGAGGAAGGCGCTATCGCACGCGATCGTGCCGGAGTTTTCGAAGCGCCGGTGCTTGGCGCGCAGGCGTTTCACGGCGTGCTGCTCTCGCGAACGATCGACGCGGAACGTCTCGCGTTGTGGTCGGTCTGGCTTGCGGAATGGCTCGATCTCGAAGCAACACACGCCGAACTTCACCGCCTCGCGACGGTTGACGAACTCACCGGCGCGCTCAATCGCCGCGCGCTTGCAACGATGCTGCCTGCAATTCTCGAGCGCGCACGTGCCGAACGTCGACTCGTGAGTCTGATGTACTTCGACATCGACGACTTCAAAATCTACAACGACCGCTACGGGCATCCCGCCGGTGACGAAGTACTTCGTGAGTCGATCGCCGCGCTCCGCGATTCGATTCGCGCGGGCGACCTCGTCTTCCGTATGGGCGGCGATGAGTTTGTCGTCGTTTTCTGTGACCCAAATCCTCCGCGACGCGGTGGCTCGGGTGTTCCCGAGAACGTCGAAGACATCGCCGAACGCTGTCGCGATGCCGTGCGCCGACTTCAGCTTCCGGCGCTCGCTGATTCAGGACCTGGCCCGGTAACGATTTCGGCGGGTTGCGCGGTCTTCCCGTGGGATCGAGACGCCATCGACGCAGAGGGACTGCTGACACTCGCGGATAAGCGCGCCCTTGAGGCAAAAAGACTCGGCAAAGATCAGATCTGTTTCGGCCCAAATCGCCGAAGTCCGGGGTCGAGCGGGTGAAACTCGCGTGCTCTCGCTCAGGTGTTCATCCAATCAGCGCGAACAGCCGATGGCAGAACTCGGTCCGGTGTTCAGGTGAGTTTCCGAGAGCGTCTGCGGTTCATCACCTGTAATTTCGACAACGCTTTGCTCCGGACCGTTCGCGCGGCATTCTCCTCCCGACTCTCTCTCCGTTGCTCAGAACGTTCTCATGCCTCGGGCTCGTTCACATTCCTCCCCACCGCCATCGATGCAGCGCACGCTCATCTTGAGCGATCTGCACCTCGGTCGTCCCGGCGGAGCGCGAAGCGCGCGTGCATTTGAGGCAATGGTCGCACAATTCGATCGCGTGATTGTGAACGGTGATGCTGCGGAACTTCATCACGCACGCTTCCAGCGCGATGCCGAACTTGAACTCGATCTCTTCCGCGACCTCTGCCTTTCGCGCGGTATCCGCCTCGATTTGATCGCCGGAAATCACGATGCGTTCGTAAGTGATGTGCGATCACTCACCCTTGCCGATGATGCGATCTACATCACACATGGCGATGCGTTTCATCCCGCGATTGCGCCTTGGTCGCCCTATGCCGCAAGCATGCGGCATACCTATGTGAAAGCACTCAACGCGACACCCGCAGGAATGGCGGAAGACGCCGCGCGTTTCGCGGCCGCACGCGAAGCCTCGCTCGCGGAGTGGCGCACGATGGGCGAAGGCGCGCATGTCTCGACCCTCGCCAACATGGCCATACGGCCACATCGTGTCCTCTCGGTACTCTTCTATTGGACGCGTTTCCCAGCACTCGCCGCGGGCTGGGCGGAACGATTCGCGCCGCGCGCAGGCACCATGCTCGTCGGACACAGCCATCGCGCTTTCGTCAAAGACATCGGCGGCCTCCGTGTCGTCAACACAGGCTCGTTCGGTTTCCCCGGAAAACCGCACGCGGTTGTGCTTGAGGGCGATACGGCGCGCGTCCATCGCATCGTCGACCATGCACCCTACTACCACCTTGCAAACGAGCCCGTCACGGCTTGGACGATTGCGCATCACGCAGGCCGATCGGCCCAAGAAAACCGCGCAGTCCATCAATTCGTGCCATTGGATGGCGGCGCCGCGAGTACGCCGGTGATGAATCGCGCAGCCTCACCGAGCGCGATGCGATCGATGGACGTCGAGTAACCAAGCGACTCGCAAAGTTCAACCAGTGCTTCGGTTGCGATGTTGCCGCGTGCACCAGGCGCATATGGACATCCGCCAATTCCGGCAGCGGAACCGTCAAAACGGCGCACGCCGAGTTCCAACGCGCGACGCGCACAGTCCAGCGCGCGCCCTTGCGTGTCGTGGAGATGAACCACGAGTTCATGGATCGGCCGCACGACCGCGCAGGCCTCGATTACCCGCGCAATTTCGTCCGCGTGCGCAACTCCAATCGTGTCGCCGAGATCGAGTTCATCAACGCCAATATCCGCGAGCATCGCGCACGTCTGACGCACCGCATCAGGCGCGATGGGGCCGTCGTACGGACATTGAACCGCACAACTCACGTAACCTCGAACGACCACTCCGACTTCGTGCGCACGGCGCACGACGGGTGCGAATCGCTCGATTGACTCAGCGATCGTCGCGTTGATGTTCTTTCTCGTGAAACCCTCACTTGCGGCCGTGAAGACGCTCACCTTGCGAGCCCCACACGCAAGCGCTCGCTCAAGTCCCTTCTCGTTCGGCACCAGCACGGAAAAGAGTGTCGAGGGATGCGCAGTGATGGCACGAGGCAATACTTCTTCCGCATCGGCCAACTGCGGAACCCATTTGGGACTCACAAAGCTCGTCGCCTCAATCTCGCGAAAACCTGCACGCGCGAGCAGCGCGATGAAGCGCAACTTGTCCTCAACCGACACGATCTGCTTCTCGTTCTGAAGTCCATCGCGCGGACCAACTTCACAAAGTTCCACATGCGCTTTCACGGCTGCGACTCCGATTGAGACTGCTTCTCTTGAGACTGCTTCTCTTGAGACTGCTCCTCTTGAGACTGCTTCTCTTGAGACTGCTTCTCTTGAGACTGCTTCTCGCGCTCGCGTCGCTCGCGCTCCAACTGCACACGATGTTCGCGGCTTGCCGCACGAAAGAGCCAGATTCCAGCGACGAGCACGGCGATCGTCATGACCACTCCGAGCGCAACGAGGAGGAACTCCGTGGATCGAAAGTCGAAGACCGATTCGGTTGCGGCCACACTCGAGTCCATCACGATTCACTTCCTGCAACAGGCGATCCCTCAGAGGAGTGCGCTGCACGCGAAAGGAAATCAAGACCACCAACCGTCGCGGGCGCCTGCGAACCTTCCGCATTCACAAGGACCTTTGTTCCATCGGCGTACGCGCTCGATGCGATCATCGCGAACGCAACCGGCACGGCGCCAAGCATGGGCGCGATCCCGCTCGATGTGACCACACCAACTTGATCTCCGAGCGCGATCGCATCCGTCGTTGCAGTCTCGTTCGAACCGATGAATACCTGAGCCTCCGCAACGGGAAGCAGATCCGCCTCGATGCGCAATCCCACAAGCATCTGCTTCGGCTTCCCAAGGTGCTGCATCCGTGCGACGACTTCCTGTCCCGGATAGCAGCCTTTGGTGAACGACACCCGCGACGCGAGTACACCCGTTTCTGCAGGAAGATTTGTGGGGCCGAAATCAATGCGGAAATACGGCGTTCCTGCTTCCAGGCGCGCCGTGTTCGTCGCAAACCAACCTGCTGGCCGAGCCCCGAATGTGACGAGTGAACGCCAAAGGCTCGCCGCCTGCGCACAGGGAACCGAGAGCGCGAAACCCGGAACACCGAACTCTTCGATGCGCCAAATGTCCGCGTGCGTTTCGCCAAGCGGCGCACGCCAGGAATCCGCCGCCACGGCGGGCGCGCCTGTCGGATTTGATGCCGCATGCAACGTTGTATTGAACGATCCTGATGCCGTCGATCCTGAGGCCGTCGATCCTGAGGCCTTCAATCCCAACGCTTTGAGCGCGCTTTCGGCCTTGGGTCCGTGCAGCGCAAGTCGCGCATGCGTCCCCGCCCGAGCGACGAAAGCGACGTCTTCCGAGAAATGCAACTTCTCGAGCGCGTCTTGAAGTGGCGCAACATCGTGCGCGAGCGTGTCCATGAGCAGCGCGTCCCCGAGTCGCGCGATGACGAGGTCGGCATCGATCCGCCCCTTGCGATTCGTCAAAAACGCTCGCGTCACACCGCCATCTGCAAGTTTTGCGATGTCTTGTGTCACCAGTCGATTCACAAAGTCGACCCGGTCTTTGCCTGTCACGACGAGTGTCGCGCGCTCGGGACAATCGACAAGCGCAACACCCGACCGAATCGCCGCATACTCCAGTTCGACTTCCGCGTATTGCGCAACGACCTCACATGTTGGCGCACCCGACGCATCTGCCGGACCGAACGGGAGATACTCGATCTCAACCTCACGCCGCGCCACTGATACGCCCTGCGCCGCGCCGCGCGACGTCTGCGCGCGCTCCGCACGCCGAGCCGCGTCTTTCGCTGCGAATGCACGGTGTTCCTCGCGAAGTGGGGTATCGAACATCATGACCGCGATCCTATACCATCCCGCCCCTGCGGGACTGCCTCTCGCACCCACAGACAAACGCAACTCATCCGCCGGAGTGAACCATGGCCATGGACATCGACCTCTTCCGCCGTCTCTGCGAAACCCCAGGCGTCCCCGGACGTGAAGAACGCGTCCGCACACTGATCGATCGCGAAACGAAGGGCCTCTTCGACGGGCGTGAGACCGATGCGATGGGCTCGTATATCTGCACGCGCAAGCCAACGCGAAAGGCGAAGGGGAAAGTCACGCGCGTCATGCTCGCCGCGCACATGGATGAAATCGGATTTTTCGTTCGCCACATCGACGATGCAGGAATGATTTGGGTGAACGCAGCTGGCGGCTTCGACACGCGCAACCTGTTCGCATCGCGCGTCTTGGTCTGCACGAAGAAGGGCGACTTCAAGGGCGTGATGAATCCGGGCGGCAAGCCGATTCACATCTCGAGTGAAGCGGAACGCACCAAAGTCCCGGGCGTGGAAGAGTTCTTCATCGATCTCGGCCGCGATGCCGAGGAAGTGAAAAAGTCGGTTGAAATCGGCGACTTTGTCGTGCTCGACACGCCGTTCCTTGAGACGCCAAAGAAGCTCGTTTCGAAGGCAATTGATAATCGTCTCGCGTGCTTTATCGCCATCGAGTGCTGCCGTCGCCTTGCGAAGAAAAAGGGCGGCCATGCGTGCGAAATCGTCGCGGCATTTACGACACAAGAAGAAGTTGGTTTGCGCGGCGCGCAGACCGCAGCCTACGCAGCAAAGGCGGATGTGGGCATCGGACTCGACGTGACGCTTGCCTGCGACACGCCGGGCGTCCCTGACAACCAGCGCGTCACAAAGCAAGGACTCGGCGCGGGAATCATGGTGCAGGATTCGTCGATGATCTCTGATCACGCGCTGGTCGAAGAATTCTGCGCAACCGCGCGCAAGCACCGAATCCCGCATCAAAAGTGCATTCTTCCGCGCGGCGGGCAGGATGGCGCAGCGATCCAACGTGCAGGCGTGGGTGCGCGCTGCGTCGCGATCGTCACCGGCACTCGCTACATCCACACCACGACCGAGATGGTCGACAAGGATGATCTCGAACACACCATCGAGTTGCTGACAGAGTGGTTGGCAAGCGTGGCATGAGACTGCACGACATTGCGCGTACAACCTACTTCGCGAGAACTCTTCGCGAGAACTCACTGTCATTGGAGTTGCGCCTGACAGTGCCGTTCAACCTGCCGAGGCATTCGCCAACTCGACGGCCACGCGGGCGATGTCATGCGCCGCATGCTCACGAGGGCGCGCGAGTAGTTTGACGCGCATCGCGTCACGGCGAACCTGATCGGTCATGAGTGCGACGAGCGCCGCGCCGAGCGTCGATCGATTGCGCGCGGCATCAATCAGATCGTCGCAGAGCATGGCGATGCCCTCATCGTGCGATGGTTGCGCGTTCCACTTCTGGTGCAGATCCGCGTGGTAGGGATACGGCGCATATACCGTCGGCACCGCATTCAAGAGCGCCTCGGCGACTGAGTTCGCGCCTGCCCGCGAAAGCGCGAGATCAGCGGCACCCCAAGCGAGTCCCATTTCATGGAGAAACGGCACCACGCGCGCGCGCACACTCGCCGCGCGATACGCCGCTTCGATCGGTGCTGCATCGGCGTTTCCGACGAGGTGAAGCACTTGCCAGCCACCGAATGCTGCGCGTTCTTGCTCGAGCAGCAAGCGCAAGAGATCGTTCAAACTCGCTGCCCCTTGCGACGCACCCGTGACGAGCAGGGTGTGCAGCCCAGGCTCAAGTCCCAGCCTTTCGCGCGCCTCGCGTGGAGGAAGCGACGCAACCGCCGCGCGCCGCACAGGCATTCCCACGATGCGTTCCGCGAAGTCCGGCCGTGAAGGCGTTGGGCACGCGGTCAAAATGCGGCGCGCGTGTCGAGCAACCCAGCGATTTGCCTTTCCCGGAGTCGCATCGAGATTCACGAGGAGCACTGGAATCCCGAGTTTGCGTGCCGCATCCACCACAGGGCCAGTGACGTAGCCTCCAAGCGCGATCACCGCACACGCGCGTCGACGCTCAAGCAACGCACGCGCCGCGGCGCGCCCCGCGAGAAACGCTCGCGCAAAGCGCAGGAACTTTGCAGGTTTGATCGACAGACCTTCTGCCTCGATCGGCGTGAAATCTGCACCGACATGTTCAAGCATGCGCGCATCGACCGCGCGCGTTGAGCATGCAAAGACACGATCAAACTCAGGCGCAACTTCTTGCAGTGCTTCGGCGATTGCGATACCAGGGGATATATGGCCACCCGTACCGCCGCCAGCGAGCACGATGCTCGCACGCGGGCTGTTCACATCCATGCGACTCGCTCCCTCACTCATGCCGCGACGACACCTTCATCGCGCGCCGATTCGGTCGCATCAACATCGATCCCGAGTTCCGCCTCGCGTTGACGCGCGCAGCGATCGATCGAGAGAAGGAGCCCCACCGAGATGCCGGTTGCGACCCATCCCGATCCACCGCTCGACAAGAACGGAAGCGCGATACCCTTCGTTGGCGCGAGGCCCGTGACAACAAGCAGGTTGATCAACGCCTGCAAGCCGATCGTGAGCAAGATTCCGAGGCCGAACAAGCGTGAAAGCGGCGGAACGATGCGATCCGCGTCTGCGCGATTCGCGCCGCGGGTCACGATCGAGAGTCCGCACCAGAGCAGCATGGCGAAGAGCGCAACCACCGCAAACGCGCCCACAATGCCAAGTTCCTCGCAGATGATCGCGAAGATGAAGTCGGTCGTATCTTCGGGCAGATATCCGAACTTCTGCAATCCGTTGCCAAGGCCGTGACCTGCGAGCCCACCGCCCGCGATCGCGCTCATCGACTGAATGATGTGATAGCCGATGCCTTCCGGGTCTTGCCACGGGTTCTGATATGCGATGAGGCGATTCACGCGATACGGGCTCGTGATGATCGCGGCAACCGCACCGAGAAGCCCAACCGGAATGAGAAGGCCGATGTGCCACCACTTCATCCCGCCGACGAGAAGCACCGCCATGCAGGTGGTGAAAAGCAGCGCCGCGGTACCGAGATCTTCCATCGCAATCAGACCGACAATGAGCGCCAATACGCAGAACGCCGGCACAAAGCCGCGCTTGAAGGACGCGAGTCGATCACGGTGGTACACACAGAACCATGCGGCGACGCCGAGCAAACCCCACTTCGCGAGTTCGCTCGGTTGAAAGCCAAGCCACGCCGGACCGATCCAACGCGATGCGCCATTCACTTCACGCCCAATGCCCGGGACATGCGTGAGCAACAGCCCAACAACGGACGCGCCAAGAATCCAGGGCACCGGCGAAAGTGCGCCCTGCCTCGCGAAGATCTTCTCAAGATCAACGCGCGACGCGATCCACATGCCTCCGAGTGCCAAGACAGCGAGAATCGCCGATCGACCGTAGAAGACCTTATCGACGGTGATACCCCCGTCGTAGAGGCGTTCCGCGCGCTCGAAACTCCGAGGACTCATCGCACCCGACTCGACGAGTGCGGGATCCGGCGGCACACTCAAGCCCGCCGAATTCACCATCACAACGCCCATCACGAGCAGTGCGAGTACGGAAAGGATCAAGCCATGCGACATCCGAAGCATGGCGTCGATTATCGGCATTTTCTTTGCGCTGGGTGGAGAAGTGCGCGAGGTAACGAGGAGCGCGCGAAGGCGTGGCGCGCGGCGAGTACGGCAATGACGTATTTCCACGCACGCCTTCGCGATTCTCCCGCGAGCCGTGGCGGTCCCAACGCTCGCGATCCCCTACTCTGTCCACCCCATGTCTGCTCCGACACCGTCCGCCGGCCCCACCGTGTACCTCGAGACCTTTGGCTGCCAGATGAACGAACTCGACAGCGAGCTCGTACGCGGCCATCTCCGGAGCCTCGGCTACCGATTCACCGAGAACTTCCAGACGGCGGATGTCGTCCTCTACAACACGTGCTCGGTGCGGGAACAGGCTGAAAACAAGGCATATTCGCGCCTCGGTCTCGTCGGCATGCGGAAGAAAGCAGGCGAGCACGTCATCCTCGGTGTCCTCGGCTGCATGGCTGAACGCGATGGAGCCGACATGCTTCGCCGCTTCCCGCAGGTCGATCTTCTCTGCGGGCCAGGCGAACTCGATCGACTCCCGGCTCTCATCGACAACGTGCGCCGCGCAGAAGGCGCCGCGCGCGAGGAGCGCATCGCCCTCGCGGGCAACAAGTCCCGTCGCTCCGCCACGCTTGCTGCCGCGGAAGATCACCTCGAGCTCCTCGACCTCTCTCGCGCCTTTGAGCCGACGGAACCCGGAGCGGAACGCCGGGCGGCCTACGTGCGCATCACCCGCGGATGCAACAAGTTCTGCACGTATTGCGTGGTACCGAACACCCGCGGCGCGGAAGTCCATCGCCCACCTGATTCGATCGTTGAAGAGTGCCGACGCTTGGTCGAGGCCGGGGTTCTCGAGATCACGCTCCTCGGGCAAACCGTCAACCACTATCGCTACACGCATGGTCTCGCGGTCGATTCTGAAGGACGTGAACAACCCCAGGTAGGACCAGGACTTGCGGCGTTCCGCCAGCCCGTTCCTTCCGACGGCAAGACGACGACCTTCGCGCGTCTCCTCGAGCGGATCCATGACGAAATCTCCGCGCTTGAGCGCCTCCGCTTCGTGACGAGTTACCCCCGGGACTTTGGCGATGACATCCTCGACGTCATGGCACGCTGCCCGCGGATTTGCCGCTACCTCCACGTGCCCGCACAGTCGGGCTCAGACCGGATTTTGAAGGCGATGAACCGAGGTTACACCCGCGCGGAGTACCTTGAGTTCATCGATCGGGTGCGGACGAAACTACCCGACTGCACGATCGCCGGCGACATCATCGTGGGATTCCCCGGCGAAACCGACCAGGACTTCGCAGAAACCGTGTCACTTTTGAAGGCTGTACCCTTCAAGAACAACTTCATCTTCAAGTACTCGCCGCGGCCCGGAACGGTCGCGATTGATCGGTTTGAGGATGACGTTCCGACGGAGACAAAGAAACTCCGAAACAACCTCTTGCTCGATCTCCAGACGGAAATCAGCGCACGCGTGCACGCAGAGTGGGTTGGGCGCGAAGTCGAGGTCCTTGTGGAGGAAATCCGTGATCACAACGCGGCAGCGGCCGTCGAAAGCGTGGAAAGCACGGGCGATTCACGGCTTTCGCTCTCGATCGCTGGGGCCTCCACGGGAGGGCATCACCACGAACATGCGCACGGGCAGGAGCAACGACAGGAGCAAGGGCACACCCATGCGCACCCCGCCTCGAAAAACGTCGAGGTGCGTTGGGCGCGGCGACAGGCCGCGGGAGCGCGACCAAAAGCCGGGCTCCAGGCGATCGGCCGCACGAAGGGTGATTTGATCGTCGCGATCGACCTTGATGAGGCGATTGTCGGTACACGCGAGGCCGCTGAGCGACTGATCGGAACCATTCAGGGTGTCAACGTGGAAAATTCCTCGGCCCTTCTCTTGCGAGGCCGACTTTCAAAAACCGCCTTGGCACGCTCAGAACAGGGATGAGTTCCGTTTAGGACGACCGAGAACCAAAGTGGGCACTTTCCCACGCACGATCTTCATCTCCGATTCCTTGACATGGTCTCTTCCTGTTCTATCTTCTGTCTCGAGGGATGAGGACGCGGTAAGGGCCGCGCAACTCTGAGGGAGAGTGCTGTGCTTATCCTCGACGAGCACGCAGAAGAATTGGGAGACATTTCAATGAAGACTGGAATGATTGCGGCCGGCCTCGGCCTCGCGGTTTCTGGCGTCGCCTCGGCGGCTTTCGTCAACTACTCCGTCGTCGCGACGAACGTCACGAGCGGTGGACAGAACCTCACCCGTT
The DNA here is from genome assembly GCA_903911205.1 of uncultured bacterium. Lineage (GTDB taxonomy): Bacteria > Planctomycetota > Phycisphaerae > Phycisphaerales > SM1A02 > QWPT01. The sequence continues at coordinate 12,626 of CAIWCL010000357.1, forward strand.
ACGAAGTCTTCGCGA